>NZ_VOZS01000016.1:0-63348 GCF_013419675.1 Acinetobacter sp. YH12069 | reverse complement strand
TCATTCGAGTCTAGACAAAATGACACCAAATGAGTTTTACTATGATCAGCTACCCCAACAAAACAAGGTGGCTTAACTAGAGCGGAATATCACTTATAAATACGCTTTTAGTTGTTCAAACAAGTGGAACCACCTCTGGCCCCATAGAGTTGTGAATATCATTAATAGAAAAGGCAACAGAGTTACCTAACATTCTATCTAAGGATTTATTGTAAGTGGCTAATAATAAATAGGATTCACTAATTTTTCTAAAAATTATTTTAGCTTCGTTTGATAAAATAGATTTATTGTGCTGCTCTTTCCAATCATTAAATAATAAAGACGCAATATAAGCTGCAATAAGAGCAGCGCCACCACTAAATAAAGAGGAAACAATAGTCCAAGTGTCTTTTAGTGAGTTTGGTGAGCCCTTTAATTCAAACAATATCCAAGATGAAGCAAAACAAAAAAAGCACATAGCCATTGTAATCGCAATAATATTTATAATTTGATTTTGAATATCACTCACTAACTATCTCCACACCTTCCCAAAACCCACCCTTCTTCTTAGCTAGAAAAATATCAGCATCCCGAACGCTCATAAAATATTTTGCTTTCTCATAATCACTGGTCCAACACCAACCAGATTGATCTATAAAATTCACCTCTGATAATTCCCAATACCCCAAATCCTCCTCTTGTTTTACATAAGAGAGATACTTTTTATTTTTCTTCACAACAATCATAGATTCACCTCACCAACTATCAACCATATCAGCCCAATCTTGCATCATTTTTCTACGCTCATTTAGATGTTTGGCGTGATTATATGAAGCTTTAGTTCTATTGCCGCTTACATGGGCCAACTGGAGTTCAATCCAGTCTTCTTTATAACCCTTTTCGTATAAAGCTGTTGAAGCAGTTGCACGAAAATCATGTGCAGTAACTGCTGACATCCCCATGTATTCAAGCATTCTATTTAATGTAGTCCTAGACAACATATTATTGCGCCGTTGAGGTGAAGGGAAAACATAAATTTGATCACCTGATAGTGCGTATTGCTGCTGTAACAAATCAAAAAGTTGCGTTGAGATAGGGACGATATGGGTTCTATTTTTCTTCATAACACGATCTTGTTGCGTTTGTCTTGATGATCGCGGGAGCGTAATAGTCTTTGATTCAAAATCAATGTATGACCATTCTAACTTCCTAATCTCAACAGTCCTTAACATTGAGTAGAGCATTGCTAAGCCAGCATTTCTGACAACTGTGGAGCCGTTATAGCTATCAATTTTTTTACGTAGTTCTTTTTTTTCTTGTGGATCGAGCGCTCTCGCATGTTCGACAGCCGGTTGGGATACCACACTACGTAATGCGTATGTAGGATCATTATCCAATCGAGATGTGATAATTGCATAACGCATGACTAGGCCGATAAATCTACGATTTAAATTTGCTGCTGCTTCACCTGTTCCAAATTTAGGGGATGCACTAATGCGACTTATGGTGTTTTTCATCACAGATAATATGTGAGCAGATGTAATGTCCTTAATTGGTAGTGAGCCAATTTCTTTATATACATCCATCTGCATGCAATTTTTGAATCGCTCAACATAATCAGGGGATTTGTGTTTCATTTGCTCAGTTGCATATTCTTCGGCTATGGCCTTGAATGTATTGCTGGCTTTAATTCGTTTTTCTAATTTTTCTTTCTTCTTTTCTTGTGATGGATTTAATCCTTTAGCTAATTTTGCACGTGCATCATCTTTTAGTTTTCGGGCATCTTGAAGCGTTACAGAAGGATATTCACCAAAACTAATAGTTCCTTCTTTGCCATTCAATGTGTATTTGAAGCGCCATATCTTCGTACCAGTAGGGCGAACCTCTATATAAAGCCGCTCAGCATCTAAAATGCGATAAGACTTATCCTTAGGTTTAAGTGTTTTTACTTTTGCATCTGAAAGCATGACGGGTAACACGGGTAATTTTAATGTTACCCGTCAAGATACCCGTTTTTGATGCGAATTAAAATGGAATTTATCGAACTGTAGCGAACTTTAATTATTCTAATTTAAAGGTTAATAGCAGACGTGGCGAACTATATAGGATTATAACGAATTATTATTATCAGAATTGTTTAAGATGACGATTTTCATAGGAAATAACTTCTATTAAATACAATAATTCAAATTGGTTAAGATTTATTCAATAGGGAAATGCAGCTATTTCCCATCTAAATCTCAAAAAAGGTAGATTTGCTTTAGAGTATTATGCGTGAAGCGCAATTAAAAGTCTTATCAAACAGCAATTATTTTTTCACTCGCTTCTCAGGGAGGATCATAAAAATGGGTTATCAGAAGATCGTCGTTCCAGTGGATGGGACAAAAATTACAGTAAATTCAGACTTATCATTCAATGTTCCCAATAATCCAATTATTCCGTTTATTGAAGGCGATGGTATAGGTGTTGATATCACGCCCGTGATGAAAACCGTGGTGAATGCCGCAGTACAAAAAGCTTATGGTGGAAAACGTGCCATAGAATGGATGGAAGTCTATTGTGGTGAAAAAGCCAATAAAATTTATGGCACCTATATGCCCGAAGAAACCTTTGAGGCTTTACGCGAATTTGTGGTTTCAATTAAAGGGCCGTTAACGACGCCTGTCGGTGGTGGCATTCGTTCGCTAAATGTTGCACTACGTCAAGAATTAGATCTCTACGTCTGTGTGCGCCCAGTACGTTGGTTTAAGGGCGTTCCTTCACCTGTTCAGCATCCTGAACGTACAGACATGGTGATCTTCCGAGAGAACTCAGAAGATATTTACGCAGGGATCGAATGGAAAGCAGATTCGCCTGAAGCCAAGAAAATGATCAAATTTCTTAAAGAGGAAATGGGCGTCACTAAGATTCGCTTTGAGGAAAATTGCGGTATCGGGATTAAGCCTGTATCTAAAGAAGGTTCTCAGCGTTTGGTACGTAAAGCTATTCAATTCGCCATTGATAATGATAAGCCGAATGTCACTTTGGTGCACAAAGGTAATATCATGAAATATACCGAAGGGGCGTTTAAAGAGTGGGGTTATGAAGTCGCACTTGAGCGCTTTGGTGGTGAATTGCTAGATGGTGGTCCTTGGGTCAAAATAAAAAATCCAAAAACGGGCAAAGAAATCGTGATTAAAGATGCGATCGCGGACGCTTTTTTACAGCAGATTCTCATGCGTCCGACCGATTATTCAGTCATTGCTACCCTAAATTTAAACGGTGACTATATTTCAGATGCTTTGGCGGCTGAAGTTGGCGGCATTGGTATTGCACCGGGTGCCAATATTGGTGGCGCGGTACAAGTTTATGAAGCGACACATGGCACTGCACCTAAATATGCGGGTCAAGACAAAGTAAACCCTGGGTCTATTATTCTGTCTGCAGAAATGATGCTGCGAAATATGGGCTGGACTGAAGCGGCAGATCTAATTATTAAAGGGATCGCAGGTGCCATTGAAGCCAAAACGGTGACCTATGATTTTGAACGACTCATGCAAGGTGCAAAACTATTACGTTGTTCGGAGTTTGGACAAGCCATCATTGAGCATATGGACTAAGTTTATTTGCTAATCTAGGTGTAAAAAAGCTAGATGTATAAAAAGGCTAGGTAAAAAAGACTGAATGATTCAGTCCTTTTTTATGGGAATTAATTAAACACACAGAAAAAGGGTTACTCAAGGCCATTTAAAAATACGAGATAAAAAGATGACTTCACGCAATCAATCAGATGGTTTGGCATGCTTGTCATGTTACCAAAAGTTTAAAACCACACTATTCGAGTGAACTTAGGTAATGCAGAAAATAGAGGGGGATTGATTTCAAATTAATTATTCTCCAGAAATTTTACAATGACGTAATTCGAAACATTTATCGGCTTGGTTCCTTGAAAATTAGCGGTACATTGGTTGTTGTCCTTTAGTAGAAGTACACCTAGCAGCAGTACATTGCGATATTTGTGATGAAAAAGGAGAAATGAAATGTCTCGTAAACAGCATCAACAAAACCAACAATCTGATCAACAACAGCAGAAAAATGATCAGCAACAGCAACAGCAACAGCAACAGCAACAGCAACAAGACCAGAAGAAACAGAAACAACAGCCACATCAACGAAATCAGCGTCAACAACATCATTAATAGGCTAAAGACTTTGTGAGTCAAAGTTCATTTGGTCAAACGATTTTCTAATTGAACTAAATTTAAGTTTTATACGTAGACGAGAAGGAGATGAATTTGTCTAAGAAAACCAAATCACTTAAAAAGGAAATTAAAGCGAGGTTGAACAAAATTTCAAAGCATAATTCTGCTCTGAAAAAATTAAAGAAAAAGCTGAAAAAAGCTTAGCCCATTCACTCTTTATCAAAATGAAAAGACCTATTTATATAGGTCTTTTCTTTGTATGCATGACTTTTGTATGTGTGAATGGTGATGCAGTTGAATGTCTTGTGATCTACCTAGACGGGATTTTTGCTCAATTTTGCTGTGCGAGTGAACCAAAAGAGTTGCATTGTTCCAATGCCGAGTACGCATGCGGCCAAAATAAATTGCTGTGAATAATCAATACCAATTCGCTGTAAAAAACTAAAGCTTAAACCACCGATCAATTGAATAGATGCAAAGCACAGGGTTGCAATACTCCAGAGCTTTTTATAGGCGCTACCATAGATTTGCAAAATGGTATAAGAGGTGAGAAAAACCACTGCTGGATTGAGCAAGCCTGTCGCAAAAGAAGATAAAAAAGTAAAAAGTGGATGGATATTAATAATCGCTATAAAAATCGCGAAGACATAGCTGCTATATAAAATTTTAAGAGCACTAATATTTCCCAGTTTTTGTGCTAAGCAGTAAGCAGCAAAGGCTCCTAAAGCACTTCCTAGACCATATAAAATCCAATTGAAATTGATCCCGATCGGGCTGAGGTGTAGGGTGTGAGTTAAATAGTCAATCCAAAATAATGAATGGGGCACGTAAGCAAATGCACTGGTGCTATACACAATTAAGAGACAATAGAAAATTCCATCGACTTTATGTTCTGCAGCTGAAATTGCAGTGAGTGTTGTAAGCTGTGATTTAAAACCCTTTAAAAGCACGCTGAGTAACATACAAATCAGGGCTGAAAAAGAAAACAAAATCAACCAAGCCCACATTGTGGAAATATCTTGGATGTAAGGCAAAAATAGCGTTGCCATTAAGACCCCCAAGCCAATACCGCTAAAACCAATAAAGTTGATTTTAAAGCGGTCTTGAAGCTGTGAACATTGGGCCACGACACTTGGGGAGAGGATCATTAGTAAGCCGCCACTGATCCCTGAAATTACGCGCCAAGTGCTGTACCAAATTTCTGAAAAACCTGAAAATGCACAACTGAGTAAACTGAGTGTCCCTGCAATAGCCGCGAGTTGGATGTAGCTCACCATGCTTTTATTTTGGGGTAATTTCATGGCCCAAAATGCGCCGATTAAGTAGCCGAGCAAATTGGCACTACCTAAGATGCTGGCAAAACTTAGGCTCCAACCAAATGCTTCGCGGGTTGAAGGGAGTAGTGCGGTATAGGAAAAACGTAAGATCCCTATGCCGAGGCACATGCTTAGACAGAGAAATAGGCTCAGTTTAATTTTGTTTGAGAACATCCTGTACTCATGTGTTTTTATGATTGGTTAAAAAATAACATGAATATGCTGTAGAAAAATCAACAGATCTTAAAGTTTTGACTAAGGTCTAAGCTCAAAATAAATTATTAAAAACTTAACTATTCAAAAAGATAGCTACGGTGTGAGTACAGTATAGAAATCAAATTTAAGCATACAGTAATAAAAAAACCGTACAGCACGTACGGTTTTTTTATTTTTAAAGCACTTATGAATTAACGCATTTTCGCCAAGAAACGACCTAAACGAGTCAGTGCTTCACGTAGTTCATTTTCAGCAGGCAAGAACACCACACGGAAGTGATCTGGTGTTGGCCAGTTAAAGCCCGTACCTTGAACCAAAAGTACTTTTTCAGCACGGAGGAAATCCAACATGAATTTCTCATCGTCTTGAATTGGGTAAATTTCAGGATCCAGTTTAGGGAAGCAGTACATAGCACCCTCTGGTTTCACACAAGACACACCCGGAATATCATTCAACATTTCCCAAGCAATGTTCCGTTGTTCATATAAACGGCCGCCCGGACGGATTAAATCATTAATCGATTGATAACCGCCTAAAGCTGTTTGAATCGCATATTGCGCTTGGTGGTTGGCACATAGACGCATTGAAGCCAACATGTCTAAACCTTCAATGTAGTCTAGCGCACGTGATTTATCGCCTGTAATTGCCATCCAGCCTGAACGGTAACCTGCAATTCGATACGCTTTAGATAAGCCATTGAATGAAATACATAGCTGATCGCCTGCTAAAGATGCAACAGAGACATGCTCAATGCCGTCATAAACGATCTTGTCGTAAATTTCATCAGCAAATAAAATTAAATCGTATTTCTTCGCAAGAGTCACAATTTGCTCGAGCACATGACGTGGGTAAACTGCACCTGTTGGGTTGTTCGGGTTAATCACCACGATACCGCGGGTATTTGGGGTGATTTTACTTTCCATGTCGGCAATATCTGGATACCAGAAATTTTCTTCATCACATTTATAGTGAATAGCTGTACCGCCAGAAAGGTTAACTGCTGCTGTCCACAGCGGATAATCTGGCATAGGTACCAGCATTTCGTCGCCATCGTCGAGCAAACCTTGCATCGCCATCACGATCAGTTCAGATACGCCATTACCAACATACACGTCATTGACGTGCATGTTTAAGATACCTTTTTGTTGATAATACTGACAAATCGCTTTACGCGCAGGGAAGATGCCTTTTGAGTCGGTATAACCAATTGCATTTGGCAGGTTGAGTGCCACGTCATTAATAATTTCTTGAGGCGCTTCAAAACCAAAAGGAGCAGGGTTACCAATATTTAATTTAATAATTTTATGGCCTGCCTCTTCCATCTCATTGGCCGCTCGTAACACTGGTCCGCGAATGTCGTAGCAAACATGCTCGAGCTTAGACGATTTCTTAATTTCGCGTGGGGTGTTAAACGTATTCGGCATTTTTATATTCTCGGAAAGAGTGGAGGTCACTTTTGCATAACGGTATAAATAGCTTTTAAATGTCTCGGTCGTTACTAAATCGAGATGATGTTCGTCTCTGAGTAAAACAACTATTTTTTCATGCGTAAACCCTGCCTGTTGATATTGTTTGATCACGGGCAGCAGATTTTTAAAAATTACGCTCTTTTTCTGCGACATTTTTTAATCCTGAGCAAGAGTAGGGCTAAGATTATCACTAAAGTTGCTCACAAAAAAGCATTTAATTTGGTATTTTGCTTACCATGATTTTATATTTGCTTACCTTTTGCTTTTTTGGTCATTATATAGATTTTGTAAATTGTTGAATAAAGACTAGAAATTTAAGAATGAATGACGTAAATATAGGATTATCCTATTTTAAATACCACGATATAAAGGGACGTCATCATGGGAAAACTCAATAAAACAGAAAGAGAATGGCAAAGAGAATTGTCACCAGAAGAGTTTCGCATAACGCGTCAGAAAGGCACGGAGCAAGCTTTCACTGGAAAATATTGGAATACGAAACAAGCTGGCACGTATGTATGTCGTTGTTGCGGGGAACCGCTTTTTTCTTCTGAAACAAAATACGATAGCGGTTGTGGTTGGCCGAGCTTTTATAAGCCAATTGAACCTGCTGCGGTGGAAGAAAATGTAGATACGACACACGGTATGGTCAGAACAGAAATTGTTTGTCATCATTGTGACGCTCACTTAGGGCATGTTTTTGCTGATGGCCCACAGCCGACTGGATTACGTTATTGTATTAATTCGGCATCCTTAGAATTAGAAACAAAAGAAAAAAATGATGAGGAAACTTATCCATGACCACCATTCACCAGTTTGAAGCAGAATTACTGGACGGAAGTAATAAATCCTTTGCAGATTATGAAGGCAAGGTTTTATTAATTGTAAATACAGCCAGCAAATGTGGGTTTACTCCGCAATTTGCAGGTTTGGAGAAAATTTACGAACAATATAAAGATCAAGGTTTGGAAGTTTTAGGCTTTCCATGCAACCAATTTGGCGGACAAGATCCGGGTTCGAATGATCAAATTGGCGCGTTTTGTCAAAAAAACTATGGCGTATCTTTCCCGATGTTTGCCAAAGTGAATGTAAAAGGCCCTGAAGCGCATGTGATTTTCCGTTACTTAACCAATAACTCGAAAGGTGTATTGGGAAATGGCATTAAGTGGAATTTTACGAAGTTTTTAATTGGGAAAAATGGTCAGGTCTTGAACCGCTATGCACCCACGACCAAGCCTGAAACCTTGAATGAAGATATTGAAAAAGCTTTGGCTCAGTCAAAATGATGTGAATCATTGGCTAAACTAAGGTTGATATAAAGGCGCGAAAGCGTCTTTATTTTTTTTTGGATGTTTTATACTGACGGCTCTTTATTTGAAGGTCATCACATTGTTTAAGCAGATGGTTAAACGTCGAATTTGTGTTTTAACGGTTTTTTTACCCGTATGTGTGGGTACAGCTTGGGCAGATAGCAATTTGAATGCTTCTGAATCTGCAGAAACTTCTGTTGATGCTATCAATCTAGACCGCACGACAGATGCTCAGGTCAATGCATTATTGCAATTATTAAAAACACCTGTAGAAGAATACCAACCTACGCGTGTTGCCGATGTAATTGATCCACATGTCAAACCGAAAATGTATGAAGTCTCTTGGGTGAATGCACCACAATATGTGCTATCTGCGTCTGAAATGAAAACATATAAGCATCCCGTCAAACTACAGCTCACCGTGATTGCTGCAACAGGCTATATTGTTAGCTCAAAACTCATTGCAAGTTCGGGCTCTAAAAGCTTTGATCAAAAAGTACAAAAATCCCTATTGGTTGCGCGACTTGAACCCATTCCGATGGTCGATAAAAATCTCAGTTATACCGTTGAACATGAATTTGCTATTCATCCACCTCAATAAGCCTATAGCAGAAGGCATATGTTAATCATTGTTCTAAGCTCCCCGAATGATCTGTCAATGTTTGGGTTTTCATCTGATAGATGAAGCTTGAAAATTGGTTTCATGAGTGGAAATTAAATGACTTAATCCTTGTGTATTTGATGAATGAAATCGCTCTTCGGCAAGCAGGTGGGTGTAATTCATTAAGTTGGGCTTAATAAAAAATTACAATTAAAAAATAAAAAGTAATAAATAAAAAGCATCGTAAAAGATGAAATGAAAGAATAAATGCTAATAATTATCATTTATTATGTGGGCGTATTTTCTAGGATCATTCTCCCAATGTTAAAAATGAAGCAGCTCTGTGTGATGATGGCGTGTGCTACACAAGGGTTCACATATGTTTATGCGAATGAAATCGCTGAAAAGGAACATCCCGCTGCCAATATCGATACTACTGAAGTTCAAACGCTAGAAGCCATTAATGTGGTCGTCAGTGCGGATGCTTCTGCAAATGGTTTAATGAAGCCTTATGCAGGGGGGCAAGTCGCCACAGGTGGTAAAGTGGGTATTTTTGGTAATCAGAAAAATTTAGAAACACCATTTAATATCACCAGTTATACCCAGCAATATATTCAAGACCGCC
This sequence comes from Acinetobacter sp. YH12069, assembly GCF_013419675.1. Taxonomy (NCBI): domain Bacteria; kingdom Pseudomonadati; phylum Pseudomonadota; class Gammaproteobacteria; order Moraxellales; family Moraxellaceae; genus Acinetobacter; species Acinetobacter sp. YH12069. Next base: position 53,651 of record NZ_VOZS01000016.1, on the reverse strand, counting down.
AAGCGAAAAGCGTCGGGGATGTGCTACAAGCAGATGCGGGTGTGCGTACGGCCAAAGGTTATGGGAACTTTCAAGAAGCTTATTTTATTCGTGGTTTTACATTGGCATCTGATGATACTGCATATAACGGCCTGTATGGCATATTGCCACGCCAATATATTCCAACAGAACTGTTTGAGCGGGTAGAAGTCTTTAAAGGCGCTTCGGCATTTTTAAATGGTGCAATCCCAGGTGGAACAGGAATTGGTGGTTCAATTAACTTACTTCCGAAACGTGCCAGTAATGATCCATTAACACGTGTGACGGTGGGTACAAACTTCAATGGTGCCTATGTGGCGTCGGATGTATCACGTCGCTTTGGGACAGATGATCAATTTGGGGTGCGGGTCAATACCGCTTACCATGATGGCGGAACCGAGATTGATCAAGAAAAGAAAACACTTGGATTGGCTTTGATTGCTGCGGACTACAAAGGAGAGCGTCTCCGCCTATCTGGTGATTTGGGATATAACAATAACCGCCTTTCAGAAAATCGACCAAGTTTACGTTTAACCAATGCGGTTACACAGCTTCCGAGTGCTGCTCAGTATGCTAATTATCATGGTCAAGCATGGACTTATTCAAACGAAGAAGATTTATTCGGAAGTGTACGCGCTGAATATGACTTAACCGATGCAACGACAGCCTATGCAGCATATGGTTTTCGCAAATCAGAAGAAGCCGGTGTTTACTCAAGTCAACAATTAAGTGATACTGCAGCAGGAACGGCAAAACTTTCTGCATCGATGATTCCACGTAAAGATCGTAATCACTCAGCAGAACTGGGTGTGAAAACTCAATTTGAAACAGGTGCTTTAAAACATCAAGTGGTCGCTTCTGGTTCTTTATATCGTGCAGATAAACGCTATAGCTATGGTTATGCCACCAGTTTGAATGATAATTTTTATGATCCGATTTACACCGAAGATTCAAACATTGATAAATGGTTGGGGGTAGAAGGGACTTATCCGAAAGCGGGTGTCAGTACCTTGAAAAGTTTTGCCTTGGGCGACAATATTTCGATGTTAGATGATCGTTTGACCCTCATGCTTGGTGCGCGTTATCAGGAAGTTGATCAAGACGTATATTCTTACGGAACCTATAAATACAATATTAATAAAAATCAGCTTACTCCGGCATTGGGCGTGAGTTATAAATTAACGCCTGAATGGTCTATGTATGCCAATTACATCGAAGCTTTGGTTCAAGGCGAAGCGATTTTGGATAGTGAAGGTAATAACTTTATTGCCGATCCATTTGTCTCGAAACAAAAAGAACTGGGCGTGAAATATGAAAATGGCTTGATTGGCGGAACATTGAATTATTTCTATACAGATCGCCAAAAAGCCTCAGTGAATAGCTCAGGGACAGCACAAATCAGTCAAGCGACGAATATTCACCAAGGGCTTGAATTTAATGCCTATGGTCAATTAACAGATTCAATCAAAATATTGGGCGGCGTAACTTGGATTGATACCGAACAAAAAGACACATACCAAGGTTTATTTGATGGACATCGTGTGATCGGTGTGCCGGAGTTCCAAGCCAATGTCGAAGCGGATTGGAAACTACCGATTGAACAAGATGTTAGTGTAAATGGGCGCGTTGTATATACGGGTTCAACTTATGCAAACAATGCCAACACATTGAAACTTAAAGATTGGACACGTGTAGATTTGGGTGCAAACTATAAAACGCAAATCAAGAATGTACCCACCAGTTTGAATTTTAGTGTGACTAATGTTTTAGATAAAGACTATTGGGCTTCAGCATCGGTGAACGACTATACATATTTGTCACTAAGCGAACCTCGAACATTTAAATTGAGTGCTACATTTGATTTCTAATATTTTTCAATGATTTCTTAATAATTGTTTCTAAGTGAATACCCTTAAATGATTTTCTCTGAATGATGGTTAAGAAATGACTCAAATAAAAATGCCCCAAATCTGGGGCATTTTTTGTTTTAAGCAAAACGCTTTAAATCAATTAAAGTACTGCTTTTAAGCGACGAATGACTTCTTCACATTGGGCAATATCAGCAACAAGGGCTAACCGGACATGGTTTTCACCCGGATTACCTTGTGCCGTATCACGCGATAAATAACGGCCTGGAAGCACTTTAACGTGTGCTTTTTCCATGAGCATTTTGGCAAAGCTTTCATCATTATCCACTTTTAACCAGTAGTAGAACCCTGCATCAGGTTTTTGTAATGGTAGTAGGTGACCCAGTTCGCGTTGGAATAATTCAAATTTTGCACGGTACTGGACGCGGTTTTCTTCGACGTGTGCTTCGTCATCCCAAGCTGCAATTGAAGCTAACTGGTGTTGAACAGGCATCGCAGCGCCATGATAAGTACGGTATTGTAAATAAGGTTTTAAAAGCGCAGCATCACCTGCAACAAAGCCAGAACGCATACCCGGTAAGTTAGAACGCTTAGACAGTGAGTGGAATACCACGCAGTTCTTATAATCATCACGGCCCATTTCAGCACAGACTTCAAGCAGACCAACAGGTGCTTCATCAAACCAAAGCTCTGAGTAGCATTCATCAGATGCAATCACAAAATTATATTGGTCAGACAGAGCAATCAGTTTTTTAAACTGTTCTTTAGAAAGTACCGCACCTGTAGGATTACCCGGTGTGCAGACAAACAGTAAAGCGGTTTTTTCCCAAACTTCAGCTGGTACAGCGTCAAAGTCGCCAAGGTAGTTATTTTCTTCTGTACAGTTGATGAAGTAAGGCTCTGCACCCGCAAGTAAAGTTGCGCCTTCATAGATTTGGTAGAACGGATTTGGCATCACGACATAAGGGGCATCTTCACGTTTAACCAAAGCTTGTACAAACGAGAAGATCGCTTCACGTGTACCTGATACAGGCAGGACGTTGGTGTCTGCACTGATGCTATTGAGTTTAAAGCGACGGGTTAACCAATTTGCAATACTTGTGCGAAGCTCAGGTAAACCCTTGCTGTTTGGGTAAGTTGATAAGTGTTGAAAATTATCAATAATAGCCTGTTTCACAAACTCCGGTGCAGGATGCTTTGGCTCACCAATCGATAGGGGAATCAAAGGCAACTCTGCGGGTTTCACATCCTGAAATAGCTTATTTAGCTTTTCAAATGGATAAGGGTGCAATAATGACAAACTGGAGTTCATGGAATGGATACCGATCAATTTAAGTTAATGATGACTACAAACCTGATTCGAAGCTTCATCGAGTGCTGACTTTAATTGTGCAGCAAACGTTTCTGCTTCTGAATCGCTCATAGGTGAGCCATCTTTTTTAGTGACATAGAAAATATCTTCAGCACGTTCACCGAGCGTCGCAATTTTCGCAGAGTGAATATCTAGGCCTTGCATCATAAATAAACCACCGACTTTAGCAAGTAAGCCCGGATGGTCAAGTGTCGCAATTTCAACCATATTTTGTTGAAGCGCTTCATTAAAAGAAATACTCACGGTATTTTCAATATCAAAATGACGCAGTTGACGTGGAATACGACGTTGCATCAGGCCTGGGTACTTGTCAGATTGGCTCAAGGCTTTTTTGAGCGCTTCAATAACAGTTTGCTCACGTTCAGGATCTGTTAATAAGGTGCCAAAACGGTCAAGTACAACATAAGTGTCCAAACTAAATGCAGTGGATGCAGTGATAATTCGAGCATCCTGAACATCTAGATTCATTCTGTCCAAAATAGCCACTGTAGTCGCAAACAAGTTAGGTTGATCTTGAGTGTAAATAAAGATCTGTACCGCATCTTGTGCAAATTTGCGATGTGCTCGCATCATCACCAATGGTTCTGCATTATTGCCATGTTTTAAAATGGCGCGCGTATGCCATGCGATTTCATCGGCAGATTCTTTCAGGAAATATTCATCACCGAGTTCTTGCCAAACAGTTTCTACATCGTAGAGCGCAAAATCGTTGACTAACAGTTCACTGGCCGCAAATTTGGTATCTTCAATCAGCATTGGATAGTCTACTGGACGACCCAAACCTGAACGAATCACATCACGCGCTTGTGTATACAGTTGGCGCATGAGGGATGCACGCCATGTATTCCAAAGCGTCGGATTAGTTGCATTGATATCAGCAACTGTCAATGTGTAAAGATAGTCGAGATGTTCCATATCGCCCATTTTCTCAGCAAATTCTTTCACTACATCTGGATCGGAAATATCTTTTTTCTGAGAAGTAACGGACATCAATAGATGGTTTTGAATCAACCATGCGACAAGGTTGCATTCACGTTCAGTAAACCCATGGGTACGGCAAAAAGCAATTGCATCCGCTGCACCAAGTTCACTGTGGTCACCACCACGACCTTTGGCGATATCATGGAAAATTGCCGCTAAATAAACAATGTCACGGCGCGCCAGTCGTTGGAATACGGAGCTAACGACAGGGAAGTCCTTAGCAAATTCAGGCTCTTTAAAACGGTTTAAATTACGTAGTAGTAATAGGGTGTGGGCATCGACAGTATAAATATGGAACAAGTCGTATTGCATGAGTCCCATGATTTGCCCAAAGGCAGGAATATAGTTGCCGAGCACACCATAACGTTTCATCGCCACCATGGTGTCATATAAACGGTAGGGTGAGCGAATGATCGCCATAAATAAGGCTTGATGTGCGGGATTGTTACGGAAGTTTTGATCAATACGTTTTGCCGCAAGAGACAATAGACGTAAAGTTCGGGCACGAATGCCTTCAATTTCCGGACGATTCGCCAAGAGGTAGAAAATTTCTAAAATAGCACTTGGATTTTCAGAGAAAATTTTATGATGCTGCACCGCCAATTTGCCATCAACTAATTTGAAGTTGGCATTGATTTCTTCAATCTTACGTTCATAGTCAGGCAAGCGCGGTGTGATGACCGATTCATTGAAATAAGCCAAGAGCATTTCATTTAAAGTCGTCACTTGCTGAGCGCTACGGTAGTAACGTTTCATGAACTGTTCGATTGGATAATTCGGTGATTTGCCTTCTTCACGCTGATAGCCAAATTTAGCGGCAATGTCACGTTGATAATCAAACAGTAAGCGGTTTTCGTCGCGCTTGGTTAAGCGATGTAAATGATGACGGATTTCCCAAAGAAAGCTTTCTGTTTCTTCAAGAACGCCAAGTTCAAACTCTGAAATAAAACCTAGATGTACAAGGTCATAGATGCGATTGACACGGAAATGACGCTTTGCAATCCAACCGATTTGGTTGATGTCGCGGATACCACCGGGCGCATTTTTAATATCGGGTTCTAAGTTGCTTTCGGTATTGTTATGTTGAGCATAGCGTTTGGCTTGCTCTTGCATTTTGGCATCATAGAAGGTTTTATCCGTCCATGTCTGTGACACGATACGGCGTGGCCATTTGGCTAGGTGTTCATTGCCCACAATCAAACGTGCTTCGATCAGCGCTGTTGCCACGGTTAAATCATTGGTGGCTTGAGCAACACAATCGTTAATAGTACGTACACTGATGCCCGGTTTGAAATTACCAACATCCCAAAGTGTTGAAATAAAGCTGGAGATGAGTTTTTCTTGTTCTGGGCTGATTTCATCCTCAGACAAAATCATGATATCGACGTCGGAGTATGGCAGCATTTCACGGCGACCATAGCCACCTACAGCAAACAAACCGAGATCGGTTTGGTCGAGTTCAGCATGTGTCCATAAGAACTTTAAAGCTTCATCGATTAGATTCGATCGCGCCAAAATCACATCACGAATCGACTGTCCATTTTCAAAGCATTCCTGTAGCTGATTTTCAACATCTGAGCGCCATTGGTTAATCGCCTGAATGTCGTGGTTACTTTTAATGTAATTCAGCAGAGGAAGCGTATTGATCATGAACAGTGGTCCGTTAAGGTGTTACAAACTTAGTTTTGTTGAACACTGACTTGTTGTGCAGCATGTTGAGCAAGTTCACGCGCGTGATCTGTGGTTTCAGCGCGTGCTGTTGCTACGCCCATACGGCGACGTTTAAAGCCTTCTGGTTTACCAAAGAGGCGTAAATCGGTGTCTGGATTAGCCAAAGCAAGATTTAAGCCAGTAAATGATAAATTGGTATCATCCACGCCTGCATAGATGACTGCGCTCGCAGCAGTACTGTGTCGAGCAGTATTCACAGGCAGACCAAGAATGGCACGTGCATGCAGTTCGAATTCGCTTTGGAATTGCGATGCAAGAGTGACAAGGCCTGTATCGTGTGGACGAGGTGATACCTCACTAAACCATACTTTATCGCCTTTGACAAACAGTTCCACCCCAAAAATGCCACATCCACCTAATGCAATGGTTACTTTATTGGCAATACGCTTGGCTTCCTCTAATGCAAGAGCAGTCATAAGTTGTGGCTGCCAACTTTCAACATAGTCACCAGAGTCTTGGCGGTGGCCAATTGGGTCGCAAAATGATGTTTCAATTTCACCTGTTTCTGCATTTTTAGCTCGAACAGTCAGCAGGGTGATTTCAAAGTCAAAGTCAATTTGTGATTCCACGATCACGGTGCCTTGATTTACACGTCCACCTGTTTGTGCATATTCCCAAGCAGCATCGACTTCATCAAAGCTTTTTACACGTGACTGTCCTTTACCCGAAGACGACATGACAGGTTTAACAAAGTTTGGATAGCCAATGTCATCGCATGCTGCACGGAACGCTTCAAGGGTATTGGCAAATCGGTAGGCTGAAGTCGGGAGTCCAAGCTCTTCGGCAGCTAGACGGCGAATCCCTTCACGATTCATCGTCAGGTTGACAGCTTTTGCAGAAGGAATGACAGTGGCAATCTTTTGTTCTTCAATCTCGACCAAAACTTGAGTCGCAATGGCTTCAATTTCAGGGACAATCAAATGAGGCTTAACTTGAGAAATTAAGGCTTTAAGTGCCTCGGGATCTGCCATATTTAAAGTATGAGAAAAATGTGCAACTTGCATGGCCGGAGCATGGTCATAACGATCGGCAGCATGAACTTCTACACCCAAACGTTGCAATGAAATCACAACTTCTTTACCGAGTTCACCAGAACCTAACAGTAAGATTTTATACGCTGAAGACTGAAGTGGAGTACCAATAGTGACGCTCATGTAATCATCCATGCTTGATTTTATGGGAATTTAAGCATAGCAGAACTTGTTCGAGAGATAAGCGAGTGTTCACATAAATAAATGATATTGTCCAACAATTTTTTTTATATCTTTATGGGTATGCGTTCGTGTAATTATTTACCTTTGAAAATCTTTAAAAAGTGGTATTTAGTTGTTTTTATTTAAATTCACTTTAAATATACCTGCATTTTTTACAGATGCAGGGAATGGCTCAATATCCAAATTTGCACATTGAAGCGCACAAAGCTGTATAGATGTTTGGCGGAAATTGGGCTAGTACAGCAATCCGAGCAGTGGTGCGACACATATGCATAAAATCAATATTAAGCCAATTAAAATGGCAGTGAAATAGAGTGCGTCTGCAACTACCGATAGAATGTGAAATGATGAATTGAGCCATGAACTGAGGCTAAAAATGCACAATAGAAAAATCAATAAAAAACCCGCCAGCTGCAGAAAATTGCTGAACAGGCGGGGCATCGATATGTGTGAAAACATCAGGCGGCGTGGATGTAAGTGCAGAATCTGCTGTGTGTAGTTATATAAGCCCACAATCGTCTTTTGCTGATTTTTCTCTATATAAATGGCGCGGATCTGATCTGCAGGTTGGTAATGTACAGCGCAGAAATTACCACTGAACAGCTGGCTTTGAATGAAGCATTGAAAATATGTACTTTCGATGGGTTTTTGCAGTCCCCAACTCAATTCAGATGGTTGTCTAGAATGAATATAAATTTTGCCTTGAATACAATGGTACTTTGCCATCTATGGGGTTTCGCTAGATTTTTATGTTATGCGTTGACTATCTCATAAATATTGCTAATTAAAAGGCACAGGCTGAAGAAGCTTGTGCTTGAGGTTTTTATTTGGATTGTCGCTGACTCAGCTTTAGAGATGAAAAGGTATATAGGTATAGACTAAGCCGTAAGTCAGTGCCGCAGTCAGTGTAGCAGGGACAATTTTTTTAAACTTGAAATACAAGCCTGCAAGCACAGCAAATCCAACTAACATGGCAAAGCTTTTATTTGGAGTTTCAAGCAGCGGCGGTAAGGTTGCAACCACCAACATTGAACTAATTGCGGCAATACCAATCGAGCCCAAAGCGATTTTGAGCCATAAAGAACCACGCTGCTGTGAACCTTGCTGAAATTTCTGAATTACAAAAAATGGCCCAAACCGTGATGCAAAATTCGCAATCCCGACCAAGATCCCAACCAAGATAATTTCTAGATTCATGATGCTTCACCCATATGTTCAGGATCAGGTTTCTTTAAGACATAATGTTTGAATAAACCGGCAAAAATACCAGAAGAAATACCGATAAAAATCGCAGCAGACAAGTCGATAAAGTAGCAGGCAATCGCAGAAACAATAATTGTAACCGTGACCACAAATGTATGTTTTTTCTCAAATGCTGCGAGTAAAAAGCTTAAAAACAATGCAGGCAGTAGGAAGTCGAGTGCGGCTTGTAAAAATTGTGGAAGGTTGCTGACTTGATCGGCAAATAAACCGCCTAAAAATGAGCCTGTTGCCCAGGACAGCCAACTAAATAAGCTGAGTCCTAACATCCAAGATTCCGACCATTCTTGACGACGTTGCGACAGTTTGATCATGCCTGATGCGAAAACTTCGTCGGTTAAACCCCAAGCCCAAACTGCCGTTTTCTTTAAATTGAGTCGGTCTTGAATCAGGTTTTGTAAGGCAGGGCCATAGAGTAAATGGCGGATATCGAGGGCAATTACAGTAAGAGCAGTCATCCAAATGGATGTTCCACTTCCCAGTAACGCCACGACGAGAAATTGACTGGCACCTGCATACATAGAGCAAGATAAAAATAATGCTTCCCATGCAGTGAAGCCAAATTGAGTCGCAGAAACCCCAAATGCAAAAGAAACAGGAAGATAGGTAAAGATAATGGCTTGACTATCTTTAGCACCTTGCCAAAAACCCGCAGGCTGAACTGTAGGAAGTTTGTGCTCAGACACGACACACCTTTGAAAGAGTTGAACAACAGGTCAAATGATGATTGAGTATTGTACGCGAATTCACTAGCATATTGCCGAATATGTTTGCTGAAATGAGCCGGATATGCAGAGGTTAAAGATGCGTGGGATACTGATTGTTTCATTATTGAGCAGCACGGTGTTGTTGCAGGCCTGTGGTAATGATGGAGCTGAACAAGCTCAAGTCGAAATTAAAGCAGCACCTAAATTAACCAATGATGCAACGGAGTATGCTGCCAAAGCTTGGGCGTTTATCAATGAAGTCGATCCGATTGTTTATGCAAAACAAGTCGATCAGATGGAAGAGAAAGTTCGTATTCCAGCGCGTAAATTGAGTACCGAATGGCGTATCAATGTCAAAATGACCGATTCTGTGACTGAAGGTAAATATGCACTGTGTCGTAAGGCTTTGACAAGTTTGGAAATTTGGGCACGTGAAAGTATTGATCAGAGTTCGACTGTTGCACAGAAGCAAGCAGATTATGAGCGTGATAAAAATCAATGCAAAGGTGCGATTGAAAACCCTGAACTCGGAAATACCGATCCGAAAAAAGTAGGCATTTAACCCGATCAAAGCAGTGAATTTTCACTGCTTTTTTTTGGAAAATATCAAAAACAAGAATAAATCTATAAGAGAGGATTGGAAAATCCTCCTAAAATCATCGCTATTTTATATAAAAATTAAATCAGTGCGCTGCCGTAGTATTGAGCTAAATTCCAAATTGCATGGTTGTTTTCTGAAGTTAAATAGATAAAGCATAGATAATGAATAGTAAAAATATCTTTTGAGAAAAATTTATTGATAAAAAATCCCCCCATTTTAGAACGCCAGTCGTCTGACCTTCTCTTTAATTAATATCTTTAAAATATTAATAATATAAAGTATAGATAATGTGATTAAAAATTAAAATTATCATTATTTGATAAAGTGTGTAAAAATTACTGCGTAAAAGATGAAGTATGTAAGTTAAATTAAAGACGTTGAATAGGTGATTAAGATGAAAAAAACATTAATGAAGTTATCGGTTTTGGCTGTTTTGACTACAGCGATCAATGTACAAGCAGCGACTGAAGACAAATCAGAAGCATCAACTCAAGAAGTTGCAGCATGTACAAATGGTTTTGACAGTGTAAATGTTTGCCAATTATTGTCGTGATCAAAACTCGATAAAGCGAAGTGCCACAAATAAAAGCAAAATAACTATAAAGAATCATTCTGGTGCAATTAAATGCACTTATTTAAATCACAAATGTCAGACATCATGCACAGGAAGTGCATGAGCAATCTGATGTAACTGCGCTAGATCTAAAATTTCAATTTGTTTAAACGCAACACGAAGTACCTGCATTTTTTCCAATTGCTGAAGCTCCTGATTGACTGATTGGCGTGAGCAATTCATCAGTTGTGCGAGTTGTTCCTGCGAGATATGTATGGTGTGTTGCTCAATTTCCAAATGATTTCCATATCCATTTAAAATAAACAGCAGACGCTGTGCGAGACGTTGACTTAAACTTTGCGTTTGTAAGGCTATGAGTTCCATAAAGGCATAGCGAAGTTTTTGACTGGTGAGCTGGGCAATATGAAACCAAAACTCAGGGTGTTGTTGTAATAATTGCTGAATTGCTTGAGCCGGTAAGTGTAATAAGGTGGACTTTTTGGTACAGATGGCATCGTGAGAACGTGGTAATTGGTCAACCAAGGATATTTCGCCAAACCACATAATCGGCTCAGCAATGGCGGCAATCGCTTCTTTGCCATGAATATCAATATAGCCTAAGCGAACTGCGCCTTCTAAGACCGCATACATACCATTAAAATGCTGTCCTGATAAAAAAACACGTGCGTCTTTTTCGAAAGTTAAGGTCAGGGCATGGCGGCAGATAAAGTCTTGGAAGGAAATATTTAAGCCTGAATACCACACATTTTTATTGAGTTGATGCACATATTGAGCGTCCAGCACAGCATATCCTTATTTTATGGTCCAACTTGTCTATTAGCTGACAACTTTATTGATGCATTTTTTATATAGTGAAATGAGTGAATGAACAAGGAGTAAGTTAATGAGCAAACTTGAAAGACTGTTAAGCCAATATGCAGCATATCATTTAGATCGAAAAAATGTGCTGACGCATTTTGTGGGTATTCCGCTTATTGTGTTTTCGATTATGTGCCTAACAGCACGAGTAGGGCTAATGATTTCAGGTTTTGAACTGACCCTTGCATTGTTGTTGATTATTGCCAGTGTAATCTATTACCTGAGTTTAGATAAAATTTTCGGTTTGATTATGCTTTTGGTGTTTGCGGTTACGTATCCCTTAGCCTTGATGATCGCAAAGATGAGCCTCATGTCATGGTTGATCTGGAGTGTGGGGATCTTTGTGGTGGGTTGGATCATCCAATTTATCGGTCATTATTATGAAAAGAAAAAGCCTGCGTTTATGGATGATGTCATTGGCTTGGCAATAGGGCCTTTATTTGTCCTAGCTGAGTTTGTATTTCTACTCGGCTTTCGTAAAGAGCTTGAACAACGCATGCTGACAGAAGCAAGAAGACAGCGTGCTGAGATGGATGCAAAAGCATTACATACCGCTCACCCATAAATGTTTTGAATAAAAAAGCCGGATAATTCCGGCTTTTTTTTGCGATGTGTTAATTCTCAACTGTTTATGATTTCACAGCAGCTTTATGTTGTTCCGCTGCGACCTTTTGTGCAGCGATTTTTGCTTTTGCGTCAGTATTTGCAGCTTTGGCAGCATGGACTGAAGTTCTAGCTTCTGATTTTGCTTGTGTTGCAAGATGCTGTGCTTGAGCTGCATCATGTTTTGCTAATTTTTGATTATGTTTCACTTTGCTCTGAGCCAATTGGCTGGCTTGTTTTGCATCGTGTCGAGCGACTTTTGCATCATGCTGCGCAACTTGTGCTGCATGTGTAGCAGTACGTTCCTGATGTTTTGCATCTTTAGCAATGGAAACACAAGTACCACCTTTATGGTTTGCACCTGTACCACCTGTAAGTGTGGTGCCTTGTGGACATGCAAACGCAGTTGCACTAAGCATTGTAAAGATACCTGCTGTTAGAATTGTGCTGATTTTTTTCATTGCTATTGTTCTATGAAAATAGGCATTAGTGCCTATGAATAAATTTATAGCAGAACCGTAGAGATTTAAGTCGTTGCACTGTGGTGACTCGGCAACCAAATCATGTATTCGTGTCGATATAATTTTGTTTTTAAGCAGGTTTTAAGTTTTTAAATATGCTTATTTTTTGGCTTGAGCTTTTGCCTAAAATTAAAAAAGCCAGCAAATTGCTGGCTTCTTATAGGTGCTATCTTATACGTTAAAACGGAAGTGTAAAACATCGCCATCTTGAACGATGTATGTTTTACCTTCTAAACGCCATTTACCTGCTTCTTTAGCGCCAGCTTCACCGTTGTATTGAACGAAGTCGTTGTAGGCAACACATTCAGCACGAATAAAGCCTTTTTCGAAGTCAGTGTGAATCACACCTGCAGCTTGAGGTGCAGTTGCACCAATTTTCACTGTCCAAGCACGAACTTCTTGTACACCCGCTGTGAAGTAAGTTTGAAGGCCAAGTAAGCCATAACCTGCACGAATAACCACGTTTAGACCAGGTTCTTCCATGCCTAAAGCTTCAAGGAATTCAGCTCGGTCTTCATCTTCAAGTAATGAAATTTCTGCTTCGATTTGGTTGCAAAGTGGAACCACAATCGCATTTTCTTCAGCAGCTAATTTTTGTACTGCTTCTAAGTGAGGGTTATTTTCGAAACCATCTTCTGCAACGTTGGCAATATACATGGTTGGTTTAAGGGTTAAGAAGCCATAACCACGCACCAATTTACGTTCATCTTCATCAAGGTCAGCTGCACGCGCAGGTTTACCTTCATCCAGTAAAGGTAAGATTTTGTCTAAAACAGCTTTGGTCGCAATCGCTTCTTTATCGCCACCTTTTGCAGATTTTGCTAGACGTGTAATTGCTTTAGAAACAGCTTCTAAGTCAGCAAGTGCAAGTTCAGTGTTGATTGTTGCGATATCGTCAAGTGGATCAATTTTGCCATTTACGTGAATGACATTTTCGTCTTCAAAACAACGTACAACATGTGCAATAGCATCAGTTTCACGAATGTTGGCTAAGAATTGGTTACCAAGGCCTTCACCTTTAGATGCACCAGCAACGAGACCTGCGATATCCACAAATTCCATCGTGGTTGGGACAACACGTTGTGGGTTTACAATTTCAGCAAGTTTATCCATACGTGGGTCAGGTACAGGTACAATCCCAGTATTTGGCTCAATTGTACAGAATGGGAAGTTTTCAGCAGCAATCGCAGCTTTGGTTAATGCGTTGAAAAGCGTTGATTTACCAACGTTCGGCAGGCCGACAATACCACAGTTAAAACCCATGAAATAACTCACAAAGTATTATAAAAAAATTGTGGATGATTTTACATGAAAGCCATAATAAAGTCAGGTGATATGGGCAGGAGAATGTATATCTTATTGAATCGCGCAGAGATAGAGATGAATTCACGTCTGAATAATGCTTGAGTTGCACTACAGATGCAGAATAGGTGCAAAAATGACATTGTGTTTCAATAACACAGTGACTAAAGTATCCCTATAAAATTACTGGGTTTTATAAACTACAGTTACAACAAAAACTTGGAGCATTTATGCGAACTCTCTACCAGTTTCCACTCTCACATTTTTGTGAAAAGGCGCGCTGGTTACTCGATCATAAAGAGTTGGATTATGTGGCTCATAATTTAATGCCGGGTGTACATCGTGCATTTGCACAGCTTAAAACAGGGCAAAACAAATTACCGATTTTACGTGATCAAGATCATTGGGTTGCAGATTCAACTCAAATCGCCTTTTACTTGGATGCGACCTACCCCGAACATAGTCTGATCCGTCCAGATGTCAAACTGCGTGAAGACGCTTTAGAAATTAATGAACTCTCCATTGAGTTAGGGCAACATGTGCGCCGTTGGGGGTTGGCACATGTATTAAATGAAAGTGAAGAATCACTTGATATTTTAATTGGTGAAAAGGGCTATTTACGTCAGTTTGAAAAATATTCCAAGCCCATTATAAAGGCACTGGTTTCTAAAGGTTATCAATTAGATACGGATAAGGTTGCGGCTTCACGTGAGCGATTGGACGAAATTGTGGTTGATTTAAATCAACGTCTGATCGAACAAGGTGGGCGTTATTTTGTAGGCGACCGATTAGGTTTGGCTGATATTGCAGTGTGTTCAATGTTGGCGCCGATATTAGAGATTGTTGGAACGCCGTGGGAAAAAGAGCATGGCGAAAGCTTGTCAGAAGAGTTTAAAGCTTACAAAGCCTATTTGAGCGATTTGCCTTTAGGTCAATATGTGCAACGTGTATACCAAACAGAACGTAACGCACGGGTAGATTGGCGTGGTGTATAAGCCCTTTAAATGAAAACTTTGCGTCATACTGCTTTAAAAAAGCGAGCCTAACAGCGCGCTTTTTCATCAGACATTCAATCCTTAAATATAGCTTTGTTGTTGAATATCCAAAATATTCAGCACTGGACTGATACTATCGGCTTGTAAAGTATTCAGCGGTATAACAGGGTAGAAGATATTGCCTAGCGCATCCTTAATACTTGGGATGATGGTGGAGATATCAAAATCACCTTGAGCAGAACCTAAATTTTCCAATAGGTCATTAATATTCGGTAATTGGCCCGTGAGGTTTTCAGTCAATTGGTTGAACTGATCCGTGATAGAACCCAGATCAATTTTTTCAGGAGCAAGATTGCCAAGTAAATCGCCAAGATCTGGAATGGTCAGTTGATCGAGGAACTGAGTTGCTTCACCATTACTGTCCATCAGAGCAATGACTGGTTTCAACGAATTAATCACTTGATTTAAATCAGTTGAAAGCGTCAGTAAGGATGGATTGTTGACCACATCCAAAATGGTGCTCACGCTATTTAATACATCATAAATCGCTTTGACGGTTTGAGCCTGATCCGTATCGATGACATCGCTTTTTGCCAGTAAATCTAACAGCGGATTAAGTCCTTTGATCACCCCTGAAATGGTCTCAGGGATATTGCCTTGGTTGGCTGATGAAATGGCGGTCACTAGATTGGTCACACTTCCAATCACAGTCGGTAAAGCATGGCTCAACTGTTCCATATCAATAGTTGAGTTATCTTTATTGATTGAGGCTAATAAAGGTAGGAGGGCACTCGTTGCACCTTGTGCAATTTGCCCAAAGTCAATGTTTCCAGAAGACGAGCTCCCAATCATCTGAATAATGGGTTGCGCATATTCTAAAACTTGACTGAGTGTATTGATAATTTGCGTTGAATCCGTTGACCCTGTTGCACTTCCAAGCATAGCGAGCAGTGGTTTGATGGCATTTACAGCGCTGCTGATATTGTCAGGAAGATTGCCTTGATTATTGGTGCTACTCAGTAAACTTTGCAAGCTGTTGACAATGGTAGGTAAGGATTGAACCAACTGATTCATCTCTGTTGAGCCAGCGTTGCTACCTAAGTTTTGTAGGAGTGGTTGCAGAGTTGTCATCAATGTCTTGAGTGCATCCGAATTTGAACCGTTATTGGATGTTAGACTTTGAATCGTGCTAATCACTTGAGGAAGCGATTTAGTCAGAGCGCTAAAATCAAAAGACTTTGTGCCACCTAAATTACCCAATAATCCTGTCAGCGTATCCGTGATATTGGTTGTAGGTTTAAGCGGGCTAAGTAGGTTACTGACCGTGCTGCTAATTGTACTGAGTTGTAGGGATGGACTTAGTACAGAACTTAATTTTGAGCTGAGTGAGCTCAGTGATTTAATTGCCATGTTTATTCTTCCGTTTTTGTTTTTTTGTATATTTATGAACCGCCGCTATTTTTTAATGTAATTACCAAATCTAGTAAATAAGTGAAAAAAAGCAAAATGTGAAATAGAGCTCACATTGAAAAATATAGTAAAAATAAAAAATTGAAAAATATAAAATAAAATATATTTTCCTTTTATCTGAAATTGATTTATTCAGATCAATGGAATGCATTGAGAAGCTTTATTGGTAGGTTGTCTAAAGACGACATTTAGAATATAAAAACTAAGATTTGATGAAAAAACATTCATTTAAACACGATATTTATGCAAATTATTATGTTCATAATGCGTATGAGCTTTATTATTTTTAATAAATCATGCTATACATGAGAAAACTTGCACATAAATGCTGATTTTAAAACTTAAAATAACATTGAAAATGACAACAGGCGTTTGATGAATCGGGTTCATCAGCACTGTTTTCAAAAATGGCTGGAGTAGACTGATGGAACTAGACCGTTTTGATAAACAAATTTTAGAAATTTTGACCCATGAAGATGTCAATTTAAATGAACTGTCTGAGCGGGTGAATTTATCGGTCAGTTCAGTTCATCGTCGGATCAAACAATTGATTGATCACAATATTATCAGTGGTCTAAAACGTGAAATTAATTATCAAAAATTGGGCTTTAGTTTGCATGTGCTGCTGCAGGTGTCTTTGAGTAAGCATGATACAGACACCTTTGCTAAATTTTTAGAAGAATTAGAAAGTATCCCAGAAGTCATTAATGCATTTTTAGTGACAGGGCAGTCTGCCGATTTTATTGTGGAAGTCGTTGCACGGGATATGGAAAACTATAGTGAAATTTTACTCAAGCGCATTGGTAAAATTGAACACGTAGTTGCATTACATTCGAGCTTTGTAATTAAACAATATAATGTTTTTAACTGTAATGGCTTATTAAATAAGGTTTAAATGCAGCCCTCATATATAAACTCAAACAGTTGAAAGCTAGGCAATAAAAAACGCACCGAAGGGTGCGTTTTATACTTCACTCGATTGAACTATAGAGCTTCTAACTCAGCCATTACTTCATCGGTGAATTCAACGTTGGTATATACGTTTTGAACGTCGTCAAGATCTTCAAACATATCAATCATTTTGATGATTTTTTTCGCTTGTTCGATATCTGAAATTAACGCTTTAGTTGAAGGGTTCATGACCACTTCGGCGTTATCAGATTTTAAACCTGCTGCTGCAAGTGCATCCTGAACCTCACCGAAAGTTTCAGGTGTGGTGATAACTAGAATTTCATCTTCGTCCACTTCGATGTCTTCAGCACCTGCTTCTAAAGCGATGTCCATGATTTGATCTTCTAAAGAAACATCTTCAAAAGTAATCTCACCACGTTTGGTAAACATATAAGCCACTGAACCTGCAGTACCTAAATTACCATCAGTTTTCGAGAAGCAATGACGAACGTCAGGAACAGTACGGTTCAAGTTATCCGTCATTGTTTCAATGATGACTGCAACACCACCAACGCCATAACCTTCGTAAGTGACTTCTTTTAGATCAGCATTTTCTTCACCGCCTACACCACGTTGGATTGCACGGTTAATGGTGTCACGTGTCATGTTTGCAACTAATGCTTTTTCAACAACAGCACGTAAACGTGGGTTAGACGCTACATCACCGCCGCCTAAACGTGCAGCTGTCACGATTTCACGGATAAATTTTGTGAATACTTTAGCGCGGCTCGCATCTTGTTTTGCTTTACGATGCTTAGTATTAGCCCACTTGGAATGACCCGCCATGCGAAATATGCTCCTTGTAGATTGGCCTTATGCCTATCAAATTGAGCAAATTCTACCATAATGGCTTTTTTGTGTGAAAGTACTGGATTTCAGGAATTGAGTAGTTGAAAAAAAAATATCCAAATTTGAGAAAATAATGCGAGATGTCTAAACGCTCGTACTGTAATTTTTCTTATGATGAGAATTGGGCTGAAAGGAGCGAGGTGATCTTGTTATAAAAGGAAGATATAAATGTACAATGCATGGAGCACGATACATTTATATCTTTAAGTACGTATATCTTAAAAAAACGTGAATGGCACTTAGTCTTTATTTTTAGGTTCTGGGATCACGATGTCTAAACCTACTTTATCTTTATAGAGCTGCTTAATTAAAGCTAAATCGTGATCGAGGTCAGTTGGGTAAATCTTACCGAAAATACCGCCTTGTTTGGTTTTTGAGTTGGCATACATTAATACAATTGGCACACCTGCAGCTTTAGCGATATACCAAAAGCCTGTGCGAATCGGTTTTCGTGCTTCACCACGTTCTGCTCGTGTCGCTTCTGGAGCAATGACTAAATTAAATTTTTCATTGGCTTCAAAATGCTCAACCATTTGAGTCACGATGTCTTTATTGGCTTTACGGTCTACAGGAATACCGCCAATCGCTTCAAGAACAGGTTTAAATGGACCTTTAAAGAGTTCTTTTTTAATCAGCGTGTGAATTTTAATGTCGTAAATTTGGCAAAGGGCCAGTGAAAGAACAGCATCCATCATTGAGGTGTGTTCAAAGCCGACGATCACTTGTTTATTTTCTAAAACATCAGGCTCTACGTGGTATTTCCAGCCTGCCAATTTAAATGCAGATTCGCCAATAAACTTTTTCAACATAGTCGGTGATACGGTGATTTTAAAAAGGTGTAATTTCTGCTTGTTTGGATCATGAGTCAAGAGGATTTAAGTGAGCTTTGATCTGAATTGTGCATATATTACAAATCGGAATAAGAAGGGGGATTGAAGACTGATACTTTTTAACAATAAATCGGCTAAATTTTATATGGTAAAGCTATCATCATAGATAAAAATACTCTTAAAAATTTGCTAAATATGGCTAGGCACCGTCAGAAATTCTTATTAGACTTTTGTCGTAGGTTAAAATTTTTAACCTGTTGGTCTTAACTCGTTTTCTAACGGAGAACTCAAGCATGATTTATTTAACTGCTGTGTTATTCGCTGTTGCTATGTTTGCTTTGATTGTTATTTGGTCAATTGTTGAGTTTTATTTGGACTTAAGAAAGCCTGAACAGGTTGAGTCTTAATATTTGTGCTTTTAAAGTGTGAAATATATAGTATTTCTAAATGTCATGAATCAAAAAACATTTGCTTATAATGAATAAAATAATACCTTTTAAGTATAACAAATCGTGACTTTATTTAAGGGTATCTAGAACTTAAGCTTTTAAATTTTTCTTGAATGTATTTCTTTATAACCTACTTCTCGTATTAACCAATCGTAGCTTACTCAAGTTGACTTGAAGTTTTGTACGTATCTATATGTTATCTGCCATATCTTTTAAAGGCTTAGACAAACTTTACTTAGCTTTTAACATTAAAAAACCCCTTACGATTAATACACGTAAGGGGTTGATTTATATGGTGGGCCCACACAGACTTGAACTGTGGACCAACGGATTATGAGTCCGTTAATATAAAAATAAAAAATCAACGACTTAAGTGAATATAATTAATAATATCATCTATTTAATAAATTTTTAAAGTTTACTATTCACTCTTTTTGTTGATTGATATATATTGATTTTTAGTACTATTTGCTTACCAGATGCTTACTAGAATGAAGTTTACAAAACCAGCTATAGACAAAATTGATTGTACAGATAAGACCAAACCAACTTTTTTTTGGGATGAAAGAACACCTGGATTCGGCGTTAAAGTTACACCTAAAAATAATAAGAGCTACATTTTCCAAGGCCGTATTGGACTTCAAAATCGCCGTATCAAAATTGGCGATGTTAATACGTGGAAATTAGAAGATGCTCGTAAATATGCACAAGAATTAGCGATTATGTGCAATAAAGGCATTGATCCTTTTATTGAGCGTAAGAAGGCTTTAGCTGATAATAAAGAGTTGTTAAAACAAGAAAAACGTAAGACTATTAAATTTAAAGACGTATGGTATGAATATTTAGCAGCAAGGCAACCTAATTGGCGGCCAAGAAGCTATCAGGATCATATCGAATTATCGAGAGGTGGTTATGATCCTGAAAGAAAAAGTGTGTATGCCAGTCAACCCATTTATCAACTGTTTGATTATAAACTTTCTGAATTAACTGCAGATGTATTTTGTGACTGGCTTGATCAAAATGACTACCGTCCAACAACATCAGGTAAAGCATATCGACTCACACGAGCTTTCCTCAATTGGTGTGAGGAACATGAGGATTATGAGAATCTAGTACCTCCGAAATCATATAACTCTAAAAAGGTTAAAGATAAAGTTCCTTCTCCAAAAGCCAAAAATGATTGTTTAATGAAACAGCACCTAAAACCTTGGTTTGAAGAAGTCAATAAGTTAACTAATAGAAAAATCGCAATTTTTTTGATATGTAGTTTAATCACCGGTTGCAGAAAAAATGAGTTACTTTCATTAAAATGGAAAGATGTCGATTTTCGTTGGAAAACTGCAAAGGTAAAAGATAAAATTGAAGATACAGGTCGCCTAATCCCTCTCACAACATTTGTTGAAATTCTTTTATTAGAGCTAAAGAAAAATTCTGATTCTGAATTTGTATTTAGCAGTAAGGACTCTGAATGTGGCTATATTGTTAATCCCTACGATAGCTTAGAGAAAATATGTAAAGAATTAAATATTGTACTTACCCCCCATGGCTTAAGAAGGTCGTATAAAACGTTAGCAATTTGGGCTCAAATTAATGAAGGATCTTTAGCACAGATTTCTGGTCATAAGCCAAGTGCGTTAGTTGAAAGGCATTACATTGTACGCCCAATGGATATGCTACGCGAAACACTACAAGAATATGAGAATTGGATTTTGAATTGTGTTGGAATGTCGTCAATTTAGTTGAAAAATAAGCGATTTATTTCAATTTAAAATATTTTTACCAAAAAAAAAGAGTGAAAATATAGATTTTATCTTTATATAATAGACCACTTGCGTTAGTAAAATTTAAACAGTCGCGAGCTATATTTTATAAGGTTTTTAGCTGATTCAAAAATTAAGTAAAACATACTTTCGGAAGAAGTCTAATATATTGAATAGTTCTATAGTAATAAGTTTGATGGCATCTTTGTTTATCTTTTGCAATTAGATTCTTTTATTTTTAGAAGGTATTACTATTCATTTAGAAGTTGTAGGTAAATAGTAATACTCGTAGAATACGATTTTTAATAAAGTCTCTTTATCCTAGAATCTTTTTATATAGATCTGCAAGGCTCTCATCTATGCAAGGTATTAAATGACATGTTTTTGGGTGGGAAATAAGCTCATCTTCAATTTTTTTAGATTTTTCTCGAATTTCAATATCCCAATTACTATTTCTGTATTGTCGCCAATTTAATTTAATTTTAAGTGGTCGATTATATCCCTTTAATTCCATAATAAATATCTGATCACATATTTCATCAAATAAAAATATATGTGATCGCTGAAGATAAGTGGTTTTTTCTAACACTAATTCTAAATTGTTTATAATTAGTGAGCAGCAATCATTTACTAGACTTGTACTTCCAATAGTATATCCCCACTGATGTAATAAATATAATGCACACAGGCTATCTAAAGAGCCATATTTAGCTAATTTTTCTAAATCAGATTTATTAAAACCTTTTATATGTCTATTTTGTATTAAATTTTCAATTATATAATCAGGAAGATTGTTTAGTTCTAGTAGTATTAAATATTCTTCTGTGGTTCGATATTTTAAATTTTTCCATATAGGATGATTGATAATATGAGATGAGCCGATACATTTTGAATCTACTGTTTTAATCCAATCATCTTTAGGTGTTGATAATCCAAATTTATATTTTTTAAATAAATTTGTTACATAGCCATTTTTTGGTTCCTTATAAAGTAACTTCTCTAAACCAAATTCATTTCTAATTTCACCGGAATTTAATAATTTATTATAAAAGAAGTCATACCAGCTTATTGTTTTTGCAAAATCTATCCTAGTTCTTAGTGGTCGGCCCATACATCATTCAGCTTTACTAATATTAATAGGTATGATTATACGAAAAATAGTAATGAAATGGTGTTTAAAATTACAATTTCTTTACTATTTTTAATGTGCTTTTATATCCTTAAATCAATTGGAATAGAAAGATATGGTACTTAAGCATAGGCAAAAGAAGATCACTGAAGATCGACTTTTGCTAACTACGAAAGAAGCAGCGAGATTGCTGGGATATGCAGAACAAACTTTGCGTAAATGGGCATTGTACGAAAACGGACCAATAAGTCCTATTAGGCATGGTCGTAGTCTTCGATGGAGTAAAGCAGAAGTCTATAAATTTGCTTGTGTCAAAGAAGAAGTCTAGAAAAATTGAGCTAGTTTTTCCTGTTTATTAGGTTAATTACATTTAATGTAAAAAGACATGCAATAACAAGAGATGCTAGCTCATCCATAAAATTTTTATCCGTAATTTTTTAAAAATATCATTAGCTTAAATTTCATCTCAATTTAGGCTCTAAGCTTTGTCATGCTCAAAAAAAGGCTTTATGAAATTTTTAGAGGGTTAAATTTGGAGTTAATAATGTCCAAAAATCAAGCTAAAACAAAGAAGAGTTTTAAGCTATCGCGTTTGAAAAAAACTAATTTAATTGAACGTTCGCTAAGAAAATATTCCAATCTAGTCGAGCAGACAGTAAAACTTACTGTTGTTGGAGTTAGTGAGCAAAAGAAGGTAAAAGATCGACTGAAAAATTCAATGATTAATCGCGTTATGAAAGACTATTTGAGCCTTACTCAATATACGTATCTTTTATCCATTGAAGGCAAAAGTCATGAAGATTGGTTTAAGAATCAAGCTAACTATATTTTTTGGTTAGAGCTATTTACTTATCTTCAAAGTCACAAAATAAAATGTGAATATAGAATTAACTTCTATAAGGAACTTTTTGATTATTTAACTAAATTAGAAGATGAAAATTTATTTTATTTAATTAATAAGGAAATCTTGAAGAGGGATAAATATCATATTCCTAAAATAATTTATAAAACAGATTTTATAAATTATTTTAAATTACCTAGAAATATTTTTGAAAACTATAAACTTGATAATATGGAATGCTGAAATGAATAATAAATTGAATTTAGAAATTTTTGAATCAAGATGTGATTGTTTAACTAAAATTTTATCTTCATATAGGGGGGATTTGGTTGTATTGGACTCATGTGGTGTAAAGGATTTTCATAATACTTATATGACTGATGAATTCATGAGAGAATTAAAAGTATTATGTGAAGATATATATTCATATTTGAAAATAAATAAATCTAAGACTCAATATAAGAATATTTTGGGGTCATCAAGTATCTGCATTTTATATAAAAATGTTGAAGATTCGGATGTTATAGATAAAGAAAAACAACTTTCGATTAACCAAAATATTTTGAAAATTTTTAATGTTGTAAATTTTTTAGTTGGGTTGATGTCCAATATAGAGAACTCTCAAGCTAAAATTGAAAGGCTAAACTATAATTTCTATCTAATTTTAAAAATGATGGAAAAAAGTTTTAAAGGTTTTCTTTCTGAAGCTTTACCTATAATTTCTCAATATTTTAATCATGTTATTGAGTTCGATCATACGGCTAAGACCATTAAAGAATTCAATACTTATGCAAAAGCCCAAAATGTACATGTCACAGAATTCTGTAAGCGCCTTGATGCTAATGTTTCAGAAAATATAATCAAATCTCTAACAAGGTATTTAGACGAGTACAGAATCGCAGTTGAGGATATCTTTTATCACAACAATGTAAGAATTAAAAAAACGGATCAGATTGATAGTATTGAAGATTTAGCCGTTGATCCGCAGACTTATAATAACCCGCCTTTAGTCACCGAGAGTCAGTCTGATTACTCAGATGACAAAGATAGTATTGATGATGAAGTTGATGAAGATAAGGTATTTAAGCAGTATGATTATAATCTAAATGAAGATACGCGCAGATTAGCACCGTTTGTCTCACATCCAAAATTGAATCGTCATATAGATAGAACTCAGCAACCAACGGTGAGTAATATTTACTATTTGGACATACCCTTATTAAAAATTGTAAACCAGGTTTTACTTGACCAACTTCATGAAAACAAAGATATCATGGAATCTGCAAAAGCAGCTTGTTGCTTGATGTCAATCTTTACCGGGCAGAGTGCCGTTATATTTCAAGATATCGACCAATTGCTAAAAACTAAGCAATTAAAACGTAGCTCCAATCGTGCCTATTATTTGTGGATCGTTGATGCAAATGTAAATAAAAATTTGAAAGGTCAAATTGCTAAAAAAGACAATAAATATAACGAGCATAGAACTTGGGCATTTCAAATTCCTGCTATGTGGATTGATAGAATTAGAGAGGCTAACCTTTCCAATCTAACGAATACAGATTTCGAAAAGTCTTTATCAGAATGGTTTTATCATCGTCGTATAGGCCCGATATCAGTTACTTCAATTGCTTTACAACTTTCCTTTCATTTGAACCGTATATGTAAAGATGATCTTACGAAAAATTTCTTAATCGGTAGACAGGTTTCACACCAACCTGATCTAGCGTATGGGGGATTTTCTTATAAACATTTAAATGAGGTATATGAGCAGTATATATATCTATGGTTTCAAAATAAAAACGAGGTAAATGTTTTAGATCGTCCGCAATTTATTCAAGTAGAAGAGCAAGCCCGCGTAGGAAGTCAGCGTGTATGGTCATTTGATAAAGCGAAAAAATTCTTAAATACATTAAACTTAAAAGTTGTCCAAGTTTTAAAAGAAGAACAAGACATTGCTGAAAAATTTAATGCTTTCAGTGTTTGGATCTGGTTTTGTTGTTTATTGTCTTCAGGTGCACGTCCTGCTATAGGTGCATCTAGTATCAGAGAAAACTTTGATTTTATTACTAATATTGTATATATCCATGATAAGAGCAGTAGATCTCGTCCACATGGTCGTTATTCACCACTGATCGAATTCGTTGTTAATGAGTTACAGCATTATGATGAATTTATCAAAAAAATTAATGCCTTAGAGCTAGCTAATACAGCAGATCATATCTATTACCTTTCTTATTGGAAGAAAGGTTCAGAATTCATGAGCTTCACATTGGAGCCACTTACACAAAAGCATATAGCATCTTATTTATCAGAAAACTTTCCTGAAATTGATGAGTTATATCCCAATTGGACGCGGCATTTTGTAAGGAATTTTTTAGAATTGCCCGATGCGATTTTTAAGAGTTGGTATGCGCACGATCAACAAAATGAAATTGGATTTTCAAAATACTCATCTTTACAGCCTTATACCTACATGACTGATATTAAATATGCAGTAAATCATCTGTTCAAAAGGCTTGAATTAAAATCGGTGGTGGGCTAATCATGACAGATGAAGAGTTACAGCAAATTCGAACTAAGCTAGAGACTTCGGTGAATATTTTATTTGAAAAAATTTCAGGATTACTTATTCATGAGATCACGGAATCTTGTGGAAAAAAGAAACTCGATGATCAGATTCAAACTGAAATGTATATTGCTAGAGCCAAAGTCGAAAAACACTTTCACAATAGAAAAATCTCAAAAAAAGATTTAGAAGAATTAAGGGAATTTTGGTCTGAATTATGTGTGAAAAAAAAGCAAGAAATTGAGTCAAAAATTCCGTGGTTAAAGGATCAATATGAAATAAAGCTTATTCAAAGAGCATATTCAGCTCCAAATATTAAAGACATTGAATCAACGCAAATTAAGTTGATTAGAGGGCAAAGGTTACATGAGTTCAAGTTCAAGTTGCATTTCTTTTGGGAAGCTGAATTACCGAAAAGGCTTAAAACTGATGTTTTTAATGCTGATTTTACGGATGCGCAAAAGGAATTACTTCTTCGACAATTTTTAATGGCACTAATTATTGATTGTGGGTGTAGTCATAAAGAAGACTTAATGGCGATTTTAAAATCACTCAGAGCATATTTTTCAAATGATCAGTTAAAACCATTAGAATTGTCGAGTGGACTTGTATCCTTATATTGTCAAGGTTCACCAAAAACGGGTTACTTATATAATTATCCAGTAGAAAATGAGAAATATGCGAATTTAGTATATCTCGATAATCCATTTCAAATTAAACAAATTTATCTCACACCAATCAGCCTATTAATGATGGTGCGACTCGTTAATATTATCGAATCTGAAACTCAGGTTGAAAAACGTCAGAATGAGAAATGGCTCATTCACATTTTGGATGCAATTGATACTCAGAATGAAGATCACTTAGATCAATATATTGATTTGGCTATATTGGATGTTGATCAAAATAGTGTGTTGCGCAATTATTTTTCTAAGGAAAAATATAAGTTATTTGAGCATATCGATTACGTGCAGTATTTTAGTCAAAAGAATACGCTTGACGGTTTTACAACGGCATTATCTACTGGAATGTTAGACAGCGCTACACTATCAATATCAACCTTAAAAATGCTTGAGACACTTCATGCATTTAAAGACAATAAGTCTTTAATAAAGAAATCGATTACTTCCGAAAATAAGTTTGATGATCCGACCGATATTTATCGAAAGCCTAAGTCTGAAAATATCCAAAAGTTGAGCACGGAATATCATTGTGCCGCAGAAATTAAAAAAGGATTGATAGGGCAATTTCAAGGTAGAAAAAAGACCGAGACAATTAAGCAATTGTCAGAAGATATTCAGTCACTTAAAGAAAGCTACAATAATCAGAAGTATGAAATAGCTAAAGATATTGCGCTTGTGAGTGTTCAGATTGCATTGATGACATGGTATCGGGATTACCTCGTGAGTGGTCAATCTTCAAATGTTTCTAGAGCAAAAGACGGAATTGCACTGAGTTCCTTGGATACTTACAAATCATCATTCGCTGAAGACCTTTTTATGTATGTTGTTACTCATGACCTTGATCTTCTAAAGATGGATGAAGAACAATTTGAGGGAGCATATGAGTATATTTTGAGTGAAAAATTTATTGTTGATAAGCGACGACAAAATAAAGCATCTAAAAATAATGTTAGGGAGGTGAAATATAATAGCTATGGTAAAGCTGTAAAAAATTTAAAAAAATTTCATAAAAGTTTAATTCATAATTTTAATGTTCCTCGAGTTAATTATTTAGACCAGTTAAAATCTGATGATCTTCAGATGTGTAGATCATCATATATAACCCCAGTGATATGGGCGCATTTTAATAATTTAATTGGTCGCCAAGTTGATCTGAGTAAAGAACAAAAAAGTATATTCAAAATAATTTGTATGCTTGCTTACCGCACAGGTTTAAGGATTGGTGAGATTCTTGGGTTAAGGCTAAGAGATTTAGCCATGATTGAGCTAGAAGTTAAAACAATTGGAAATGAGGAATATTATTATTTAACAGCCAGCAATCCTCAAGTTATTAAAATCTTTATACATAATAACTATCATCGTCAGGTCAAGACGACGAATGCAAAACGAGGAATTCGTCTTGATGAGTTGCTAACTGAACGTGAACTGAATGAATTTATTGGCTTAATCAAAAAGCATCTTAATGTAAAAGTTGATCAAAGAAGGTTGGGGGCAGAAGATTGTTTTATCTTCCAAGATGAATTTGGTCAAATTTTTTCATCTCGTTTTATTGGTGCTAAGACAAAGGAAATTTTTGATACTTTATTCAATAACGAACCACACGATTATTCCTTTCATAGCTTTAGGCATACTGCGACAAACAATTTAGCTTTAATTTTGAAAGGAAGTGAAGCGTTAATCAGAAGTTGGATTGGCTACTCACCTGATCAGATTGCCAAAATTAAAAATTATTTATTGGGTGATACAGATAGTATTGCTGGACGTCAGGATGTTTGGAAGATTTTGGCACATTTTATTGGCCATTCATCTATTGAGATGACAGCCAACTATTACCTGCATTTTGGTTCAATGTTAGTCGGGGATGCATTATGTCCAGATGAAAGTAAAATATCAGCAAATATTGTAAGAGCTTTACTCTCTTGCAGAGTATTCAAGAAACAATTGAATACGTCGCAAATGAAAGAGAAGCTTGAATTAAAAGCAATCTTAGAGAAGATAGCTCCCAATTCAAAGATTATTCAAGACGCAATATTTCCTGATCGGTGGCATACTCAGATATTAAAATATGAAGATGTAGAGCAAACTGATCATGTAGCCGAAAGGCTCAAACTGAAATCAGAATTGAATGATATTATAGATGTACTTTCAGGAAAAAATGAAAATCTGAAGTTGAAAGAAGTTGGGAGAGACTTGGCCTCAAACCTGTATAAAAATAGACACTTTCAACACAAAAACGATATTTCTCAAAGTAATCCTTTAGACATGCTGTTAAAGCATATCAATAGAAATAAGTCTGGAAATGTATTTAGCGAAGCTGATTTTGAAATTTTCACAGCTGTGCTGAATAGCAACTTTATGCTGGATTATTTTGAGCACCGTATTCGTCTTATAGGTGCTCGTATGGAAGTGTATATCCAAAGCGAAGTAGAAAATCAGGAGTTTGACCAATTTTGTCGGGAGCTTAAAGCCATAGATAAGCAGTTTTTTCAAGGAACAATTAAAATACCCAAACGGTCATGGGAGGAAATAGAAGCTCAACTTAGAAAGGCCAAAAGTAAAAAAGGGGTAAGTCTGATAATTAGTAATGACAACTATAAAGATAATGTGTGTCAAAAAATCTTGAGCGATTTATTTTTAGCAGTCATCTATCGCCGTTGGAAGTTAGCTCAAATCAATGACTAATCACAGCGTTAAATAATTTAACAGGTTTGGAAATCCCATTAATTGAAAAATGGAGGCGAACTAAATGAAGCATACGTATATAGAGGCAGATCATTGTATTCAAGAAGCTTTACAAGGGAGTATTGTCCACTTAAACGATAATTTATATTTTTTAAGTGCTGAAACAGCCTTACAGCAAGTCCTTATACCTGAACATGTTTGCTGTACAGCACCATACTGGATCATTGGATATGAGTTGCCTAAGCCGATTCAAAATAAACAGGAATTAGAGTCATTATTCGCATGGCATAACTTTTTTGTTAAATTTGCTAGCAATGCTGATGAGTTTAAAGATTTTAATCCTAGGGATGAGTAATGAACTTTTATAGTGTGCCATCCGCTATAATTTTTAAATTGATTAGTGTGAGTACACGATAACTTCAGTCTGAACTGGATATAAAAGGATGATTTGTGACTAGAAATGTAAAGAGGCAACTCAGTTTCTTTTTAATCGTACTTTGCGGATTCATTACATATAATTATATTGCTGCTCGTCAAGTTGAAAATACGGAGTTGAATTCCCGTGTTCAAGAGCGTGAGCGAGCATTTATGCTAAAACGAGCTGAATACATAAAAAATCATGGCGAGACTAGTATTGCCGAGCAAGAGATGACTCAAGAATTAGCATTCAGAAGTGGGCATGCTTTAATGAATAGTTCGTCTTCATATCAGCGTGTTGAAGAGCAAGATCCTGAACAATTTGTAAAGTGAGGTAAATATGATGGTAGATCGGATTGCTTCTAAAGAGAACACAAATATAACCGCTGAGTCCGAAGTAAAAAATCAGCAAGATGTAATAATAAAAGAGAATTATATCAAGTTGATACTAAATGCAACTAATCATCTTCCTATGAAAGTCGTTAGAACTGAACAAGATATGATAGAGTTTTTAGAAGACTGATTTTAAATGCATTGATCAAATTTTATTTGATCGCCGTGATTAAAAAGGGGGATTATCTGATCGCTAGATCATTCCCTCATTTCAATTTATATTGTAATTTGTTGGTCTTATTTAAAATAAAAATCAAGGGGGTAATTGATGTCGAGAAAAACAATAATGACCACAAATGAAAGACGTCTTCAAGCATTAAATCAAATGCGTGCTAGCTACCGTGGTGTACAGCTTTTAAGGCAAGATAGAACTAGATTTATGCAAGATGAGTCTATTGTTCAATCCAGCTTATCTTCTACAAGCGATAGTAGATATCCTGCATGTGATGAATTATCAATGGAAACGGATGATAGAGATGTGTTGAAAGAAACTGCTGAAGCTATGTACGCATCTACAGGTGATACAATTTGGTTAAGCTTTTAAATATAAAATTCAAGCGCTTTATATCGTTTCAATGAGCAGAGTTCAAAATTGCTTGAGTACGTCATCAATTGATATTTCCTCTTCTACATAGAAAACACCATTTTGGTCTACTTTCATTTTTTTAATAGTATTACCTTGGATTTTATGGATATCGAGTAGATCTTTAAGTATTTGATCTGCAATTTTATTCTTCCAATCATTTTCAGGATCTAAAGGAATCGACATGAGTTTCTCCTAGTTCGGATGTGGTATAAATTTCATTATCAGTATCACAGAAAATTTGAAATAAATTGATGTAGTGGAAAAAGTGGCCAAATATAGGTATGAACATTTAAACGTGGATAATGAGCTTTATTTATAGGCAAGCTTTTGTAGTTCATCTCTATGTTGATGAATTACACGTTTTAAATGATGTAGTACAATACGTTGTGTTGCTTGACTGTTGTCAAATGCCATAGGTATAACTTCAATAATTGGGCGTGATCTTTGTTCAATATTTTTAAAATCGATCGGTCTTCTCATTTTGCCATAAAACTTTATTGGTGTTATGTAATTTTATACTAATTCTAACTATGAGCTAAAGCTTAAAAGTCCTAACAGCACTATTGAGTACCAAAAAACATGTGACGACACTTATTTTAGGTTTTGATAGGACTAATGCTTCATCATTAATATTGCAGACAATTTTAAAATCGAGTTATCTGATGCTTTAAAAAGGTTTCAGAAAAAATATCTATTTAAACTTCGATGATCAAATTTTCTCTAAACCCATTTTTACCTTGCTCTGGTGGATAACCCAAAGGATTGATCACTAATCTACATCCATCGACTACAGTATCCACTGATGTATGCGTATGTCCTGCAATCCATAACTTAAACCCTTTTACATCTAGGTCATTAATAAAATAGGGATTGAGGGCTGATGCAACAGGGTGCGTACCCCAATATGGATCAAGACAAGCTAAATGAGGTGGAAAATGCGTAATAACGATCACATGATCTTGCCCTCTAAACTGCAAAATATTTTGATGATATTTGTTAAATAGTTTTATGTAGTCATCGGCGGTTATAGGTCTATTTTCATTGCTAATCATGATTTGATCAAAATCATAAATCGATTGTTCAGCATCTTTTTGGGACTGTAAAAGCACCTCAGGAGATATAAGTGGAGAATTGGAGCGAAAGTTCGTAAACAGCGTGCCACCTACAAATATTTTATCTTGAATTTTGATATGGTTGTCATCAAGTAGTGCATTTTTTGGGTAGTTTTCTTTCAAGAAATTCACGACTGAACTGTAGTTAGAGCTGTAGTAATCATGATTACCTAAAACAAAGATAAATTTTTTATTCAGAGATTTACATTTTTCGGCAAACTCAATTGCACCACTTAAGCGATTAGAAAAATCGCCAGCGTGAATAATGACATCAGCTTGCTCTGATATTGAATATTTAGAATTGTGAGTATCCGATAAAATTTGCAGTTTCAATCTACTTCCTTTATTAAATCACGCTGCTTAAATATATAGAGTTTCATTGCGATTAGTTTACAGCAACTAAATATTGTAGAAATTATAAGATACTTATCTGTATTCTTAAGCCTCTAAAAATATAGGTAATTATTTTTGAATCAATTGATTAAATATTGATCATAAAATTTGACCAATTGAATTTATGCACATAAGATAAAGATGTTACAGCAAAATCTGTGACCAGGCGTGGAAACCTGTTACTCAACGAACTAAAGAGTCGCTTTTAGTGGCTCTTTTGTGTCTACATGGCGCTTTTATGGTAAGCCAGGTAGGGCAGTCTTTGACTGGCCGTTTCGTTGAGCGGTATTTCCACACCCTATTTGGTTTGCCTCCATCTCGTGGAAAAGATGTTGGCAAACGACAATCTATCAACGAGGTTTAAAATGCATCTTTATATTATTTCTATCTGTTTTTTCTCTAGCAAAAAGATACTTCTGAGTTGATGAGTTTTTAATTCATTTATCACTGATTTTAATTTTAATTACTTCTAATTTCGTAATCTCACGAGATCTAGAGAAGTATTGCCTAGAGAAAATAAAATGGCTCGTACTAAGCTTTTAACCAATATTATTCAAAGAAAAATGATGCTGCTTGACGAAATGTCGCACTCAAATCTGCACCATAACTTTGAAATATCACTTTATGACTTCGCCAACCATGAGATCCTAGAAAAACTATATAAAGCAGACAATCAACGCTCCACAGAGTGTTGGAGCCCTGCCGAAATTCAGGAGTTTATTCTAAACTGTTTGAATGATCGTAATGTCAATTTATGCGTTCGCTATTGGAAAGATGCTGCTGGTAATATTTATATCATCGATGGTGGGCACAGGATTTCAATTATCTATGCTTGGATCAAAAGATACTTTATTGATGAGCAAGTAGCAGGAGCCCCAAAATTCACGGCACCACAAAAACGAGATATTCGTCAGATTCGTAATCGATTAGGTGGATTAGCTGATTTTCAAGAGTTATGTGGCGATTCTGAGTTTCAGCAAAAATTAAAATCAACCAAAATTAATTTTATTGAAGTCATTGGGACACCTGAGGAAGCTCGAAAAGCCTTTTGTTCAATCAATTCGGATACGAAGCGATTAGATCCAGATGAAGAATATCATTTACAAAATAGGGGGAGTGATGCTTTTTATGTGATTTATGCGTGTTGTTATATAAACGATAATAAATCCAACTTGGCTGAACTGAATTACGAGCGGATAAATGAAGTGATCACTTTGGGTGAGCAAATTCATGATCATCTTTTTAAGATAATACTTTTAGAGCCGGATTTAACACACGGTAAAAAAATCGGCTTGGTCAATGAACTCCTGAATATCATGTTTGGTGATACTTGTCAGAATAATGTGAGTATAGACCAAGGTCAGCGTGTAGAAAATTTAATGCTAAAACTTAGAGTTGTGCTGTGTCGTATCGCTACACCAGCAATTAGTATTCGGATTCCAAGTCTGGGCTTACACCCAAAACTATATTTTTATAAAGATAATCGTTTTCAAGTGACATCCTTTTTGGCCTGGTTCTCTATCGTCTGTGAAATTGAAGAAGACTGTTTTGAAATACAGAATAAAAAGATAGATTTTATTGGATTTACTCGAGCACGCCGTGGTGTTGAAAGTTTAATTGAAAAAATTCCTGTGGCCATCAAAGAAACTGTCGGTAAGTTTGGTAGCGGGATCAGATCACATGAGCGATTGAAGAACGTGTATCAAGCCTTTATCTGTATTGGACTCAATATGGAATTAGATTTTGAAGATGAAGTTTGTTTGAACACCGTCATTCTTTCGATGAGTCAATCATTTGATTATATTAATTTTAATGATTTTTACCTTGACCGTTTTGGTGGTGATTATGATGAGAGCATTGTGGATGATGTTGTTAGCTTTGTGAAATCAGTAAGACTAACAAAGAAGAAAAAACCTCTAAATTTTTCACTCGCGACCAAAAGAAATCTTTATCAACGTGAGGAAAGGAAAACATGGAGCTATTGTGAAGTATGTGATAGCGCTTTATACCTTGAATCGACTGAAGTAGATCATCGAGAATCGAAAGCAGAAGGTGGTTACGGTGTTTTAGAAAATGGAGCAATTATTCATCCCATATGTAATCGTTTTAAGTCAGATCGTGCTTTGGAAGAAGTAAGAGCAGATTTATTTGACTAAAAAGATAAGGGAGCAAATGCTCCCTTATTTTTTTGTTTTTTAGTAGACTGGGGTCAGTGTTTAGCCTAAGCAATCAATATGAAAACAATAGACTATTACAACCAATACGCAGATCAATTTTTACAAGCCACGTTGTATGTGGATATGGAAAGTCTATACCAACCATTTTTAGCTGAGTTGCCAGATTCTGCACGGATCCTGGATTTAGGCTGTGGCTCAGGGCGTGACACTTTGGCTTTTAAAAATAAAGGCTATCAAGTTGATGCTATCGACTATTCTGAAGTATTGGTCGAACGAGCGAGCCAACTGACTGGTATCGCTGTTCAGCAGCAAAGTTTTTATGAGCTTGATATACACGATGTTTATGATGGGGTATGGGCATGTGCCTCTTTACTACATTGTGCTCGTAATAGACTCCCTGATGTTTTAAAACGTATTCATGCTGCATTACGCCGTGGCGGTGTGTGCTATATGTCTTTTAAATATGGAACAGCAGATAGAGTAAAAGGCGGTAGGGCGTTTACTGACTTAAATGAAGAGCAGGCTCAGGAATTGTTAGAACAGTTGAATGGGGTTAGGGTACTAAAACAGTGGATTACAGTAGATCAGCGACATGATCGTGATGAACAGTGGCTGAATATACTTTGGGAAAAACATGCCTGATTTTATTCTTACAGCTCAAAAAAATTGAAATTCTTAAAAAATATCCAACTGGTTCTATAGTCGGAGAGTTTTAGTAGTCATTATAAATTTGCACTATTGATTATTCTCAAACGATTAGCTATTGAAAAATGGCAGGACACAAGGACTACATAACTGATTGGGTGTGGCATTCGAATCATGAAAGACCACAACAAGCTAACAAAGGAAGATCACCTTTAATGGCTGCTTAACCTCTACTTATAACTTCGGTTATTTATAGGCTACCGAGGATTCCATGGTTTTTAATCCGCGTCTGTTTATGAAGTTATTTTACTGTACAAGTTTCCAAGTTATATAGAAAATTATGGTTATCAATATGATTTAATTACCCCCATAATATCAAGATATGTGTGGCGATTTAAGAAATCTCTAAATAACTTATATTTACATTCTTAATTAAAAAAAATATGATCAAAGTTCAGACAGAGGATTTTGATATTTAATAAATATAAAAAGACCTCTTAGTGCCAACTTTATCATGGAAAAACTTAATGCAATTAAATAACAATGGTTCTAGTACAGAACTAAGTACACTCGCACCTAAAATAATTCTTTCCCCTTTATTAAAAGCCATGGTGGGGACTCTTAAAAACCATCAACCAGCTCATTTCTTTAATTATTATGGGCCTTCTCATAATCTGCATTTTGATGCGACCGCTTTTGTGTCTGCAGTATTTAAGCAAATCGGGACTAAAAACGACTCAAAGCCAATCTATAACATCATCAAAGATATTCAATTATTACCTGAAGATTCAAAACTTCGAATAAGCACTTTATTTGATAAGGAATCTGAAGCTAAAACTGCCCAGACTTATCGTGATTTAGACCAAGCGATGTCTGAAATTGTTCAGCAAGTACTTCAAAATGCTCCGACAGGTATGGCACTGAATTCTCTCAACCAATTCTTAGGCGATCTCAAAAATTCTGATCCAGTGATTGCCAAAAATTCTCAATATCCTATGCAAGTCAAAGGGCAATCTAAAGTAGCTTCTTTGCAATATACAAGCGACTTAAAAGCAAAAGATGGCGAATTGCGACTGTTTACTGTAACGGAAGAACTCAGCAAACCTAAATGGGTGAAAGAAGTTCGTGATGCTATTAAAGCCATCGTGAAACAGTCCTACTCAGCTGGCGAAAAGATGCCATTAGAGGTTGCTGAACGTATGGAGGAAATTCTTGATGCTGAATGTTCAGTTGAAAATAACGACATCCAAAATTTACTTCATTTTGTAGAAACTAAAGCACTACCACGAGCACGTATCCGAAATTGCTTTAAAATAATGGAGATCATTGCGGATCACATTGAGCAGAATGAACGAAATGAATTTAAACGTGAAGCTGCTGTTTCTTATATCCGTAAAGCAGTCGCTTTTTTTGAGATTTTCGGTGATCGAATTGCACCTTGGAATGATGAAACGACTGAATCCATTAAAGACTATGGCATTGATTTTGGTGCTATCTACGGCGCTGTAGGTAAAGTTGATTTTAATGCATTACTAGCTTATGTAAATGCAACAGACGCATTACCAATTTGGGTAAAACCAAAAATTGAAATAAATGATAGTCGTCATGAGGATAAGGAAGGGCTCTCTCTAAAACGTGAAGTCACTTATGCCTTTCGGGTGAATGGTGAGTTTGTTAAAGAGGAAAAGGTAAGTTCCTTTAACTCTAAGTTCCGGATCAATTATAAGACAGGCAAAGGATATCGTTCGGACACGGATACCATGCTGACTGCATATGAAGCTCGTCTGCATACTATCAATAAAGCATTGCTGCTGAAGGATATTGTGGATGATAAAGGTCAGCCGATTTCTGAAGAACGATTAAGCAAAGAGTGCTCAGATCGCGTTGCTCAAGTAGAGATGTTCCAGCTCATTATGATGTACTTCGTCCTATCTGGGGCAGACATGAAGATTTCAGATTTTGAAGGGGCATTCAATAAACTGGTTGATGCATTCAAGAATCCTCAAAAAATCCGACTCAACCTTACTCGTATCTTAGACGAAAAGCTCAATACCGAAAAAATGCATGAGCGAATGGAGGCGATCACGTCTACGATCACTACGGCGCTAAAAGCGAATCTGGATTCCATCATTAGTGAGATGGAAAAGGATAGTAGTCTTAAAACTGTACTCTACATCCTTCCAAGTATTGTGAATCTAGATGTATTCAAGAGTTCAATTGGTGAAGATGCGGAACAGTTCTTTAGTATATTTAAGGGTAAAGAATCGAACTTTTACAGCTACATCTCGATGGTGGATGCTAGCCGTAAAAAGTCGGCGAAAATGAGCCAAGACGAAATCATTCGAAAGAATGATTATGCTCGTAAAGCCCTAAGCGAGATTGAGTTTAATTCCACACTGAAAATTCGAACGTTGGTACCGATTGAGAATCCTAATACCGACCTAGATCAATTTGATGTCGCTCGTAATCTGAATATTCCTTGTTTACCAGTATTGATGGTGCCGACCAACAAGAAGATAGGTGACAATGGGCTGCCACATTTTTATCATCCTGATAGTTTGAGTTACGACAACCTGTTATCTAAGTACAAGGTCATGATTCATTATTCATCTAAGCTATTTCGATTGAGTGACTTAAAAGGCGGCCATGCTCAATTATGTTTGGATGAAAAAGAAAATGCTTTGATCATCAGTACGTCATGTTTTTCGATTGCGATTCATCTATTCCTTAAACATCTGATTAAAGAAGTAAAAAATCAACTGGGTATTGAAGAGCGCTTATATGTACCTGTAATGCGAATTGACTCAGTTGATGAACATGAGAATGAAGAAAAAGCCCAATTTCAAAGGAAATCAAAAAAGATCCAAAAAGGTGGGTTTAATCCTGAGTGTAAACGAGCGTATGCCACCGCTTATACCCTTGAGAAGTTGCTGAACAATGATGATGCTATTGTGAAGGTACAGGGCCTGAAGTATCAACCAGATCCTATGCCTTATGGTAATCAAAATGGTGAGCGAGTTTGTGCCCCGGTGAATCTCGCTATGGATAAAACAGTGACTTACCGTATTCAGGCTGCAATTGAAGCACTGTCAGGATATTCAAAAATCATCATCCCATTTGAGGGCACTAAGGACAAAATTGCCTGTATTAGCTATAACTCTCGACCTGAGAATGATGTGGAATTTAAGTATCAGCATCAGAAGGATTTGCTACTGCTTAAACCAGATTATGGCTACATCTGCTACGTCTATACACTTGAGCGTATCAACGATAAACAGGGTCGCTTATCACTACAGAAGGTCAGTCATGCCCCAGTTGCTGAAGACAATCTGAGAACAAGTAAGGCGATGCACCGTATCATCGAAAAACTGCAGTCAGATGGTTTTGAAGATGTTGTATTGCTTTCACACCATTTTGCACAGCGTAAGATCGGTAAGACTGAAACCAGCAACTTGATTCATGAAAGTGAAAGTGCTTTGGATCAACTTGATCAGTTGTTCCCGAATATGAATTTCTATCCATTCCAGTCTGATACGATCCCAGCACTGAGCTTAAAAACCAGTGATAACAGTCGTGCCTATGAGGTACCGCACCATCAGTACCATACGGCGATCATCAATCAAAAAGAATATAAACAATCCTTGTCCGTATATAGCTTTGCGACTAAACGTACTGTGGGTGTTCGTACTCAGAATGGTATTTGTTCGTATTTCTATATGCTAACCAGTCAGGAGCATTCGATTCATAACGATAAGCGAATCAGATTGCACAGTAATATTATTGATGTGAATGATTCCAATGAAATGAAATCAATTCGCTCTGTATTGCGTGGTCTGCATTACTTTGAGTCTGAACGTCCTACAGCTGGCAAAAACTTCACTCCGGTACTTGAGCCTTCCCATATTCGTGGCACCACTGGCATTCAAGAGCTTGGTGAAGTCATCGTGTCGAGTCGTCTAAATAAAGGCGAAGTCGTCATGAGTCTGCCAGCCTTAATCGGCAAGCTCGAAGAATACGTTATTCTGAAGAATGAAGACTTGATTGAGCTAATCGAGCCGTCTCCAGAGGGAGCTGAAGAAATTTTAGCGACTGATGTGGAGTAAGCGCCGTGGTGAACAATGAAGCCAAAGTTTGGGGCGAGGTTTATGAGATCGCTGTTAAACGTGGTTCGATTATGGCTTTGCTTGATGCAAAGCTATTATCAGCCAGCCATCCTGTAGTAGCAGAATGGAATAGTAAACAGATTGCTGATGTCTTTCAGGAAATGAAGGAAGCGCTATATAGCGATGTCATTAATGCCGCTATCCATGAAAATATCGAAAGCTATTTTCAGCAACTGATTAAAACTGGATTCGGGCATGGTTATACCAATACTCGGGAGTTCCTAAGAAAGATCAAGCCAAATGGTATTGCAAGGGCTAAAACGGCGAATGCAAGACCAAATTGGAGCTTATCTGGCATCTGGTGTCCACTGACGATGCCAAATGATATAACCCAGACTTGGATTGATGACTATACGACTGAAGCAGAAATAGAAGCGATTGCGACCTTTAAAGAGAAAGCAGTTGAATCATGGAATCAGCAATTTGGAGTTTCTAATGCCAAATTGTTTGGTAAGGGCATGTTTGGCCGTGCTGATTTCTTGGCGGTAATCAAAGTCAAATCCAACTATCATGTGCTGGTTCAGGAATATTCATTATTTTACGTTTTAGGTGAACCAGAACAATTCAACGCCAAGGATTCTTGTACCTATTTGCAAGAGTACAAGCGTTACATCAAACATTCTGAATCCCAAAGTGTTTTCTCATACGTGAATGCAGAAGCTCAAGAGATCCCATTTAAGTTCTCAAAAAAACTACGTGAATACTTGAGAGCCTATGTCCGTAAGGAAAAAGTCCTATTTAAGATGGCGCAAGGCTGTTCGTATGCAACCACTTTTGTTGATTCTTTTAAATGGAAGTTTGAACAAGATGACATGCCAAATATTCGTCTGAGTGTGATGGCGATCACCAGCCGGGGAAGTGAGTACATCTCTGCTGAATTTGCGGATAAAGATAAATCACCAGAGCTGGAAATTATGTATCAGCTGGGCAAGGAGTATCAGGATAACGTTCTGAGTCTGGACGATATGGATGAACGCACGAAACTGCAAGTTGAGATTCTGAATTATCTGGTGAATGAACCTGTCAAAAACATCTCGGAAATCGTGTCCAAAAATATTAGCGATATTTCCTACGGTCAGGATCTTACTTTCACTATTACTGAAAGGCTTAAGGATTTTGTGAATCCTAACCAGCCACTGGCTTTAGAGTGGGTTTTTGACTTGATAGATCGGCAAGTCGATGACGAAGACCATAACCAAAAACTTAAAGATATGGTGCGGGCTGAGTTTAAAACAATTCGTAAGGGAAAAATTGAGAATAAAACTTCATTCACCTTACGTGATTTGCATAAATGCGCCGTAGTACTGGCACTGAAGGAAAGTAAACAAGGTCGGGTGAATTTCATCTGTTTGACTGGTACGCCGGGGATTGGGAAAACATCGAGCGTTAAGACCTTGTTGGTAGATTTGGAAGGGTTTTTCTTCTTCTACGCCAGTCCACGAGTGTTGATTAACGATGATGTGGTCAGTGATTTATCTAAAATATCAGCTACGATTACCAGTAACAGTGATGTGGTGACACAGGCACAGCAAATCTATTCGAAGATTCACAATACGGATTGTAAGGTGAATGCTCGTGGTGCCGCTATTGTGGGTGGTGTTGAAGATATGAAGATAGATCATGGCTCAAGTGTTCTATTGTTCAAACAAGATGAATACCGGAAGCTCAAAGACCTGGAACAGAGTGCAAATGCCAATAGACGCTATGCCAATACCTCAGAATCTAAAATTACGGCAACCAATAAGAAGTTTGCCAGAGTGTTTGATTCATTAGGGGAAGCGACCCAGCAATTACTTGTATTCCATCCAGAGCTCAATAAACTGACGATGACTGTAGCAAGTCAGGCATTCATGCCATATAACACCACACCAGCTGGGCCACGAAACCCAAGGGAAAACCAAAATAAAACTGTGGCAGCTTCCAGTTTGGATGGGCTGGAAAAAATGTTCCAATACAAAATCGATAAGAAGCCGACAGAGGCCAAAATCGAACGGAGAGAGTTTGCCAAAAAGTTCCCTAACATTGTGGTGATGTTTGATGAAATTACAGGGGATTCAGGCACACGTACTTTTATCAATGAGATGCTGAAATTCCTTTCCAAAAACTTCATTGAGCCGTTTCAAGGTAATTCACCATTTACGGTGACTGTGATTCTTGCTGATGCATCCCTCAGTAATGTGAATGCAATCCAGAATTACATGAAGAAACAGGATCAGTTACCCGCAAAAATGTTCATCTCTCCATCTTTGGGTAATTTCCCATTCAAGATGCAGACTGCAGATCTGGATGATGGTAACCGTGTTCGTTCTAGTATCCATATCATGGCGAACTGTTACCCGGCAAGTGATCTTAAAATCCAATATATGCTCAAGCAATACGCCGTAGTCCCTGAAACAGATGATTTTGGATTGGATAAGAACCTGACTCATCTATTTCGCCAGAAAGCTGGGGAAAGGACTCAACAGACTGCTATCGAGCTTATTCAAAAGAATCTTGAAGATGGTAAAAAGCAAGTTATCTACTTTGCTCAGGATAAAAATGCATTGGCTGCACTCAGAGATGCATTAGTCGATGAAGGAGTGGTTGAACGCTCTAAGATTGGCATTTTTGATAGCCAATTAATAGGATACCATCGTTCAGAGTTGCTGGATCGCAAAGAGACATTGCAAGTCGTA
Organism: Acinetobacter sp. YH12069; assembly: GCF_013419675.1. Lineage (NCBI taxonomy): Bacteria > Pseudomonadati > Pseudomonadota > Gammaproteobacteria > Moraxellales > Moraxellaceae > Acinetobacter > Acinetobacter sp. YH12069. The sequence goes on along the minus strand of NZ_VOZS01000016.1, from coordinate 12,275 downwards.
CTGATTACTTCGACTGCAGCTAGGGGTATTTCGTTCCCGAACTGTGATTCAATCATTGCTGCCATGCCTCGTTTCGCAATTGAAGCCTCTTTAATGGAAATCGCCCAGCTTGTTTACCGGGGACGTGGTGGATATTTGGATAAAGAGAAAAATGAGTGGGTCAACGGCGATGAACGTGATCGTCTGCTGACGATTCTGGTAGAAGATTTCTACTTGGTATCTAATGATGAAACTCAGACAGAGCTTGAATATAAAGTTAAGAGCTCATTGGATATGCTCTCAATTTTTATGCTTATTCGTGGAACTTTATATACTCGTATTACTGGGGATGCTGGCTTCAAAAAAACTCAGATTGCCATGATCCCAATTGGTGAGGTGAAAGATAAAGCCAGTGATAAACCGGGTTTAGCTTCTTTGATTAGGGATTTTATGAAGGACGTGAATAGTGTTCTTTATAAAATTGTTGCAACTGAAGGTGAGTTGGTAGGTAGGCTTAAGGCTGTGGTAGAGAAGGCCCAAACGGTTTATTCAGCAAATAAGCTCAGTTCCACCTATAGCACTAAGACCAACAAATACCGAAGTTTTTACACACCTACATTAACGCCTGAGTTAAAAGAACTTCAGTTCTACGAGAAATGGTGCCGGGACAATCATTCGCTTAAGTCCAGATTACTCACTATTAGCGATCAAGAAGATGCTTTGACCATTCCTGAAAATATCTATATCTGTGGGCCTATGATCATGGAAGATCGCTCGAACTTTGGTAATAAGGAGTCTTTCGATATTGCCAATGATAATCTCTCACAAGATTCTTTAAGGAAATTCCGAAATGAGTTAATCGCCCTGCAGAGAGGATTCCCACAGTTGAATGTTTACAAGAACATTCAAAAGCACATTCGGGAAATTACGAATATGATTTCTTCTGTTCTTGAGTCAGAAACGGATAGCTATACAAAGGAAGTTGAGCAACAGGGAATGATGCGTAAGCTCTGGGTGACGTACCCGGTAGCGGCAAACGAGCTGGTTAAACTTAAAGATAAGAGCTTTGATAAAGACTGGTTTGATGCATTGAGCTTTGAGCTGAGAGTGAGGAATGCAGAGTTTCCGGTAATGGCAGAATATCGGGATCATCCATTTCGTGGTACTCAGCAATTATCAGGGCATCCAGTGTTTGAAAGGTTGTTCGAGCAGACAAATTTCATGCTTTGTCGTGAATTAAACTTGGTGAATACTTTGACTATGTTTAATGAATGATCCAAATTATATTATCTATTTAGTAGAGGATTAATGTGCATATACCTACTGCACAAGAACAACTTAAATTTCTAAAAAATATTCAGCTGATTTTACAGTCGGGTAGTTTTAGTAGCACCTATAAATTTGCATTGCTGATTAGCCTAAGCCGATTAGCTATTGAAAAAGGTGAAGATTCAGGTGAGAGTCTATCACTCGAATATACGGATATCGCTGAGAAGTTTATCGAGCTGTATTGGAAGCAAGCAGTACCCTATACCTTTAATGATGAAGGGCAGCTGATTTTAAATCAGAACAATGGAAAACAAGCTGCCATTGTGAATCGCATTATACAGCTTCGGCAAAGCTACTCTTCTTTGGGGTTATTAAGACGAGATTCATTGGTGTGGTTGAAGCTCGTTAAAGATGTCGCTCGCACTGTAAAAGACATGCCAGTCCGCTACTTGCAAAACATCAATGGTCAAAATTTTGAGTTTTTATATCAGCTTGATCGGTGTGGAAAGCAGCTCATCCTTTTGCCTCAAGTCATGTTTTGCTTACGACAGTTCAGTGAAATCATCGAAGAGCTTTGCCAGAAACGTTGGATTGACTATATCCGTAAGAACAGCAGCAATGCACCTATTTTGAATCAGTTGCCGAATCTTGAACAATTCATGTTTGAGCCAAGTCGAAATCAGTTAAATGCTGTAGCAAATATTTTGGTTGAGCTACAAGACTGTAAATGTTTCTACTGTAATAAGCCGATGCGCAATGGCAATTACGCCGTTGATCATTTCATTCCATGGTCTATGTATCCATCTGACACAGGACACAACTTTGTACTTGCTGATTCAAGTTGTAATTCTAAGAAAAGTAATTTACTGGCATCAGATGAGTTTTTGCATAAGTGGCAAGAGCGTAATGAAGAACAGGATTTGATTATTGTGGATCGAATTTCTGTGTTGGGATTTCTGACCGATAAAGAACGCTCACATAAGGTGGCTGAGTGGGCGTACGTTCAAGCAAAAAATAATGGATATATTTACTTCAGCTCATAATTGAAGTTGTTAAGTTAGGATTACTGCTTACTCGACATTTCAATATTTAAGCTATCGATTAAGAAGTTTTCTTGCTTTAATTAGAAAAGTTTTAATAGAACTATTTACAAAGTGGTTTGCGAGAGCTACTATTTGCTTCAGGAAATTTAAAAATAGTTTTTTTAAAACTATATTTGGAGTAGTTATGAAACTAAATGAAATATGTTCAAGTATTACAGTTGGAATCAATAAATTCAATGATACTCATGAGGAGAATTTAATCCAAGTCAGTTTATTGACAGGTCAAAGCCTAAACGATAGAGGTTTTCTGGATGTAAATACTCGTACAACGAAAACAGTATTTGTCGATGAGGAGCTTATTGAAAAAAAGAAATTAAAAGAAGGTGACATTGTTTTTTTATCAAAGGGCACAAATCTACGAGCTTCAATTGTGACTGCGGAACAGGAAAAATTAAATTTATTTGCTCCTGCAACATGTCTAGTCATCAAGGTAGATTCGGAAGTTGCTTTACCAGAATTTTTAACTGTTTTCTTAAACAGTAAATATGGTCAAGCAGTGCTCACCAGTCTGAATAAGGGTACTACGATTATGAATATCCCTGTGAGCAGTCTAAAGGATATTGAAATTTCAGTACCAGACTTAGGCATACAGCATAAATTGGCAGAAGTATTTCACAAAAATAATCAAGTCTTGCATGCAATAGAGCAACTGAAAGTTCAACAAATTAAAGCAACCAATGCCGCTTTTCAAAAGTTGATGGCCTAAATAGGAAATTAAAAATGAAAAATACAATCGAATATTTAGATGCCTTATCGACTATGACAGGCATGATGACACGTAGTGCTGCATTAGAACTATTTACTTTGATTGCTTATCTTGTAAAAGAGAATGGAGAAGAAAGTAAAAATATCCTTTTATCAACACACGATAACATCTCAACTTTTATTTCTGATTTTGTAGCGGAAAAAGAATTTCACTGGTTTTCAAAGGATGTAATTCGTTGGAACGCCAATCAGCTTGTGAATATTGTTCAGGTGTTTTTAAGCCTGCGGGAAGAGTGTTCGAATAATCAAAATTATGGTGAAAAAGCTTTTGACGTATTAAAAGCTTTTGCACTTAATTCAAATAAAAATGGGGACATGTTTAATATTGATTCACAAAATATTCTAAATATATTCACATCTATTATAGGGTCTGTCGAAGACAAAACACTTTACGATGGGGCATGTGGTCTAGGATTATTAGCACACGAGCTTAATACTCAAAAGCCTATATTACGTGATATCAATGAAGCAACAGTAGGGGTGACAAAACTGCTTTTTGCCTTAAGTGAAAAAGAGGCAGATATTCAGCGGGCAGATTCATTAAGTGAAGGCTCTTCAAGCTATGGTGTTGATCTTGTAGTGAGTACGCCACCAGTCAATATGAGGGTCTTAGAATCCTTGGTAGCAGGACAAAATTATTTAAAAGAATTATTTATTACTGCTCGTATTCCTACCAGTGCATCTGAGAGTCTGTGGATTCAACAAGCACTATATAACTTAAATGCGCATGGTAAAGCATACCTTCAGATTATCCCTGGCTGGCTATTCAGAGGTGGGTATGATGCAGAGTTGCGTGAAAAAATAGTGCAATTAAATTGGGTCGAAGCTGTTGTTTTACTTCCTGCTGGTATTTTGACTGATTCAAATATTGAAATGAGTTTACTCATTTTAAATAAAGCCAAAGCTAAAGATACCATTCGCATGGTGGATGCTCGAAGTTTTGGTGAACGTCAGCGTCGAAAATTTCATTTAAGCTTGAATGATGCACAGAAAATTAAGGAATTGCTCACGGTTGAGCATGAAACTGAATGGTCAAAAGATGTCACTATCCAACAGGTCAAAGCCAATAAATATAGCTTACACTGTGCCGAATATTTTGATGTGCATATTGAAGTTGAGCAGTTAGATCTTGAACGTGAGCTCGCAGTACTGCAAGAAAAGCAACGTCAGTATTTAAGTGTGAAGGATGAATTTAATCAGCTCTTAAATAACATTTGAATGAGTAATTTTACTTAAATAAAAGGTACTCATACCACCGAATTTAGATTTAAACATTTGAAACAGATTTCAGGTGTTGGAGCTGAGTCATGATGAAACAGCTCTGACCCAAACAAATAAATTGAGGCAATATGAACATCTCTTTAATTGAAAAAGATTTATGGGAAGCGGCAGATGACCTGCGTGCAAACTCAAAGCTAACAGCAACAGAATATGCACAACCAATTTTAGGTATCATTTTCTTATCGCATGCAACTTCACGTTTTTACTCATTAAAGAAAGAATTGTTGCAAGATCATCAAATGGCAAGTTACCAAAAACTTGTTGATGAAAACAAAATGCCAGTGGAAGCATTTGAAAAGCAACTCGAGATTGCTTTCAAGGCACGCAGTGCATTGTATTTGAATCCAGAGCAACGCTTTGATTATTTAGCAAACTTACCAACAGGTCATAACTTGGGTGCTGAACTTGATGCCATTATGGAATCAATCGAAACTCAAAACCCAATTTTGAAAGGTGTGTTACCAAAGACCTATCAGCATTTCGAAGAAGATCTGTTAGAGCGTGTTGTGCGTATTTTTAACCGAGATACGTTATTAAATACAGAAGGCGATGTGTTTGGTAAAATCTATGAATATTTCTTAAATAAGTTTGCTCAGTCTGGTGCACAAGAAGGGGGGGAATTTTTCACGCCGCCATCATTAGTACGTACCATCGTTAATTTTATTGAGCCTGATCATGGTTTAGTGATTGACCCTGCAGTGGGTTCGGCTGGGATGTTTATTCAAACAACACATTTCCAAGAGCAAAATAACACGCATAATCCGATGCAGTTTGTAGGCCAGGAAAAAACCGAAAATAACCAAAAGCTCGCCATTATGAACATGGTTGTGCATGGTTTGGATGCGTCTAACATTGTAGAAGGAAACTCTTTTTATAGTGCATTGCACGACTATATTGGTCAGTGTGATTTTGTTATGGCAAACCCGCCATTTAACGTAGATGCGGTGGACGCCAGCAAATGTAAGAACGACGTTTATGTTGTGCCACAGCAGGAAGAAGGTCAGCCTGAACCAACAGCTTTAGAAATTGCTCAAGCAGCGATTGCTGAAAAGAAACGTTTGCCTTTTGGTTTACCAGGGGTGACTTCTAAATCTGGTGGTAAGCGTAATGATGGTAATGATGGTAAAAATGAGCAAGTTTCAAATGCAAATAGCTTGTGGATTCAATACTTTTATAGCTATTTGAATCAGACTGGTCGTGCTGGTTTTGTTATGCCATCAAGTGCATCTGATGCAGGTGGTCGTGACAAAGAAATCCGTCAAAAATTAGTCGAAACTGGTCATGTTGATATTATGGTGTCGATTGGACCAAAGTTCTTCTATACCCGTTCTTTGCCATGTGCGCTTTGGTTCTTTGATAAATCAAAACCTGAAAGTCGTAAAGATAAAGTATTGATGCTGGATGCACGTAATGTATTTACGGTGGTATCAGCGAAATCACATATTTTCAGTGAGTCACAATTAGAAGCTTTAAATGTGATTGTTTGGTTATATCGTGAAGAGCATGACAAGTATCAAAACTTGCTACGTCGCTCTATCAACAAGATGCTTGAGACCATTGAGCAGATGCCAGTGGTTTATAAAGACTATTTAAGCTCATCTAAAACTGTTGTTGATTACGTAGCTAAATTTGCGACCAATACGTCGATTGATGTTTTAAATAAGCTATCGAAGAAAGAACAAGAGTCTGAGGATAAACCAACGCCAGTTACTGCTGAGCAACTCGCATCTTTAAAAGCATCTGCTTTAAAAGCGCAACAAAGTCTTGCGTCAGAGTTAGCTGAAGATGCCAAGATTGCACTGCTTGAGGCTTTACCAAGTGTTGCTGACTTACGCCAAAAACTTGAAGATGCTCAAGACCATGCTTCAATCATTACAATATTTAATGCACTGAAAAATGCTTTAGGTCAAACTCAAGCTGTATTTGATCAATTAAGTTCAACTAAAGCTGAAGCTTTGGCATTAGTCGCACACGCTGAGAGTTTGTATACGAAGAAAGATAAAAAGCAATGGGCAAACAAAGATATTGCTGTCTTGTTAAATGGCTTGAATGCTTCAGCAGAAGGTGAGCCTGAAACCGTTCAAGATCAAGTACAAACTTTGGAAAAAATCTTAGCTGATCGTATTGCTGATGTGACTTGGTTAAATGAGCGTTTCCCTGAAGGTGTGTATGCTGATGTGGCTGGCTTATGTAAGTTAGCTTCACAGGAAGATATTAAAGCTCAAGATTATTCCCTAACGGCTGGTCGTTATGTTGGTATTGAACAAAGCTCAATAAATACAAAAGATTTTAATGAGTTTTTAAATTCAACTTTGATTTGCTTAGAAGATTTGTCTAAAAAATCTGAGCTTCTTGAATCACGTATTCAAAATAGTATCAAGGAGTTATTGGCATGACAGGGATGGAAGTTTGTCTTGGCGATATTGTCACTATTGGACGAGGATCATCTCCTAGACCAATTAAAGATGAAAAATATTTTAAAGATGGTTCTATTCCATGGGTGAAAATTGCAGATGCAACAGCTTCAGGGAAATATATCATTCAAACTAAACAGTTTGTAAATGAATATGGAGCATCATTTAGCAGGCATCTTAAAAAAGGTAGTCTAATTATTTCGGCAAGTGGTACATTAGGAACGCCTTATTTTTTAGGTGTTGATGCCTGTATTCATGATGGATGGCTTTATTTTTCTGACTACGCAGGTGTTGAGCCTGAGTGGTTGTATTATAAATTGATGACCTTAAAAGAATACTTTAATGGTATCTCTTATGGCGCTGCTATTCAGAATATCAATACGGATATAGTGCGTGAAACGAAGATTTTTTTACCTGATTTAGAGATTCAGACTAAACAAGTTCAGATTTTAAAATCTATCGATGAACTTTCTAAAACCTATGAAGATAGAATAAGGATTTATGAGTCAGTATTGGCCGAATTATACAATTCATGGTTCATCAATTTTAAATTCCCAAACCATGAGCAAGTTGAGTTTGTTGATGGTATTCCTGAAGGGTGGACAAACGTATCTCTTAAAGAAGTTATAAGCACAAATCCTTCGACTTTAAAAAAAGGTGAACTTGATGAAATCTTATACGTAGATATTTCATCAGTGGGGCAAGGGAAAATTGAATCGTTCACTCAATATCATATTGATGATGCTCCAGGTCGAGCAAAACGAAAAGTTCAGCATGGTGATGTGATTTGGTCATGTGTCCGTCCAAACCGAAAACAATATGCCTTAATTCAAAATCCTCAGAGTAACTTAATTGTATCAACAGGATTTACGGTATTAAGACCAACAAAAATTCCATTTACGTATTTAACAGCATTAGCTGCAAGTGACGATTTTTGTGGTTATCTAACAAGCGTTGCACAAGGGGCTGCATATCCTGCTGTGACGTACAAAGACTTTGAAGATTATGAGTTGTTACTTCCGCCAAAAAGCTTATTGGATAAGTTTCATGAAGTTGTGGAGCCAATGTATGAACAAATACATATCCTACAAACTCAGAATCAGAAGTTGCATGACTTAAAGGAGACATTATTACCTCGACTTATGTCAGGTGAACTCGATGTTTCCAAACTTTCAAGTATTGAATAAACCTTAAAAAAAACCTGCGTTAGCGCAGGTTTTTTTCAACGACCTATGCTAAATTGGGTAACAAAAACTTATTAATTTTTATAATTTTTTTACTATGGCACACGCACAATACTCCGAAGAAAATCTGATTCAAAAACCAGCCATTAAGATTCTGAAAGAACAATTGGGTTGGCGAACAACACATGCCTATGATGATGAATGGAAATCAGGCATAAGTATTTTTGGCCGTGAGTCAGAACAACAAGTGGTCTTGCTAAATGACTTACAGCATGCCTTAGTAAAATTGAATCCTGATGTGCCTCAAGAAGCCATTCAAAACACGATTAAACATCTTAAAGATCGTCGTAGCTATAACGCAAATGCAATTGCTGAAAACAGATACCGCTATGAACAAGATTTGCTAGTTGGGCATAAAACACAGGCAAAAAATCCTAAGACAGGTCAGTTAAAAGACTACACAGTTAAAATCATTGACTTCAATAATGTCGCAAACAACATTTACCATGCAGTAGATGAACTATGGGTGAAAAGTACCCTAACTTCAGAGCGTAGACGTCCAGATCTGATTTGCTTTGTAAATGGTTTACCGTTGGTCTTCTTTGAGTTTAAAGGCGTAGATATTGACGTCAATCGTGCCTTTAAAGGCAATTTGACAGACTACAAAGATAAAATTCCGCAACTCTTTGACTTTAATGCAATCACCATTTTATCTAATGGTGAAGAGGCGAAGTACGGCACATTTACATCTTCACTCGAGTTTTATGGTCAGTGGAAACGTAATGATGAAGATGATCCAGAACCAGCAGCTAATACGAATCAACTGAAGCGATTGCTATTTGGGATTTTGGACAAAACACGTTTACTCGATTTAGTAGAGAGCTTTATTACCTTTGAAGGAGAGGGTGATAAAGCCATCAAAATCATTGCGAAAAATCACCAATATTTAGGTGTGAATAAAGTTATTGAGCGGCTGATCAGTCAAGATCCAGCGCATATTAAAGAGCGTCATGAAGGTCGATTAGGGGTTTACTGGCATACTCAAGGCTCGGGTAAGTCTTTTTCAATGCTTTTTTTTACTGAAAAAGTATTAAGAAAAATCTCATCGAATTATCGCTTTGTGATTATTACTGACCGTATTGAACTAGATGATCAAATTTCTAAACTTTATAGTGATTGTGGTAAATCCAGTAAGGTGAATGATCAGGCAGTCAGCGGCGATCAACTGCGTAAAAAACTTACGAACTCGAATGATAAATATATTTTCAGTACAGTTTTTAAATTTAATCAGCTTGTGACAGAGCCATATAGTACTGCGGATAATATCATTGTGATCTCAGACGAGGCACACCGTAGTCAGTATGGTGATTTAGCACGTAATATGCGAGCAGCACTGCCAAATGCCAAATATTTAGGGTTTACTGGTACGCCTTTAATGGACTCTCCAGAAGATCAAAAAACCAAAGAATGGTTTGGTGATTACGTTTCCATTTATGACTTTAAACGTGCCATTTTAGATGGTGCGACTGTACCTTTAATTTACGAAAATCATGGTGCTCAGCTGAGTATTGCCAATCCTGATGAGTTAAATCAACGCATTCAGAAAGTCATTGATGATGCTAAGAAGAAGGGTAAAAGTGAAGCTGATATCGAGCGTCTCGTCCGTAAGGCAAGTGATGACTACAATATTTTAACATCACCGAAGCGTTTAAAAATCGTAGCGCAAGATGTGGTGGATCATTATAAAGAGCGTTGGTTGTTGGGTACGGATAAATCCCCTTGTAATAAAGGTATGTTGATCTGTTTAGACCGTAATACGTGCTTAAAAATGTATGAGCTGATTACTGAAAAGTGGCAGTTAGCGATTGAGTTACAAAAGAAAGAGCTTGCAGAAGAAGAAATCATTCATTGCAATGATCCAGATATTTTAGAGGAAAAGCGCAGACATTTAGCATGGATGCAAGAAACCAAGTTTGCGGTTGTGGTCAGTAGTGAGCAAAGCGAAATTGAAGAAGTCGCAAAATTCAATGATCACAATGGCAAGCCTTTAGATATCTTAAAGCATCGTAAAGTAATGCAAGAGCGTAAGTTGGATGAAGAATTTAAAGATAGTAATCATCCATTACGTTTTGTCATTGTTTGTGCGATGTGGCTCACTGGTTTTGACGTGAAGTCGTTATCGACTTTATATATTGATAAGCCGATGCAAAACCATACCTTGATGCAAGCGATTGCACGTGCCAACCGTGTTGCTCCAGGTAAAAAGCAAGGGACAATCATCGACTATAACGGCATGTTACAAAGCTTAAGACGTGCATTGGCTGTGTTTTCCACTGGTAAGAATTCTGCTGGAAAAACACAACAGGTAGAAGCAGATCCATTAAGCGATAAACCAAAGTTACTCATCGAATTTGGTGTATATCTGAAAAATTTAATCAAATATGTGGAGTCTAAGAAAGCCCCTTATCAAGCATTGAAGTCGGCTAAAGACGAAGATCGCTTGGAATTGCTCTTGCAATGTAAAGATGCTTTATCTGTTACCAAGCAGGTAAAAGCAACGTTCATTACTATGTTTAATGACTTAGATTTACGTAAAGAAAATCTTTTACCGTGTGATGAACTTTCTATATATCAGGCAGACCTGAATACTTTAAAGGCGATCTATCGTAGATTATCAAAGCGTGAAGAAGGCTCTGACATTACGCTAGAACTCAGACAGATTCAGAATTATGTAAATCATCATTTAGAAGCAACGGATAAGAAAGGAAAGGATGCAGAATACGACTTGTCAGCCATTGATTTTCATCGTCTAAAAGTTGAGTTTGAAAAAATTAAACATAAAAGAACGGTGTTGATGGAACTGCAAGAGCGTATCGAAAAAGCTTTAGCTCGTCTCACTGCCGTAAATGGAGATCGTGCAAAGTTTCATGAAGATTATCAAAAAATTATTACGCAAATTAATGAAGACATTTCAGATGTGACAATTCAAAAGGTTTTTGAAGAGTTAATGAAAGTGTATGAGGACTTGTCTGAAGAAGAAACGCGTTATGTAAGAGAAGAACTAGACAATGATCTGGAACTCACACTGTTTGATAAATTAAAGAAACCAAATTTATCTGAGAAAGAAGAAAAAGCAGTGAAAAAAATTGCTCAAGATTTGTTGAATAAAATTCAAACTGTTTTATCGCAGGGTGTAAATTGGATCAACCAAGAAAGTAATAAAGCTCAATTGCTGGAAGTTTTAAACTCTGAAATTATTTTGACTGATGCCCTGTCATGGGAAACGTTTAATTTCGAAGATCGTAAAGCGAAGGCGGATGACATATTTGACTATGTGCTTACACATAGTGATTTAATTATGAATAGGCAGATGTATTCTTAATTTGGGAGTGAGAGTCATGCATTGGCTACAGCAGGAATTTGAAACCTTTATATGGGTGATTACGACTTATTGGCGAGTATGGCTCATTCCTTTGATGTTTTTGATTCTTAGTCTTTGTGTTTTAATTCTTTTAAATATGCGGTTAAACCACTATTTTGAAACAAGACCTGAAACTGTTTTAGCACCATTTATGGATCAAATGTTAGTGACTTACTACGACAAAGTGAATCACAAGTTTTTGAGGAAATTCGTGATTTTTGCTCCATTGTTTCTCTTTGTACTAGGATACTTGAAATACAGGAAGAAGTTTTAATCTGGCTTAATAGAGAGGGAAGTTATCAACAAATTATTTTTATAGATAACTTATTATATTGATTGAAAAGTCGACTATAGATTCTGATTCGCTCAAACCGAGATGGATTGAATAGTTAAAAGTGTTGTAATGATGAACAAAAAAATTATTGTAGAGCAATTAAGGGACCAGCTAGATGGTTATATTTCCATAGATAAACTGTTTTTCTTAAATGCATATCAAATGGGGCAAATACAAAATATACAATTTGTTTCGCAATTAAATATTTTGCTTAACCAAATTCAAAAACATACAGTATCTTTTAAGTGTTATGAGATTTTAAAAGAGCATTTTCCATTTAGTTTTTTAGATGCATATTTTGATTATTCTTTAATAGAAAATAAGACTGAAAATGAAATAGCGGATTTAGACTCTTTATTTGATTTTACGAATAGTTTTACGCAGACTAAAGCTGTTGAAGCTGTTGAAGCTGTTGAAGCTGTTGAAGCTGTTGAAGCTGTTGAAGCTGTTGAAGCTGTTGAAGCTGTTGAAGCTGTTGAAGCTGTTGAAGCTGTTGAAGCTGTTGAAGCTGTTGAAGCTGTTGAA
>NZ_VOZS01000002.1:0-313821 GCF_013419675.1 Acinetobacter sp. YH12069 | reverse complement strand
CTAATTGCTCGTGAGGCTTGACTATACAACACCCAAACAGTTGTATGTAAAGCATCAATTGATTCGATATTAAGCAAAATAACTTGATTTAGTTAACGCTTAAGAACAAAATACGAAACTCAGATATGATCTGTTAATAACTCATTTGGTAGAAAACTTAGCACGAAGAGCACTGCTCTGAGATTAGACTAAGCAAGTATCCATAACAGTTGTGCTGGCGACAATAGCAAGAGTGAACCACCTGATCCCTTCCCGAACTCAGAAGTGAAACCTCTTAGCGCTGATGGTAGTGTGGGGTTACCCATGTGAGAGTAAGTCATCGCCAGCTCATTATTCGAAACACCCCCTGACTCGTGCAGGGGGTGTTTTTTTATGTCGGGAAAAATAACAAGAACAATGGAAAACAAAAAATACAGTGACAGCCGGAGTAAAATGAATAAGAAATCTAATTATATAGTTAATTTATAAGGCGAATTGTTCCTAATAAAAGAATAAATTAGCTGAATAATGTGTCTAAAAAAGACAAAAAATCGGGCGTTCTCTTCGAAATTATGCTATAAAAAATAAAACGGCATAAAAATTGCTTATAAAGTGCGGTTAATTATAGGGGGAGTTATTAATGAAATTAGCGATGGGGTTAAAGGTTGCCAATTCCTTATCATTAACACCTCAATTACAACAAGCCATTCGTTTATTACAGCTTTCAAGTTTGGAATTGGAACAAGAAATTCAAATCCAACTCGACAGTAATCCTCTATTAGAGAAAGTTGAAGAACAAAATACCGTTGAAAGTTTAAATAGCTTACAAGAACAAGAAAGGGAAAATAAAGACTTAACCAATGAATTAAATGCCGATCATTTGCCTGATGAGTTACCGGTAGATACGGAGTGGGATGATGTTTATACGCATCAACCTACAAGTTTAGGTGCTGCTGAATTTGAAGAGCGCGAAGATAATCGGCAGGGGCATCAAAGTTTACAAGCACATATGCTTGAGCAAGTTAATCTTTTACACTTTTCTGTGATCGATAAACTAATTGCACACTGTATTATCGATGCTTTAGATAACAAAGGTTTTTTAGATTGTGACTTAAATGAAATTACCCAATCTGTTCAGCATCTTTTAGATTCTATGGATTATGAAGAAGAAGTCGAAGATGACGAAGTTTTGGTGGTTTTAAAGCATATTCAGCGTCTAGATCCTTTAGGGGTAGGTTCACGTAATCTCGCTGAATGTTTAATGGTACAAGTTGAAAATCTTCCTGAGCATATCGAATATCGATATGAAGCTATTTTATTATTGAAAAATTATGAATTGCTGATTAGTAATGAATTACCCAAGTTGATTAAGCAAACCGGTTTAAATACGGAACAGCTTAAACTAGCCATTTCTTTGTTAAAAACATTAAAGGCACATCCAGGGCAAGAGTTTGAAGATAAAGATTCAGACTATCAAATTCCAGATGTAGTGGTGCTAAAAAAGAATGAACATTGGTTGGTACAGTTAAATCCTGATGTAATGCCAAAGCTACGAGTGAATTCTTTCTATGCCAATATGATCAAGCGTGCAGATCAAAGTGACGATAATCAATATTTACGTAATCAAATGCTTGAAGCTAAGAATTTCATTAAAAGCATTGATGAACGACATAAAACTTTATTAAAAGTGGCAACCTGTATTGTGGAGCATCAACGAGCGTTCTTTGAACAAGGGCCTGAGGCAATGAAGCCTTTGGTCCTGCGAGATATTGCGGAAGAAGTTGAACTCCATGAATCCACAGTTTCCCGTGTAACCACAAATAAATATATGCTCACACCACGTGGATTATTTGAGTTGAAATATTTCTTCTCAAGTCATGTTGGAACATCGTCTGGTGGGGAAGCGTCTTCGACGGCAATTCGTGCAAAAATTAAAAAGTTGATTGCAGAAGAAAATACACGTAAGCCTTTGTCTGATAATGCAATTGCAGTTTTGCTTAATGCAGAAGGTATTGATGTTGCTCGTCGTACAGTTGCGAAGTATCGTGAATCGTTACATATTCCATCATCTTCAGAGCGAAAAGTGTTGATCTAAATTTGAAAATCTGACTATTCTAGAGGTTCATTATGACGAAATAATGAATCTCTTTTTTTATAAGGAATGGCCGAAATGATCTGATTGTGTAAATGTATGCTTCGCATATTGAGTTGGATGATTCGGCTTGAACTTTTCCAGTCCTGAAAGAAGGTGAGGGATAGAATTATGCAGATTACAATTCGTGGCCATCATTTAACAATTACGCCAGCAATAGAAGAAAATATTCGTCTTAAATTTGCGGAAATGACCAAACATTTAGATCAGGTCAATAGTATGCAAGTCAAACTGACTAAAGATCATCAGGTTGATAAACGTTCAAAAAAAGGTAGTGATAATCATATTGCGGAAGCGATTATACGATTACCTGGGACAGAACTTTTTGCACAAGCGTGCGCTGATGATATGTATACCTCGATCAAAAAATTGTCTGAAAAATTAAAAAAACAATTACATAAACATCGAAAAATGCAGCTCATTTATATGCCTTTAACGGTTTAGATTGTAAATTGTACAAAAAGAGGTTTTTTATAACCTCTTTTTTTATATATATAATGTATGTGACTAATGAATTATTTTTTAGATTTATAGTAAAATGACGGGTTTTACACCGTTAGTCCTATATGGGGTCTTGTGATGAATAGTGAACAGCTCACTGAAATTTTAAAAGCTGCTTTTCCAGAAGCTGAGGTTGCAGTTAGTGGGCAAGGCGGCAAATTTGATCTACGCATTGTCGATGATCAATTTGAAGGCAAACGTCCTGTTGCTCGTCAACAATCTGTTTATGCACCTTTGAACTCCTACATTGCCAGCGGTGAAGTACATGCAGTAACAATTCGTGCAATGACCAAAGAAGAATGGCGCAAAGCAAGCTTATTCGGAGCTTAATAATTAATGGATAAATTTCTGATTCAGGGCGGTACTAAGCTCGAAGGTGAAGTTCGTATTTCTGGTGCGAAAAATGCTGCATTGCCATTACTCGCTGCAACTATCCTTGCGGATACACCTATTACATTAACTAATGTGCCAAATCTAAAAGATGTGAACACCTTAGTGAAATTGATCGCAGGTTTAGGTGTTCAAATCAGTTATGAAGGTGATACGGTTAAGGCTGATACTTCTAGCTTAGATAATCAATTTGCACCATATGAACTCGTGAAAACCATGCGTGCATCTATTTTGGTGCTTGGCCCGTTATTGGCGCGCTATGGTAGTGCAAAAGTGTCTTTGCCGGGTGGATGTGCAATTGGTTCACGCCCTGTAGATCAACATTTAAAAGCTTTAGAAGCACTTGGTGCTGAGATCGAAGTTGAAGCAGGTTATGTGCATGCCAAAGTGGATGGTCGTCTAAAAGGTGGCGAAGTTGTCTTTGATATGGTCACAGTTGGTGGTACTGAAAATATTCTAACTGCTGCGGTTCTTGCAGACGGTGTAACGACCATTCGTAACGCGGCTCGTGAACCTGAAATTACCGATCTTGCTAATATGTTGATCAAGATGGGTGCAAAAATTGAAGGTTTGGACACAGATACTTTGGTTGTTACAGGTGTTGAAAGCCTACATGGCTGTGAATATGCCGTTGTTGCTGATCGTATTGAGACAGGTTCTTATCTCGCTGCAGCAGCGATCACTGGCGGTAAAATCAAAACCACACATACTGATCCAAACTTGTTGGAGTCTGTGCTAGATAAATTTGAAGAAATGGGCGCGGAAGTTACGCGCGGTGAAGATTGGATTGAACTGGATATGATGGGTAAACGCCCGAAAGCAGTTAGTTTCCAGACTTTACCACATCCAGAATTTCCAACCGATATGCAAGCACAGCTGATGGCTGTGAATGCAATTGGTCGTGGTTTTGCCACAATTTCTGAAACGATTTTCGAAAACCGTTTCATGCATGTACCTGAATTAGCACGTATGGGTGCCAATATTCAGGTTGAAGGTAATGATGCTGTTGTTACAGGTGTAGAGAAATTATCTGCTGCACCCGTGATGGCAACTGATTTACGAGCTTCTTTCTCATTGGTTTTAGCAGCACTTGCCGCTGATGGGGAAACGTTGATTGACCGTATCTATCATATTGACCGTGGTTATGAAGATGTTGAAGCGAAGTTACAAGGTTTAGGTGCCCAAATTAAGCGAGTAAGTTAATGAGCGATATGAGAAACGATGATCCCAATTTTGACGTAATGGGCAATTTTGATCATGGTTTAACTTTAGCATTAAGTAAGGGACGTATCTTAAAAGAAACTTTGCCATTGTTGGAAACAGCTGGCATTAACTTATTGGAAGATCCGGATAAATCTCGTAAGTTAATTTTTCCAACGACCCATAAGCACGTACGTATTTTAATTTTACGTGCTTCTGATGTACCAACTTATGTTGAAAATGGTGCTGCAGATATTGGGGTGGCAGGTAAAGATGTGCTGATGGAACATGGTGCACAAAATGTGTATGAACCATTGGACTTAAAAATTGCCAACTGTAAGTTAATGACCGCAGGTAAAGTTGGCATGGTTCGTCCGAACGGTCGTTTAAAGATTGCAACCAAGTATGTCAATTTGACCCGTCAATATTATGCAAGCTTGGGCGAGCAAGTGGATGTGATCAAACTTTATGGTTCTATGGAACTTGCACCATTGGTTGGTTTAGGCGATTACATTGTCGATGTTGTGGATACCGGGAATACTTTACGTGCCAATGGTTTAGAGCCTTTGGAAGAAATCTGTAAAGTGTCTTCACGTTTAATCGTGAACAAAGCAAGCTTTAAACGTAAACAAACTTTGTTGAATCCGATTCTTGCACAGCTAGAAAAAGCCGTGGAAGAACGCGAGCAAGTAAAGAAAGCATAATTTGTTGAGTTGCTAACTATGCTGATCAAACCGCTCAAATTTGGGCGGTTTTTTATGAAAACTGAAAAATAATGATAAAACTGTATTTTCACCAATTTTAACGAAAGTTATTTTCAATAAAACTCCACATGAACACATGCGATAGATATCCACAAGCTGCGCTAAAACAGGTAAACTAATCTTTTCCAATAGATTACCTTGTGGGTAAATTGATGCGACGTTTATCGACTCAAGATCAAAACTTCAAGCAAGCTTTTGCTGACTTGTTGGCTTTTGAAACTGTGAATGATCCAGAACTTTTAAAAACCGTTGACCAAATCATTGCTGATGTTCGTCAGTATGGTGATGCTCATGTTCTTAAATTGACACAGCAGTTCGATCGACATCCAGCGCATCAATTCTCAGAATTAGAGCTGACGCAAGCACAACTGAAAGCAGCATTTGAGGGTTTAAGTTCAGAAGTGCGTGAAGCCTTAGAACTTGCTGCGAACCGTGTTCGTGAATTTCACCAAGCGCAAAAGCAAGACGGCTGGACTTATGTCGATGCTTTAGGCAATACGCTTGGTCAAAAAGTCACACCGCTGGACCGCGTGGGGATCTATGTTCCGGGCGGCTTGGCTTCTTATCCGTCTTCTGTATTGATGAATGCTGTGCCTGCGCATGTCGCTGGCGTGCCTGAAATTATTATGGTGGTGCCTGCGCCGAATGGTGATTTAAATCCATTGGTTTTGGCAGCAGCTTACTTAGCCGGCGTACACCGTGTATTTACCATTGGCGGCGCGCAAGCGGTTGCAGCATTGGCTTACGGCACAGAAACCATCCCATCTGTAGATAAAATCACTGGCCCGGGCAACCGTTTTGTTGCGGCAGCAAAACGTGCAGTATTTGGTCAAGTTGGCATTGATATGATTGCAGGGCCATCCGAAATTTTGGTCTATGCAGAAGGTCAAAACAATGCTGAATGGCTGGCGATGGATTTGTTGTCTCAAGCGGAACATGACACTGTGGCTCAAGCGGTGTTCATCACGCCAGATGCGGATCTTTTAGATCAAGTGGAACAATGGATTGAAAAGCATTTAGAAGCATTGCCTAAAGCGAATATCGCGCGCACTTCAATTGAAAACCGTGGTGCATTAGTTTTAGTCAAAGACCGTGCTGAAGGCGCTGAATTGATTAACCAGGTTGCGCCTGAACATTTGATGCTGTGCTTAGATCAAGCGCAGGAAATGGCTGAAGATATCCGCCATGCCGGTGCAATTTTTATGGGTCGATATACGCCTGAAGCGATTGGTGATTACTGTGCAGGTCCAAACCACGTGTTGCCTACTTCGGGCACAGCGCGTTTTTCATCACCGCTCGGTGTTTATGATTTCCAAAAGCGCTCAAGTTTAATTATGTGCTCTGAAGATGGTGTGAAAAGTTTAGCGAAAACGGCTGATACATTAGCGGAGCAGGAAAACTTAGATGCGCATGCGCGTTCAGCACGTTATCGTTATCAGTAAGAAAATATAGACTAGGTGAAAAACTTAGTTTTCCAAAAATATAAACCTTTCCCTAACCCTCTCCTTTCAGGAGAGGGGAAATCTCATAAAATGAATATTCCTCTCCCTGAACGAGCTTTAAGGATTCCTTTAAAGCGAAGTGCAAGAGAGGTTAGGGGAGGGTGAGAAAGAGCAAAATAAAATGCCAAATATTACCGCTGAACAAATGCGTTTTTGGAGTCCTGATGTACGTGAATTAGAGCCGTACACACCGGGTGAACAGCCTAAAATCCAAAATATTTTAAAACTCAATACCAATGAAAACCCGTATCCGCCATCGCCAAAAGTGGTGGAAGCAGTTCAAAAAGTGTTGGCAAATTCTGCTGACGTTTTACGTTTATATCCAGATCCAGATGCGTCTGAGTTAAAGCAAGCGATTGCAAAACAGCAGCATGTACCTGTTGAGCAGGTCTTTGTCGGCAATGGCTCGGACGAAGTTCTGGCGCACATTTTTAAAGCCTTTTTTGTGCAAGAGCTGCCGGTTTTGTATCCAGATATTACCTACAGTTTTTATCCGGTATATAGCCAATTTTTTGGTATAGCTGCCAATACTAAAATTATGCCGCTGAACGATGATTTTGAAATTGTTATTGATGACTATAAACAGCCGAATGGCGGTATCATCATTACCAATCCGAATGCGCCTACGAGTATTGCTTTAGGTTTGTCTGCAATTGAGGAAGTGTTGCAAGCCAATCCGAATTCAGTGGTTGTGATTGATGAAGCGTATGTCGATTTCGGTGCAGAATCTGCTGTGGCTTTGGTTGCGAAATATGAAAACCTTGTGGTTTGTCAAACGACGTCTAAGTCGCGTTCACTTGCTGGTTTGCGTGTGGGTTTCGCGATTGCGCAGCCGCATTTAATCGCAGCGCTTGAGGCAGTAAAAAACAGCTTTAACTCCTATCCGATGGACCGTTTTGCGATTGCAGCAGCCGTGGCGTCATTTGAGGATCAAGCGTATTTTGAAGCACAAAATGCCAAGGTGATTGTGAGCCGTGAAAAACTTGTAGAGCAGCTTTCTGAGCTGGGCTTTAAAGTATTACCCTCTGCGGCAAACTTTATTTTTGCATCATTGCCAACGAAAGACGCGGGTGAATTAGCTGCTGAATTGCGCGAACGCGGAATTATTGTGCGTTACTTCAATAAGCCGCGGATTAATCAGTTCCTGCGGATCACCATTGGTACAGATGAACAAAATCAGCGCCTTGTGGATACGCTTAAAAACGATATTTTGGCTTGATTTCAGCAAGCTCCGCGAAATGTAAATCTAGCCGAACCCTCCTTTTGAAAAGGTGAGAAGCACTGCTTCGCAAGGGGAGGGTTATAAAAAAGCGATTCAATTGAATCGCTTTTTTTTTGTTTAATCTGGCTTATACCAGGTATTTAACAAATCCAGCATGGCTTCGACTTTATCAAAGCATTCTTGATATTCAGCATCGCAATCTGACGCGATGGTGATTCCACCGCCCGCCCACAGCGAAACCTGATCTTGGTATTTTTGAATAGAGCGGATCAAAATATTCCAAGTGCCCGTGCCATCGTGATTAAAATAACCCATCGAGCCGCAATAGGCGCCGCGCGGGGAGCCTTCAAGTTCATCAATAATTTGCATCGCGCGAATTTTAGGCGCGCCGGTAATCGAACCGCCTGGCAGGGCAGACATCAGAACCTCAAAAGGGTGTACATCTGTTTTCAGCACGGCCTCAACTTCACTGAGCATGTGATGCACTTGATTAAAACTTTCAATATCAAAAAGTTTAGGTGTTTTTACAGAACCTATTTCTGCATAAACACTCAAATCATTACGCAGTAAGTCGACAATCATGACATTCTCAGCCATGTCTTTTTCAGATGATTTTAACCGTTGTTTTGACTGCGCATCTAACACTGGATCTTCATAGCGAGGCATCGTGCCTTTGATTGGTTTAGTAATAATCTTGCGTTTAGGCTTAAAATCTATAAAAAGTTCAGGCGAACAACTTAAAATTTCAAAATCATTAATACGTAAGTAGCCTGAATATGGTGCATCAGTCAGTGACCAAAATTCTTGAGCGGTATCTAAGAGTGAACCGTTTGCTTGAGCTGTGAACTCTTGGGTTAAATTAATTTGATAGCAATCACCCGCTTTAATATATTCCTGCACTTGATCAAAGGCTTTCGTGTAGTCTGACTTAGACCATCTTGCAGTACATTTTTGTCTTAATTTAAATTGATTCTGAGTGATCTCGGTTTGAATTATGTGATCAATGTAGTCGTAAATCTTAGCTGCAGAATGATCTGAACTATAAAAATACCAACCATCATTCTCTAATTTTAAAAAACTGGAAAATTGTCCTAAAAACAAGCGAGGTTGCGCTTTGGCGTGCAAGGAAATCTGTTGCTGCGCTGCATAATCATAGCTAATAAAGCCAGCCCAGCCCCCAGAAAACCCACTGCCTAAGTTTGAACATAAATCTTGGAAGGCAATATTTTGCAAGGGCTGAGTATCACATTCCTCATATTGATCTAAATTGGTACGGACATAAGCTTTAAGTTCATCATTCTTAAATTGCTGATATTGATTTGCCAAAAAGCAAATAACAGGTTGGTTTTGATCTTCTAAAAAAATCACATGTGACAAGGGTGCAAGCGCTTGCAAAATTTTTTGAGCACTAACAGTTTGTTTGAGAATAAATTTTTTAAAAGAAATTGGCTTTTGCATCAACAGAAAAATTAACTTTAAAGAATAAAATGGATTTTATACCATTCCTAATTCATTTGGTTTGCAAATACCGTTTATCGGTAAGAATTAGATTGCGACCAACGACAGTTGAACAAATTTCAGCTTGGATATAATTTAATCGAGCGAGCAAACAACTCAAGGAAAGATTTAACAGTTGTCACAAAATAATATTACAGCTGAATAAATCGAGTGGTTGAAAATCAAAAAAAAATAAATACTCTTGGGAGAGTACCGTATGAAAAATTTCACTAAATTAGCTCTAGTTTCTTCAATCGCATTTAGTGCGAATGCTATGGCTATGCAAGCAATGGACGATGCTGCACTTAGTTCAACCACTGGTCAAGATGGTATTAACATCGGGATTGGTATTTCTAAAATTGAAATTGAAAAGCTTTTCATTCACGATAACGATGGTTTAGCTGCAAAAGGAACAGCAGGTGTTAATGCTGGTTCGGGCGGTACAAGCACTGCTGGTGCGATCGTTATTCAAGGTAACGGAATTGCTGGTGATGCATTAGAAAACAAAGGTATCATCATTGGTGCAAACTATGATAACGGTGGTGCTTATCTTCTAGCTTCTCGTAATTTAGCTGATTTACGTATCGATACTGATGCGGGTACTGGTGCAAATGGTGCATTCATTAACATCGCAGCGGATGTGTCTGGTTTAGATATCAAAATTGGTGAAATTGGTGTAACAGCATCTGGTACAGCTGGTACTACAGGTATTCGCCGTGGTGGTGATGATAGTAACTACAATGCAATTTTATCTGGTCTTTCTCTAAAAACTGGACCAATGACTGCTAATGTTCAGTTGGGTGCTGCTCCACAAGGTGCCATGATCAAACTAAGCACAACTATGGTTGGCGGCTTAGAAATTAAAGATCTAGGTATCCTTGATGCATCAACTAAAACGGCTACACGTGAAGCAGGTGAAATCTTTATCGAAAGCATCAAGGTTGCTGATGCGGGTAAATCTGATTTAACCATTAACCAAGATGTCCGTGTTTATGGTAAAGAAGGCACAAACAATGGTTATATTCAAATGGTAAGCAACTCTGGTCCAATTGATAACTATGTGAAAGGTGTTCATTTAGGCAGTAAAGACGCTGGTTCAATTGGTGATATCGAAGTTCAAGGCTTACAAACATTCTACAGCCCAGCTATGGGTGTATATAACCAAGGTTCTGTAATTACGATTTCTAGTAAGTAATCTAGAATAAAAATAAGGCGCGTGTTGATCACGCGCTTTTTTTTACAAAAAAGTGCGGAATGACCCAATAAAGCATAAAAAAATGCTGTTTTTTTATAAAAAAAAAGGTATCTTGCATAATACATGGATGTAGAGCATTAGCTCTAAAAAAATAATGAAAAAAGGCACATCATTGCCGATAACTAAAAGTTAGAAGATATGTTAGAGATAGCTGTGGGCTCGGCATTGATGTATTACTTTGCCAAAGAGTCCTTCGAATTAAAAGAAAAGCCAGTCGGAACAGTTCACTATACCGAAACATTGGATTCACGAAATGATTCCTTTACTCGGATGCACCGTGAATCTGTAAAAATTAAACCTGCCATAGAAGATCAATTTCGAGGCATCGTTCGGCAAGCCTACGACTACAGTTGTGGTTCGGCGGCCTTAACTACTTTATTAAATGGTTATGTAGGTACACAGCTGACTGAGCAACAGACCATGAATGGTTTGCTGAAATTTGGTGAAACTGAAAAAATTATCGAACGTCGAAGTTTCTCCTTATTAGACATGAAACGTTTTGTCGCTGCTGTCGGGCTAGAAAGTGGGGGCTACAAAGGGGAGTTTTCAGATCTAGTTAAGCAAGGCCAACCTGCGATTGTTCCCATTTCATATGCTGGTTTTAAACATTTTGTGGTGTTTAAAGCCTATAAAGATGGGCGTGTTTATGTTGCAGATCCAGCACTGGGCAATATCAGTTTCGATGAAGTTCGATTCCAAGAAATATGGGAAAACAACACATTATTTTTAATCAATGTTGCGCCTGAGCAACGTAAAAATTTATTGGCTTTGCAAGATTCAGACTTGCGACATGTTGAAGATGCAACCGTGAACCGTTATGCATTGGTTGATATTCAATATCCGCAGTTTTACATGGAAAAAATTGCAGACAAGGCATCTACGATACGACTTGATAAAAATATGAATGAAGAGTCGGAATCATATGGTAAATCGAATTACAACTTTCTAAGGCTTTACTATAAGAGTAAATAATTAGATGAATGCGTATAACAAAGCGTCAGGATTAAAAAAATAAAAACGGTGGGAAGGAACATGAATCGTAAATGGATGAACAAAACACTACTAGCCATGAGTATTCAGGTGGTGATGGGGGTTGCCTATGCAGCTGAAGAGCCAAGCCTTGGAGAATATGATCCGGTTGAACAAGAGACAGCAGTAGAAGAATCTGTATCTCCTACTGCTGTAACCCAGGCTGATACTGTACAAGAAGCTGCTGCCGAGCCAGAAATTGGACAGTATGAATCTGTTGAAGAGCCAGTACAAGCTGAGGTACCACCAGTAGAAAGTGCGACTGCCACTGAAAAGGCATCGACAGCACTTCAACAGCAAGAGGGTGATGCGAGTCAAGAAGCTAACTTACAGGAAGTATTTAGCTCGAATGAACGTCAGTATTCATTGATTAAAAAAGGTGAAATATCATCTTTTTACGATATCGATTATACCTATTACCGTGATACTCAACTTGATATGGAAATGGCACAAGGCCAACTTTATCAACTCCGTGTACAAGAGAATGCCACACACTCAATGACCAATACATTTACCGTGCAATACGGTGTAATGGACAATTTGACATTCTCTGCATCTGTGCCTTTAGTAGCAAAAACTGATTTATTAAAAGATACTTCAACTGCTGGTTTAGGGGATATTTCTTTAGGCGCACGCTGGGAACCATTCCCACTGAAGCAAGGTCGTTTGCCACTGATTTTATTTGGTAATTTGTCCACGAAAACTGGTGATAGTCCATACGAAATTAATGCTGTAAATGATCTAGCAACAGGTAAAGGTTACTATTCTGCAGGTATCGGTGCCAGCACACGTAAATATATTGATCCCGTTGTGTTGTTTGCATCCGTCTCGGCAAACTATGGTTTCAAAGAAACTGACTTAAACCAACGTCGTGGTTCGCGAGTCATTGAAGAGTTTGAGCCGGGCATTAGTGGCGGTTTTGCATTCGGTTTTGCATACTCGTTTAACTACGATGTTTCCCTCACCATGTCATATCAACAAAGTTTCAACACCGGCGCAGAATTTACGTATAGCAGTGGCGAATCCTATTCACCTGCAGACCAAACCAGCTCAACTCTCGCGATTTCTTTAGGTGTGCGTGTATCTCCAGATACGATTGTGAACGGTACGGTGGGACTAGGTTTAACTGAAGATGCACCAGATGTGTCTTTAGGACTGTCTTTCCCGTTAGATATCCTAGGTTTTGGAAAAAAACTTCGTTAAGAGGGCTGTCGTATGCGTAAAATTCGACTCAGCCCACTTGTTAGTGCGATCGTTTTAACGGGCTGTTCTAGTGCTGCTTTTGCACAATTGGGTACCAACCTTTCAGTTGATGTAAGGTCACTTGCATTAGGTAATGCAGTAACTGCTGATCCTCCGGGGATTAGTGCCGTGCATTTTAACCCTGCAGCATTAACCAAAATTGAAGGTTTGCAAACAGATATGCAGGGCATCATTGCAAACTTTGATATTCAACGTGAATTTACCGTTCCTGCGGGTTATAACGTTTTTGGTTATTCAGATGATCCATTAGTCTGTAATGATGGTCCTGAAGTGACGGCTGATATTTGTACGGACTTTAAAGATAAGGTTTCTGGTGATGTTGAATATGCATCCTTATATGTACCTGTCTTAAAAAAGATGGTGGATTTTGGTGCTGGACAACCCATTGCCGCGCCAACGATGGGGATTGCCTACAATCCACCGGGTTCTAAAGCAACATTCGCATCAGCTGTTTATGCACCTTTGATTGCGGGTTTTGGTGCTGAAAATGGTAACCCAGGTAATTTCATGGGGCAACAAGTTGCTCTAGAGCGTATTACTTATCTATCGCCAACAGTAGGCTATCAAGTCAGTGATGAGCTATCGATTGGTGGTGGTGTGGGGATGTCCTATCAAGCCATTGGATTGAAATCTGACCTGCGATTTCCCAATGAATTGATCGGCATGTTAAGGATGATAGATGAAGTCGTCTGTACACCATTTAAGGAAAATTCGGACATTATTACCGACATCTTGCTATTGGGGATGTGTAATACCGAAGAAGGGATGAATCCATTTGGCAAATTTGGTCAGATGGAATTGGCTTTAGAGCAGTCACTGAGCCCAAGTTACAACTTAGGGGTTTTGTGGGAGCCACGCGAAGATTTTAGTTTTGGTATGGTGTACCAAAGTGCAGCGAAAATGCGCATGAAAGGTCGTTATCGCATACAAAATGCGAAAGCACCTCAGGAGATGATTAAGGGATTAATGTCATCACCAACAGGTCAAATTTTAGCTGCAATTTTAGGTTTCCCAAATGCTGTGCCAAACTCGGAGTCGGGTTTGGTTTCGATGGATTTTGAATATCCACAGCATGTACAGGCGGGGATCAAATATAAGGTTATGCCTGATTTACAAATCAATTTTGATGTGGGCTGGACCGATTATCGTGCTTGGGACAAATTCCGTTTTGAATTCGACCGTCAAATTTCAGCGCTGAAAATTGCAAAATTATTATCTGAAAATGTGACCGATAATTCTTTGGCCTTACCTTTGAAATTTACGTCGCCTTGGAACTGGGGCATCGGTATTGAATATTCAGCAACAGATCGTTTGAAATTGCGTGCAGGCTATGAACCACGGAGTACCTCTATTCCTGACGGTAAGCGAAATACCATGGTACCAATTAATGGTGCGCAACTCTTTGGTATGGGGATTGGATATCGTTTTGATGCAGATACGGATCTAGATTTATCAATCGGCTTTTTACGCAGTAAAGATAATATTCCAGCGAATGGTAGTAGTCTGGCAAACTTAACCGGTGTGAATAACATACTTTTAAACCCATATGCTGGAATGAATGTAAAAACCGATACGAAAATCACCATCCTAGGATTAAATTACAGAACTCGTTGGTAGGATAAGCAAACAGAATGAAAAGGATTTTATTCATAAACGCGTTACTTGTACTGTCTGTGGTGCAAGTGTCGTATGCCTATGCCGGGGCGTTTCATACCATTATTGGGCCGGATGGGCGCCCAATGGTGGTACAAATACAAG
Source organism: Acinetobacter sp. YH12069 (assembly GCF_013419675.1). Taxonomy (NCBI): domain Bacteria; kingdom Pseudomonadati; phylum Pseudomonadota; class Gammaproteobacteria; order Moraxellales; family Moraxellaceae; genus Acinetobacter; species Acinetobacter sp. YH12069. Next base: position 299,309 of record NZ_VOZS01000002.1, on the reverse strand, counting down.
AAAAAGCTGTAAAGAAACCCAAAGAAAGTTCTATAGCTAAAATGATTGATTCACCATCTGTACAGCAACACGTTACTCAACCATCTGTAAGCATTAGTCCGTCTCAAACCAAGACACCGATGACGCGTCAAACGAGTCCAACAGCACAGACTGTTGAATCACTGAAGTCTCAACGTTTAAGTGTACGTGAGCCGGAAAAACGGGATGAAATTAAAGCTGTCACAGTAGATAAAATTAAAAACGTCTCAGGTGATAACGTTCCCAAATCTGAAAAGTCAGTACAAGCGTCAGATACTTCAGCAAAAGTCTTACCTTCAACAACATGGACAGAGAAGTTACAGCAATCAGAGCTAACCCAACCTCGTGATGCGTATCAGTCCAAAGTTCTAGCTGAAAAAGATAAACCTGTCGTCGAGAAAAAGATCCTTGCTGAGAAAGTAGTCAGCACTGATCAATCCGTACAATCTTCAGGTGAAAACTTAGAAAATAATCCTTCAAAACAATCGACTCAGGTAAAACAAGAGCAAGGTTTTTCGACCATGGCCGGTGAAAAGTATGTCAATAATGAATATCTGGAAGATAAAGAGTTTAACTTAGAAGGCAAAAAGCGCTTTTACACCATGCCCGAAGGCGTTATTGACAGCAAGATGGGGCAAACGCGGATGCAAACGATTGAACGTGAAAAAGGTGTCAGTCGCTCCGTCATTGATAATTTATTTAAACGCAATCAACCCGAAGATACAGGCCCAATCACTTTAGCCACATCGTATTATCGGGTCTCACAAGCTGACACCATTCAAGGTTTAGGTCAGCAATGTTTTTCGAATAAAAAAATGAAGAAAGCCAAAGAGCTCGACTTAGCTCAAGATATTAATTTATGGCCTCGAGCACCGTTGTCGGACGAATTTGACTATGAAGTCGTAAAACTAAAATCACCATTACAAAATATTCGTATACATTCATTTGCATCCAAAGTACAAAGTCCTACATTTTATTGGCCATTTGCGGTATTTTTAGACAGAAATGGCTGTGTCATGGAAGGCGCAGGTGGATTTAAAAATAACCAAGGTGAAGCGGATCATCTTTATCATGAAAAAATAGAAGGCGTGATTCAAGTGCCTAAAGGTAGCCAGTATTTATTCTTAACGCCTTTAGCAACAGCAATTGACGTCGATGGTCGTGTATTAACCAATCAAGGCCAACTTAAATTAACAGCAATCCGTTAAGGACATAAGAAAGAGAATTAGGATGAAAAATAAAATTTTATTACCGTTTGCCTTAACAGCATTGGTTGCAGCGCTCAGTGGCTGTGGCGGTGAAAGTGCAAATGTGAATCCTGAAATTTATGATACCAGTACGACTAATGGTACTTGTAAAAGTAATACCGAAGGCTGTGTTGAGTTCGTTTTAGATTATCCAATTGAAGGTCTAAACTTTAATTGTTCAAGCGACGTTAAAAATACCTACATTACCTTGTTTGATCTAAAAGAAGGTGTTTCGACAGGTGCTTGTAAGATTGGCGATAAGGTGACTTTCTTTGTCCAAGGTGAAAAATCACGTCGAATTGATTTGGGTAAAGTGGATTTGAAGCAAATTTCAAATGTAGCCAGTGGCACGACACCACCTCGTTTGACCTTATTGGATTTGGCTGCCGGCATCGCAGGTAAACCTGCTGCAACAATTTCAAATAGCGACGCAACGGTTAAAGTGGCAATGCGTTTAGCCAAAATTATTCAAGCCTTGGCTTTGAAAAATAATAGCGCAATTACAGCTACAGATATCCAAGCGGTTTATATCAACAATGCAGATAAAGTACTGATTGATCAAATCACTCGAAATGTCGCGACTGCTGACTTCAGTATCAGTTCAGATACGGAATTTAATAACCTGTTTACGCCTTGGCTAGACTTGTCAGAAGTCAGCAATGAAAACGCATTTACCTTAGTTTCAAAACTCATGAATATCTCAACGGCTGCGGTATATCAGCCTGAGTTTGCTTTGTTTTCAACTGATGGCGTGATTACCAATGCCAGTGGTTCAAATGGATTGGTGGGCTGTGACAAAAATGAATGTTTGCCGACCGATAGTTCAAAAGTCAATTTATTCGGTCATTTCATGTTAATGACGGACCGCCAAGGCATGACATTTGGTAGTGGTTTACAGTGGAAGGGCAAAGTTGATCAACAGTTGAGTACTATTGGTGGTGTGAATGTCTTGCTCTTGACGCAGGTACGACCAACACGTTTAACAGCAACGCCACAGGACAATTGGATTGATCCGCTTACCAAGCAAATTGATAAACCTGGCATTCTGGGTTTCCGTTTTGATGCAGAAGAAGCCAACTCTGGCCCGCTGATTATTAAACAAGGGACGCTACTTGCCGACAAAATGGTGGTCGGTACGGGTGGAAGTTTATATAAAACGTTAATGGCTAAAAAAGATGATTATGTTCTGACGGCCGATGATAAGAAAAAATTAGGCCTATGGGAGCAAAACATTAACCAAGTGCAATTTAAAGGCACGATGGATTTATACAAGCTTTATCCGTTATCGTATTTAGACAAAAAAGTCTTTAAGTCTGTTGAAAATGTTGCTACTGGACAAAATTATATCTTCCCGTTGTATGCAGATCTAACCTTTAAATTTACCGATACTTCGATTAAAACAGTGAAATTGGGTGTGGTGATTGACCGTAATGGTGATATTCGCACAAATATAAAATCTGGCGTTCCAGACGATGTATTTACTCGTCAAGATAGCCAAATTGTCGATTTGTCTACACACGCGACGGAAGGCTGTAGCGGAAAAGATGTGCTCGATCCACTGCTAATGAAAGATGAAAAAGGTGTACAGCAATATCGTATCGGAACGACAACCCGTACTTTTACACCTGAAGGAAATATCAATCCAAATACCATTTCGATTCGTATGATTTTAGCTGACCCATATTTCCATACGCTTGATGGCGCGCTGATTGGAATGAACTCAAGTGTGAAAACATCTGCGGACACCTCAATGGTTGTGGGCGGTGCTTTAGTGCAGTTACACAATATGATCAATGCCAATGCAGGCACGCGTCCCTCTGGCGTTGCTTTGACGGATTCGGATAATAAAGTGGTGAAATGGGGGAATAGTTTGGCCAGCTTTAGTTATATTTATAGTTTAAAAAATCCAAATGATACCGCTGCTGCTCAAACGGCGAAGCTAAGCGGTGGTGATATTTCTTTAGATTTAGCCCCTTGTTACACCATCAAGGCAAAATAATCGTCAAATATAAGTTAAATAAAAAAGCCCATCCTATGATGGGCTTTTTTATTTAAGATATCTGCAAATTAACCTGTGTGATCGAGTCGCGTACCGAGGGTTTCGAGATGCATCTCAAACTGACCTGTTTTACGGTCAGCAAAATAATGCCGCAGCGTTCTTTCCACACTTGGAAAGGCTAAATCATCCCATGGAATTTCTTCTTCACTAAACAATCGAGATTCAATGGTTTCATCACCCGCACCAAATTCTCCATTGATTAATTCAGATTTGAACAAGGCATAAATTTGCCCAATACGGGGAATGTTATACATGCAATACAGTTGCTCAATGTTGACTTCTGCTTCGGCTTCTTCGCGAGTTTCACGCGCTGCACCTTGCTCCATTGTCTCATAGAGTTCCATATAGCCAGCGGGTAATGTCCACAGTCCATAACGTGGCTCAATTGCACGACGGCAAAGTAAAACTTGATTGTCCCAAACAGCTAAAGCACCACAAATGACTTTAGGATTCACATAATGAATAAACCCACATACGGTACAAATACGGCGTATCTGATGATCTCCAAGCGGGATCGCTTCTTTTGTTTTTTGTCCGCAGTTTGAGCAAAAGTTCATATTCATCGTCATGGATTGTGTGAACCGTCAGAATAACTTAAAAATAAAACTTTGGCATCATTTCTAACCAGCTTGGCCGAAATTCAGCTATGATGAAAACAAGATAATTATAAGGATGTAATGTGGATGGATGAGGGTTTATTGACTCAGCGATTGCAGCAAAGTTTACGTTTTTCTAAGCGTATTCAACCTGCGCATGCTGCTGTATTGATTGCGATTACCCAAGAAGATAATCCACGTATTTTATTGACCCGTCGCTCACTCTATATGAATAATCATGCAGGTGAAGTGTCCTTTCCCGGTGGCAAACGTGATGCCCAAGACACCAGTAATATCGTGGTGGCTTTAAGAGAAGCTCAAGAAGAAACTGCTCTAAATCCATTTGATGTGCAGCTTTTGGGTGATTTACCGATGCAAAAAGCACGGAATGGAATGTTGGTTAAGCCGATCGTGGGGTTGATCCCGCCTGATGTGAATTTGATACCTCAACCCACTGAAATTGACCGTATTTTTTTTGCATCATTAAGACAGCTTTTAGAAACGCCACCAACGCCGTATGAAGTTCGTTTTGCCCAGCAATCACTATATTTCCCCAGTTTAAGAGTCGAAAACGAAATCGTTTGGGGTTTGACTGCACGGATGTTGATTTCCTTATTTCAATATGGTCTGAATTATCAAAAAGAATGGCCTTTTTTATTAAATTCTCCTTCATTTCATTTGGGCCGTGAGCCATAAACCTTTATTTAGAAAGTCAAAATAGGATGTTTGATCATGTTGTACAAATTTCAAGGATATAGCCCGAAAGCCACGCATCAACCTTGGGATGGTTGGGTTGCAGAAAATGCAACGGTCATTGGCCAAGTTGAATTAGGCCGAGAAGTGAGTGTCTGGTTCGGAGCCGTCATCCGAGGGGATAATAGTCGTATCAAACTGGGTGATTTTACCAATGTACAAGAAAATGCGGTGCTGCATACCGATGCGGGCATTGAAATGATCATTGGTGATTATGTCACGATTGGGCATCAAGCCATGCTACACGGATGTACCGTAGGTGATAATAGTCTGATCGGAATCAATGCCGTGGTTCTAAATCATGCTGTGATTGGTAAAAATTGCATCATTGGTGCAAATGCTTTAATTCCAGAAGGGAAGGTGATTCCGGATAACTCTGTTGTGATGGGGTCACCGGGTAAAGTTGTTAAGACTTTAGATGAACAAGCGGAAGCACGTCTAAAAATGAGTGCCATGCACTATGCCGCTCATTTTAAACATTTTACTCAACTCGAAGTCGCTGAACTTTAGAGCGCTATATATGGCAAGCAAAAGAGCCTCGACGTTTGTCGAGGCTTTTTTTATAGATTAAATACAGAAAGCGCTGTGTCTGAGGTGGAACATCTCGCGAACTGCGATGGAGTGGAGTATCATATTCAACGTTTTTTAAGATTAAATTTAATTAAGGTTGCGCATGAAATTACTGGCATTGGAAACTGCCAATGAGCAGTGTTCCGTCTCGATTGTAGATGAAACTCAAGAGCTTTATTTTCAACTCGATTTACGGGCAAAAGCGCAGACGCAAACCATTCTCCCAATGATTGAGCAAGGGCTTAATCAAACTGCTATTGAGTTAGCGGATTTAAATGCAATTGCATTTAGTCGTGGGCCTGGCTCATTTAGTGGTGTTCGTATTAATGCAGCGGTAACACAGGCTTTGGCATGGGCCAATGACGTACCTGTTGTTCCAGTCTCGACTTTGCAAGCTTTGGCTCAAGCGGCGCATCGTCTACATGGTTTGACTGAAGTAACAGCAGTCCTTGATGCTCGCATGCAAGAAGTGTATATCGCAAGCTATCAACTCGATGCCAATGGCATTATGCAGGCTGTAGATGAAGAACAACTATTAAGTTACGCAGATGCCACACCACAGATCAAATTTACTGTCGTGGGTTCTGGTAGTGAGCTCATTCAATCAGAACAAACACAATACAAAGACTTAAGTGCAACAGCACAAGATATTGCTACTATTGCCCGCGAAGCGGCGCAAAGAAAAGCATGGGTGAGTGCTGAACTTGCATTGCCCGTATATTTACGAGATAACGCCTGGAAGAAAATTTCAGAACAAGGCAAGCCATAATTAGGGTTATATATGGATCTTCTACTGCTGCTCAAAGCGGCAATCATGGGTATTGTTGAAGGTATTACCGAATTTTTACCGATTTCAAGTACAGGGCATTTAATTCTGGCTTCAGAATTAATGAACTTTTGGACCAAAGAAAAAAGTGATGTTTTCGTGATCGCGATTCAAATGGGTGCGATTGCTGCGGTAATTTATGAATACTGGGGCCGCCTGTGGGGCGCAGCAACCGGTATGGTGACGGGTGAAGAAAAAGGTCGCCGTTTAGGTTTTGGCTTAATTCTCGCTTCGATTCCAATCGTGTTGATTGGTTTGACGTTTGGTCAGACGGTGAAAGAGCTGCTGTTCAATAACATTGCGATTGCTATGGGGTTGATTATCGGTGGTTTGATCATTATTTGGATCGAAAAAAATCCACCGCAGGTGCGTGCCAAAGAAGTAGAAGATTTAACCATTAAAGATGCGATTTGGATTGGTTTAATTCAAGTTTTATCTTTAATTCCTGGGACTTCACGTTCAGGTGCAACTATTATTGGTGCTATGTTCTTGGGTGTTTCTCGTAAAGCAGCCACTGAGTTTTCATTCTTTTTGGGTATTCCTGTTATTGTCGGTGCAGGTTTACTGGATTTATATCAAAGCTATGATGTATTTCAAGGCACTCAAGATTGGACTGTGATCGCCGTTGGTTTAATCGTTTCATTTGTCTCTGCATTGATTTTAATTCGTGCGCTTGTCGCTTATGTGGCAAAACGTGATTTCATGATTTTTGCGTGGTATCGAATTGTTTCAGGTTTATTGATTTTATTGTTCGCATTTACAGGCTGGAAATTATGGTAAGCGAAATCCGCTTATACACAGAACAAGAGTTTCATGAGAAAGCACAGCAGTATTCTGCTGTGCTTTCTTCACGTGGTGTATCTGTAAATATTGAATTGATTGAAAAATTAAACGCGCGTTTTTTACGTTTAAACCCTGAACTTAGTTTGTGTGTCGATGCAGATGGTTTGTGGTTAGCGGCCAATGGCATGAAGATGCAACCCGATTGGAAAGCAGAAGTGGGACGTTTAAAGCGAGCATCCTTAAAGTCTGAGATGATTGCACGTGCGTGTAATTTGGCTGAAAAACCACAGCTTGTAGATGCAACCGCAGGGCTAGGGCACGACAGTCTATTGATGGCCCATTTGGGTGCGCATGTGACCCTTGTGGAACGTCATCCGATTTTATTTACCCTATTGGAAGACTCACATCAACGTGCGCAGCAAGATGCGTTTTTAAGTTCGGTTGTGGCTCGAATTGAATTGGTCTTTTCAGATTCGGCAGACTATTTGAAAAATTTATCGACGACCAATCAAATCTTTGATGTGGTTTATCTCGATCCGATGTTTCCGCAGCGAGACCAAAACCAGCAAGCCGTCAAAAAGCAAGCTCAGGTCAAAAAACAAATGCAATTGTTGCATTTGCTGTTACCTGAAGATGGCGAAATGGATTTAGGTGATAATTTACTGGATTTAGCACAAAAAATTGCTAAACGTGTCGTGGTTAAACGTCCACGATTGGCGGTTTTTTTAGCGAATCAAGAGCCACAACATCAGTGGCAAGGCGATGCTTGTCGCTTTGATGCATATTTCCAACATGATCTTGTGACTTAAAATGATATTTGCTTCAATATTGTTCAAAGATTTGTTATATAGTTAAAAAATAGCATTGCTAAAAACGACATCAGGCATAAAATTATTTGTGCAATTAAGCAAGCCAAGGCCACCATCAGAACTCTATGATTGATTTCAAACCCTCCATCAATTTTTGGCATGATTTTAAAAGCAACCAAACTGCGGGGATGTGGTTATTTTTGGGGTCTCGTCGTTCTTTACAAATCGTTCGACCATCGATTTTACAATTGGTGTTTTGGGGGATTTTAGGTGGTTGTGCCAACAGTTTATTTAGTTGGCTCAGCACTGGGCGTATTGGCGAATTTAATGCACAAGGTCTCATTAGCTACGCATTGTGGCCATTTATTGCTTTAATCGTGGGGATTTTCCTGTCACAACGTGTGAATAATCCACGGTTAATGTTGGTCCCAGCATTGCTCTGGTTGGTGCTTGATACGCACATCATGCTGTTTCAATGTTTGATTCAATATTTGGGAGATCTCGATTTTCTCCCATACTTCCTGTATGACTACATTCCCACGTTATTCATTATTCTATTTGTTTGGCAAAGTCTGGCTGTCGTTTGGGTGTTTTCACGTGAGCTGAAATGGCCATGGTGGGAGCGTGCACTGATTATGGGTGCGACGCTATTTACTTTGGTCGTGTGGCAAGTCTCAGTCAAAGATCAGCCGATTTGGAAAGTTGAAGAAGTTCCTCCAAGCTTTGCTGAAGATGCATTTTATGCACAAAGCCGTTTACTCAATAAATCTTTAGACGCAGTGGAATATGGTGAATTTGCCCAATCCCATTGGTACTTCTTAGGGGTGGCAGGTGCGAGTTATCAAGATGTCTTTAAACTGGAAATTGAACGGATTAAAGAACAGTTTGATACACGTTTTGGCACCTATGGGCGTTCGGTTGAGCTTATCAATAACCCCGCAACGCGTACTGAAATTCCGCTGGCATCTAAAACCAGTATGGGGTTGGCGCTGCGTCGTATTGGTCAACAGATGAACCGAGAAAGTGATGTCTTATTTTTATATATGACCTCACATGGTTTACCGAATGTCTTTGAAATGGAAAATGCACCTTTGGATTTGGCGCAAGTCGATCCTAAATGGTTAAAAGAAGCCTTGGATGCATCCGGAATTCGTTGGCGAGTGATCGTGATTTCTTCATGTTATTCAGGCAGTTTTATTCCAGCATTGCAAAATGATAATACTTTAATCATTACTGCATCGGCAGCTGATCGACAGTCTTTTGGCTGTTCGAATGAAGCTGAATACACCTATTTTGGTCGTGCGTTCTTTGATCAGGCGATGCGTGAGCAGACCAGTATTCAAGCGGCATTTAATGAAACCAAAGCGACTGTAGCAAAATGGGAAGCAGCGCAAGGTTTCGAACCTTCTGAACCGCAGTGGTCGATGGGGAAAAACATGGCATTAATGTTGCCTCAATTAGAACAACGATTGTTCCCGCCGACAACTACTGCACCGGCTACGACGGTTACGCCTTAAAAGATCAAAAAAGTTTAGGATAAAGATCATGGAATTAGTACAACGAAATACCTGTTTTGCGGGTGAGCAGCGCATTTATCAATTGAATTCTTCAAGTCTAAAGACCACGACAAAGTTTGGTATTTTTCTGCCAGAAGCAGCCTTACAAGGCCAAGCGTGTCCTGCATTGTTTTATTTGGCTGGATTAACCTGTACCGAAGAAACCTTTGCCATTAAAGCGCATGCACAGCGTTTAGCTGCGCAGCTCGGCCTGATTTTAATCAGCCCTGATACTTCTCCACGTGGGGAACAGGTAGCGCAAGGCGATCATTGGGATATTGGGCAGGGTGCGGGCTTTTATATTAATGCAACGGAACAACCGTGGGCCGAGCATTATCAAATGGAACGTTTTCTTACTGAAGAATTGTATTCGCTGGTACAGACTGAATTTCCGGTACAAAAGGGTGCGATTGGCATATTCGGACATAGTATGGGCGGTCATGGTGCATTAACTTTAGCGTTGAAGCATCCTGACCTGTTTAAATCGGTTTCTGCTTTTGCACCGATTTGTGCGCCGAGTCAGTGTCCTTGGGGCGAAAAAGCCTTTAGTCAATATCTAGGTTCAGACCGTCAGCAGTGGCTTCAGCATGATGCTACAGCTTTAGTGCAATCCAAAGGGGCTTTGTTTAAAGCCATTTTGATTGACCAAGGCATTGATGATCAATTTTATAGCCAGTTAAATCCGGCGTTGTTTCAGCAAGCGTGTGAGCAAGTTGGGCAGCCACTCGAACTGCGTGAACATGCAGGCTATGATCATGGTTATTATTTTATTCAAAGTTTTATGGATGATCATTTGCAATTTCACGCTGTCCAATTGCAAACAGTAGTTCATTAATCTAAAAGCCAGTAGTTAAAAATATTGAGGCATAGCTTGCTTTGATATACGTATAAATAAAGCATGGTGATGAGCATTGCCATGCAAATGAATAAATTCGACATACCAAAAAAAATAATTTAGGGTACTTATGCAAAATTCACAAATGGAAACGCCGCTTCCGCCAGAGCTGCCCGTGATGAATCCACCGAGTCTATTTGGTGAGACAGAACAGGCTGATGTTTTGGGAAGAAATTATCATTTTAGGTTTAAAGGTAATGCGTCTGAATATTTCGGTATTTGGATTGTGAATATCTTACTGACGATTGTCACGCTTGGACTTTATGCGCCTTGGGCAAAGGTCCGCCGTTTACGGTATTTTTACGGTAATACTTGGGTGTTTCAGCGTTGTTTTGACTTTACCGGTTTGCCTACAAAAATTTTAGTCGGGCGAATCATTGCGCTAGTGGTCTATGGTGGTTTCTCTTTTGCTATAAATTATTCTTGGGAAGCTTTCTTAGCGGGCTTTGTCCTAATCTTCTTTGCGGTTCCTTGGCTCATTCGATCTACGATTCGCTTCCGTGCCCGTAACAGTAAGTTTAGTAATAGCCGATTCTTTTTTTCTGGGACGAATAAAAGCGCGTATTGGTGTTTTGTCAAATGTCTTGCGGTGGTTGTCTTTACCCTTGGATTGTTTACACCAGTTGCGGTCTGGCTATATAAACGTGAATGTCTGAATCATTTGTATCTGGGGCAGTTGAAATTTAATCTGAATAATACGTGGGGCGATTATATGCGTGCCATGTATGTGCCTTTATTTCTGTTTATGGGCTTTGGTGCATTGCTGGCAGTAATCTTTGCAATACTGTTTGGTAGTTCAGATGGTTTAAATGACGCATCTTATGTCTTCATTATTTTTGGTATGTATTTGATTGGCTATATGTTTATTTGGCCACTCACAGCTGCACGTATTTTTATTACCACTTGGAATAACACCACGTTGAGCCGCAGTCAGTTTCATACGGACTGTAATCAATGGCGCTATGCATGGATTGTCTTGAGTAATTGGTTGGCTAAAGTGATTAGCCTCGGTTTACTGACACCATGGGCAGTTGTGCGACTATATAAATATCAGACGGAATCTTTGCATTTAATGTTGGTCGATGATCCAGACCAATTACAAAATCAAATGCAGCAAGATCACAATGCAATTGCTGAAGAATTATCCGATATTTTTGACCTAGATATTTCCTTATAACACAGGTGAATTACATGAAAACATCAGTAGTGAATGCAACCTATTATGATGGGAAAGTGTCAAAACCCTTTGTTGCTCAAATCAGCGCAGATGGGGAACATGCCGTGATTGTGCGTTATGGTCAAGACCTAGAACAAACGCAGCATTACACCTATCAAGATATGACGCTGATTGGAGCGTTAGGTGATATTCAGCCAGTGATCGAGTTAAAGGACGATGCTCGTTTAGAGTTTCATCAACCCTTGCCGGAGTGGTTTAATCTCGACGTAAAGTCGCGTTTGCATTCGATTTGGAAGTTAGAGCGTTCACCTTCTCTAATCATTTTTAGTGTGATTTTCGTGGTGGCGTTTGCTTTTGTATTGATTAAATGGGGCATACCTGCGGCGTCACATGTGGTGGCCAACCAACTTCCTGAGACAGCTTTAAAGAGTTGGGGGGATCAGGCGGAAAAATATATTATCGATATGACTGAACCCACAAAATTACCACAAGCAAGGCAAGACAAACTGAAACAAGAATATCAACAATTGGTGGCTGAAAATCGACCTGCGAAGTTGTTATTCCGTGGTGGTGGTAGCATCGGTGCAAATGCATTGGCGATACCCAATAACACCATTATCGTGACAGATGAGTTGGTTAAACTAGCGAAAAATGATTATGAGCTCATAGGTGTGCTTGCACATGAGCAGGGGCATTTAGTCCAACGCCATAGTTTGCAGCAAAGTTTGTCAGGTTTAGGCATCAGTATTATTTTGTTGATGATAACAGGGGATGGCTCTGACATTCTCACCAGTTTGCCGGTGGCTGCGGTGGGTGCGAGTTACTCACGAGACTTTGAATCTGAAGCAGATTTATATGCCTTAAAACAACTTTCAAAACATCAAATTCCAACGGCACATTTTGCAAACTTCTTACAACGTATGGAAGATGAAGCTGACGGTGAAATAGCAAAAGAGAAAGGTGCAAAGGATGAAACTGCCAAAGATCAGAGATCTTGGACAGATTTCTTTGAGTCACATCCAGCGACGAAAGCCCGTATTGATGCAGTTAGAAATTATCAATCACATCAGCATTGAGTGAAAGGCTTTGACAATATGGCGACGTAGACTACGGTTCGCGTTGCCATGTTGCACTGAGTTCTTCTTGTCCCATGCGGATCAAATGATCTAAAACCACATGTTCCAATTGATCTAGATTTGCACTTGGATCTTGGGCTGAAATTACTACATCTAAAAAAGCAGCTTGTGGTAAAAGACTGACCTCTGCAGAGGGTAGTTGAATCTTGAATGCAGTATTTTCTCCAATGAGCTGTTCATTGACTTCAAATTTATGTTTCCAATGATTGACTAGGCGTTTAGCAACACGCGCTGCTTGGGCGGTGGTGATTTGTGTTGAACTTTTCATAAATGCAATTTTATTATTAAGCCGTCAGTCCTTTAACTTAGCAAAGTACATAGATGCTCGTTAAGTCTAAATATGCAACGCTGTGTTTCTATCCCTGAGATCTTTATCCATATTAATCACTGATGTTACGCACGCAAAAAATAATTTTGCATTTTTAAAATGATATTTAAGTCAATTCGACGGAGTCTTACATCTAGGGCTTAAATAAAGGGATTAGCCTTCGGCTGGAGGTACTCTTACGAAACGATGTTTCTCATTAGGCAAAATGAGATGCGAAGCTTCGCAAGGAAACCATCTTGCGGAGCAATGCTCCTCACCGCAAAACTCGCTCTCTAGCGTCTATTTATTTAGAGTATTGCAAAAAAAAAATTTGATGAGAAGTCGTGCTATCTCAAACAAATGCGGATGACGTTACCGCGTATCGTTTTTTTATTTGAATCAAATTTCGCTTCTGATATTACTGCGTAACATCAGTTAATCCTAGGTTTTTTTATTATAGAGATCTCAATCATCAGTATCGAAAAAACGACTGAGGGCGTGGGCAGCGAATAGGGGGACAATTTGCTATAATGCGTCAATCACTCCCTTTTCAAAGCTAGGTTTTTCATGTCCAAGCCATTCTTAATCGCACCTTCAATTTTGTCAGCAGACTTTGCGCGCTTAGGTGAAGAAGTTGAAAACGTTCTAGAAGCCGGTGCAGATGTTGTTCATTTCGATGTCATGGATAATCATTATGTACCGAACTTAACTTTTGGTGCGGGCGTTTGTAAGGCATTGAAAAAATACGGCATTAAGGCGCCAATTGATGTGCATCTAATGGTTTCACCGGTAGACCGTATGATTGGTGATTTCTTGGAAGCTGGCGCAGATATCATCACTTTCCACCCAGAAGCGACTGACCATATTGACCGCTCTTTACAGTTAATCAAATCTGGTGGTGCGCAAGCGGGCTTGGTATTTAACCCTGCGACACCTCTGCATTATTTAGACTATGTTTTAGATAAAGTTGACCAAGTCTTGTTGATGAGTGTGAACCCTGGTTTTGGCGGTCAAAAGTTCATTCCAATGACTTTGGAAAAGCTGCGTCAAGCACGAAAAATTATTGATGCTTCAGGTCGTGATATTCGCTTAGAAGTGGATGGTGGTGTTACTCCAGCCAATATTCGTGACATTGCTGAAGCCGGTGCAGACATGTTTGTTGCAGGTTCAGCGATTTTTGGTAAGCCTGATTATAAAGCTGTGATTGATGACATGCGTTCTGAGTTGGCAAAAGTGCATGCTCAAGAGGCTTAAGCCTTTGGGTATAAGTTATTCATGGCTTGTGGATAACTATATGGATAACCGTATGGATATCTGTGTAGATAACTATATGGATAACTTGAATAAATTATAAACGATTGTGCATCAATGGTTTAATAATTAGACGTATTAAGTATAAAAAGGACTCAATTGAGTCCTTTTTTTATGGGGAAAAGTGTTTGAAATACTGTATGTTTATTAATCTGTGGTAAATAATTAATCAGTTTAAAAAATAACTTTTATGTTTTAACAGGACGTTATGCGCTGATTTTTATGACAGCGCAATAAATTTAAAACTGTTGTGAATAACTGCACAATTAATTATGCTGTTAGCAACAATTGAGATAAGCTGCGACTGGCAAAACACATCATCGATCGCACTAGATAGTGCTTTTAGATATTTCTGAAAGTATCGTTCATGATGGATAAATCGGTCGAGCTGCATGTCATGTTGATACGAATGTCATGTAATTGCATTTGAATCGTAAATAACATCATCGTGGTGTTTCGCGGATTTCAGCTGAGCTGATCGCGTGATGTTTCTAAAGATGTGTTAATAGGGACATGTTGTCACAGTGCATCATTGGGTTGAATTAGGATACTAAATTGTTCAATTTTTTGCGTAAGCATCTTGGCTTTGCTTGGCTCATGGCGTTTGTCATGGGGTGGAGCAGTGTGGTCAGTGCACAGCAAAATTTTCAACATCAACAAATGATGACTACGAATGCCCATCAGGCATCAGTTCATGCAGCACATACTGATCCTTCACATTCAAATATGGCAAATTGCCATCAAAATCAGCGGCAAGCTGCTCCTGAGCATGCAGCACATCATGGTAAGCAGACGACACCTGAAGTCATTTCAATGATGGATTGTCATCAATCTTTAGATGCGACACCTGCACTGCAAGATGGTCAGGTGCATCATTCAACAACACAAAGTACAGACTGTCAGGACTGTACACTCGCACATTGCCAAATCAGTACCTCTTATGTCGATAGCGCCTTGGTCGCATTGCAGACCTTCCATGTGCATCACTATGCAGAACCTCCTCGTTTCATTTTTGCTGGACAGCATTTAAAAGGCTTTTGGCAAGAAATTCTAAGACCTCCGCAAGCTTAACCTGAGTATTAAATACGTTTTTTCGTTATTTTATAAAGGTTAAGTCATGTCTAATTTATTTAAATCAGGCCTCGTGTTCGGGGTATGTCTGCTGTCACCAACGTGGGCGTTTGCAGCCATTAAAGAATATCATCTGAATATTGAT
Organism: Acinetobacter sp. YH12069; assembly: GCF_013419675.1. Classification (NCBI taxonomy): domain Bacteria; kingdom Pseudomonadati; phylum Pseudomonadota; class Gammaproteobacteria; order Moraxellales; family Moraxellaceae; genus Acinetobacter; species Acinetobacter sp. YH12069. Next base: position 284,050 of record NZ_VOZS01000002.1, on the reverse strand, counting down.
GAAAAGACCATCAATTTGACTGGTAAAGCGGTCAAGAAAATCAGCGTCAATGGTCAGTTTCCAGCACCATTACTGGAGTTTGAAGAAGGCGATGATGCGGTCATCCATGTGCATAATCAGCTCAAAAAACAAAATACCTCAGTGCATTGGCATGGTCTATTGCTGCCCGGTTTAATGGATGGTGTACCCGGCTTTAATGGTTTCAATGAAATTCAGCCTGACGGTAGCTTTACTTACAAATTTAAAGTCCGTCAAAGCGGAACCTATTGGTACCACGCTCATTCCAAAGGCCAAGAACAAGACGGATTGTATGGCGCTTTGGTAATTTATCCGAAAGGTAAACAAGCACTTGCCGTACATGAACAGACGCAACGTGATTATGTGGTCATGCTGTCGGATTTTCATGAATCATCTAGCGCTCAGATCATGGCAAATTTGAAAAAGTCTGCCGAATACTATCAAAATCAACGTGAAACAGTTTCAGATGTATGGACGCAAATTAAACGAACGGGCTTAAAAAACACTTGGCAAGATCGTTCGATGTGGAATCAGATGCGTATGCTGAAAACGGATTTGTCTGATGTCACGGGTTATACGTTTTTAGTGAATGGCAAAACACCACAGCAGAACTGGACGGGGATGTTTAAGCCCAATGAAAAAGTCAGACTTCGTTTTGTAAATGCTGCGGCTATGTCGTTTTTTGATGTGCGCATTCCTCAGCTCAAAATGACGGTGGTCAGTGCAGACGGCCAAGCGGTCAAACCAGTCGATGTTGATGAATTCCGCATTGGTGCTGCGGAAACCTATGATGTGATCGTAGAGCCTAAGTCTGCGCATTATCAGATTGAAGCTGAATCGATTGATCGGACAGGATTTGCGATTGGCACTTTACATGATGAAACACAGCCTCAGCACTCAGGCATTCGTATGCCAAAAGCACGACCACGCGCTTTGTTGACCATGGAAGATATGGGCCATGGTTCAATGTCAGGTATGGATCATAGCAATATGGGACATACTACTACAGGCTCAACCCAAACTTCAGCAATCCAGCAAGCGAATGCTCATGAGCACAACGCACATACTGTCAATCCGTCAAATATTCAGCTGAATCAAGCACATGATCATGCCGCTATGGGACATGACATGGACCATTCCCCAGTGACTGCACATATTGCTATGCAACATCCAGACATTCATAAACAGAACATGTCAGATACGGCGCATGCCAATATGGATCATAGTGTGATGGATCATTCATCAATGAACCACTCTTCAATGAACCACTCTTCAATGGATTCATCCATGAAACATGATACGCATGCAGCGATGGATCATGCACAGTCTAAAGAGGAGACGCGTGCAGTTGAAAATTCAGCAATGGTTATGGGTTGGGCCAATGCTTCTACTCCTGTCGGTGATAAGGCACTGCAATATAGTGACTTAAAAGCATTAACCCCGCAGCCTGATACACGTGAACCGACGCAAGATTTGGTCATTCATTTGGGTGGAACAATGGAACGCTATATGTGGACCATGAATGGCAAAAAATTTAGCGAAGCCGAACCACTACAAGTGAAATATGGTGAGCGAATTCGCCTGAAATTTGTCAATGACAGCATGATGGCGCATCCGATGCATTTACATGGCATGTTTATGCAATTGGAAAATGGGCAAATGTCTTCTGAAATGCCAAATAAACATACGGTGATTGTGCCGCCAGGGAAAACAGTGACGGCTCTGTTAACGGCCAATGAATTAGGGGAGTGGGCGATTCATTGTCACTTGCTGTATCACATGTCTGCAGGGATGATGAATAAACTTGTGGTCGCAAATGTCGCAGAGAATACGAAAACGGCATCTGCACCGCAAAAGGAGGTGTCTCATGCACATCATTAAACCATGCACATATACGGTTCTAAGTTTAGCTTTGGCATCGGTCACTCAAATGACCATGGCGCAAGATGCAAATCACAGCATGCCGATGTCAGCTCAACATGAGTCGCATTCCTCACTTGATTCGTCGCATCAAGAGATGCAAACAGGGATTGAATCGAGCCAGATAGAACATGCAGAACATGCAGAACATGCAGAACATGCAAATGCATCATCTATTGCGTCACGTACTACTTCTGCGCAGCATCCTGTTGATCATAAGCGTGAACATGGTGGACAGATTTATCAAGCGACTGAGATCGACAATCGATGGCTCAATAATGCCGATGGTCGTGGACGTTTAAAGACCGAAATTGAGAGTCGAATCGGGACCGATGAAAATAAGCTCTTCATCAAACTACATGCCGATAAAGCCGAATCTCAAGATGCAGATTATGCGGCTCAAGTGATGTATAGCCGTATGATCTCCGACTTTTGGGATGCGCAAATTGGCGCACGTTATCGGGTCGATGAACATCAAGTGACGGACAAAGAACAGTTAGATGCTGTGGTGGGTTTGCATGGTCTGGCACCTTATTTCTTTGAAACCGATGCTTATTTATATCTTGGTGCAGATAAACAGGTCAGTTTTTCTTTAGAAACCGAACGTGATCTGCTGCTGACGCAAAAATTGATTTTAAAACCGTATCTGAACCTAGATGTGGTGCTGAGTGATGATTCTGCCTATGCACAAAAAACAGGACTCAGTTCTGTATGGCTAGGGCTAGAAACACGCTATGAAATCAATAAAAAGCTGATGCCCTTTATTGATGTTGCTTACAGCTATGAAAAAGGAAATCAGCATACGGCATGGCAAGCTGAAAATGGAAGTGAAAAGCAATGGTGGTATGGCGCAGGTGTACGTCTGAAGTTCTAATCGGCGAATAGACCAAATAAAGAGGGCATCATCAACAGGTTTTGGTGATGCCTTTTTTATTTCTGAATCTGTCCTTTGAACAGACATGCTATGTTTTGGCGCAAATCATCTGCACTAGAGTTTTACTCAACTGAATAACGCCCTGAATTTGGTCAAAAAATGTAAAGACTGCACTAAAAGTCAGCATATTTGCTATACTGAGACAATATTCGGAGGAACGACCTCCCTTACATCTTTGTTCAAAGCCAGTAAGAAAAATCGTCAGGACGACCTGACTCTACTAATATGGAGGAAGGCATCATGGCCTGGGTTGTTCTGGTATTCGCTGGTATTTTTGAAATCGTTTGGGCCTATTCGATGAAGCTCTCAGAAGGCTTTACAAAACTTGGCCCAAGTTTAGTCACTTTATTTTTTATGATCCTGAGCTTTGGTTTATTGGCCTATGCCATGAAAACGTTGCCTCTAGGAACGGCTTATACCATTTGGACTGGAATCGGCGCGATTGGCTCTTTCCTCGTGGGGGTGTTTATACTCGGTGAGCCTGCAACTGCTATGCGGATGTTAACCACAGTACTGATCATTTCTGGTCTAATCTTGATGAAATTATCTTCAAGTTAATATGTTTTAAAGCACAGCGGTCATTGACCTCTGTGCTTTTTTTATGGGTAAAAATATGGCTTGGGTTTTATTAATTGTAGCGGGATTGCTTGAGGTGGTTTGGGCCTATTGTATGAAAGTCTCTGAAGGCTTTAGCAAACTGACGCCAAGTATTTTGACCATCGTTTTCATGATCGCAAGTTTCGCTTTATTGTCTTATGCAATGAAATCCTTACCGCTGGGTACAGCCTATACGGTGTGGACAGGCATCGGTGCAGTGGGTTCATTTATCCTCGGCATCGTTGTATTGGGTGAGCCTGCCAATGCCATGCGCATGCTAGCTGCAGTACTGATTATTTCAGGACTGGTCTTGATGAAATTATCGTCCTCCTGAATAATGAAGTGCTGCGCTTTTGAGCTTGGAGTATCTCATGCAACTTTCTTATCAGTTTTTAGATTCACCCGTTGGACAATTAAAACTTGTTGCACATGAAACCGCATTGGTGGCTGTCCTTTGGGAAAATGAAAATCCAAATCGTGTGCGATTGGCGGCTTTGGTTGAAGATCTGAAACATCCGATTTTGCTTAAAACTGCACAGCAATTAAATGAATATTTTGCAGGTAAAAGACAGCAATTTGACCTGCCGCTTGACTTTGAAGGTACTGCATTTCAGCAACAAGTTTGGCAAGCTTTACTGACGATTCCTTTTGGAGAAACTCGCAGCTATAAACAAATTGCAGAGCAGATCGGCAATGTCAAAGCCGTACGTGCTGTCGGTGCAGCCAATGGTAAAAATCCAATTTCAATTATTGCACCCTGTCATCGTGTCGTGGGCGCAAATGGAAAATTAGTGGGTTTTGCGGGCGGTCTAGAAAATAAAGAAATATTGTTAAAAATTGATAAATTACAATAAAATAGAAAATATACTTATTTAATTGATGTTACGCAGTAACATCAAAGCACAATTCGCTTCAAAGAAAGAATGATACGCGTTAACGTCATCCGCAAGTGTTTGAGACAGGATGCCGCATAATCAAAAATGTTTTTGCGATGCTTTGAATAATTTGACGGTGGTGAACGAGTTTTGCGGTGAGGAGCATTGCTCCGCAAGATGGTTTCCTTGCGAAGCTTCGCTTCTCATTTTGCCGAAACAAAAGTACCTCCAGCCGAAGGCTAATCCCTTTATTTAAACCCTAGATGTAAGACTCCGGCGAATAGGCTTAAAAATCATTTTAAAAATGCGAAATTACTTTTATGTGGGTAACATCAGTAATTTAAAGTAATGAATCAAATCAATGAATCTTTCTCAAATTTTTGCCCCCCTCATTTCGACGTTTTGGTGGCTAATTCCATTGTTACTGATTGTGGGGGCAATCAAAGCATTTAAACCTTATTTAAAGGGGAAAATGGGGGAGTTTGCTGTCGCCGTTCATGTCAAACTTTATTTGAAAGACCATTATATATTGTTAAATGATTTGACCTTACCAGATGGCGAGGGAGCTACGACACAAATTGATCATCTTCTGTTAGGCCCATTTGGTGTGTTTGTGATTGAAACTAAAAACTATAAGGGCTGGATTTTTGGGAGTGAGAGACAAAAACAATGGACGCAAAAGATTTATAAAAAAAGTTTTAAATTTCAAAATCCAATTCACCAAAATTATAAACATATGAAAGTGTTAGAACAGGTGTTGAGCGATATTGTGGATAAAGACAATATGCATTCTGTGATTGTTTTTATGCCTGAAGCGGTGTTTAAAACAGAGATGCCGTCGAATGTTTTTCGGGGTACAGCTTGGGGGGACTATGTTCAAACTTTTCAGCAACCCGTGCTCTCTGAAATGAAACTTAAACGAATTCAGTTGCGTTTAGAAAAAGAAATTTTAGAAAAATCGTGGAAAACAAATCGACAGCATGTTGAAGATTTAAATCAACGGCATAATTCATAAACTTCCTGTATGCTGTGGATTGTGAACAGTATCTGACTGATAAAAATAGACGGACAATAACAATGAACGACACGCTTCAACATCTTTATGAATCGACTTTAGATCATCCTGAGCAATACCAAGACTTTTATCAGAAACTTTTAGCTAGCCAAGTGTATTGTTTGGGTGAGCGTGATGCTGAGCAGCATCTGCATTTTCAATTGATGGAAACGGAGCAGGGCGAGCAAGCCATTCCATTCTTTCTGAGTCTTGAGATGCTACAACAGGATGTTGGTGCAGATGCAGAGTTTGTCATGATCAGTGCTGAAAAATTATTTGCGATTACCAAAGGCGCAAGCTTGGTGATGAACCCGACTTCGGAACATCCTAAAGAGTTCTTGGCAGATGAGATCGACGCAATTTTAGAGTTTGCCAAACAACAAAGCCTTTGAACACTGTAGGTATAATCAAAGGCTCTGCGGCTACGCTTAGATAGGTGTTTTCACACTTTTTCGTTTTCATATTGGGCGATGTGCTTTAAAACTTACATACCGGCTTTGAGTTTTTGCACGATTTCATCAAGTGGTTTGACACGTTTTACTTCATCCCAAAGGACTTTGGCTTCTGGATAGTGCTTAGACATCATGCCGAGCCATTGTTTATAACGACCGACCATATTCATTTCTTTTTTATACGTGCCATTTAAGAAACGAATTTGTAATCCAAGTAGTTCATGCCATGTAATCAGCGGTTCATCCGTATTACGACGGATACACTGTGTAATGTCAGGAGTGGTCACCGCAGCACGACCAATCATTAGGTCTTCACAACCAGATTCGAGTTGGCACTGTTTGGCATCGGCATTATTCCAAATTTCACCGTTGGCAATCACATTGATTTTCAATGCTTCACGAATGGGTTGCAACTGATCCCAAAAGGCAGGCGGGGTATAACCATCGGCTTTGGTTCGCGCATGGACTGTAACCCATGCAGCTCCGGCATCTTCGATGGCATGCGCATTTTCCATAGTGAAGTTACGGTCCATATAGCCCAAACGCATTTTTGCCGATACAGGAATATGACTCGGAACAGCATCACGCACAGCTTTGACTAACTCATACACCACTTCAGGTTCATCTAGCAGAACTGAACCACCACGGTGGCGGTTGACGGTTTTTGCAGGACAACCAAAGTTCATATCAATCGCAGGGGCACCAAGTTCTACCGCGCGTACAGCATTTGCCGCGAGCATAGTGGGATTGTTACCTAAGAACTGCACATGAACCGGTGTTCCTGCTGCAGTTTTGCCTTCATTGTTTAGTTCAGGACAATAGCTATGATAAATATGATCGGGCAGGACAGAGTCCGTGACACGGACAAACTCGGTTACACACCAGTCAAAACTCCCCACATGCGTCAACACATCTCGCATAATTGGATCGGTTAAGCCTTCCATCGGCGCAAGAACAAGTTTCACGGTCACACAGCCAAAAATTGAAAAACGGAGTTATACGTGGTTTTGAAAGGGATGTCTAGGTTTTGTGCTTATGGTGACGCGGAATACGAAATGACAAGATTTTATGTAACTATTTGGTGAAATTAGGACCAAAGTCGTAAAGTATTGACTGACATAAAACTTAAACAATAAAATGAGTAAATACAGATGGATAGTAATAATAAGAAGATGGCTTTTACTGTTGTTTTTTAATGGAATCAACAACATATACTGTGCTTGAATCTTTTAAGATTTCATGTATGATGGCTGCAACTAGAAAAAAAGTATTGTTTCGTAAATTTTCTTTAAGTATCGCAGTGTTAGTCATAATCCTTCGTTTTTTACAGAAATGAAGTTCAATTCTTTATTATTTTCCAAGTTATAGTCAGTCATCATCCAATGGCTAAATCAACAAATTAATAGGTATTATTATGTCTAATACAGTTACTGGTACAGTTAAATGGTTCAACGAAACTAAAGGTTTCGGTTTTATTGCACAAGACAACGGTCCTGACGTTTTTGCTCACTTCAGCGAAATCACTGGTTCTGGCTTCAAAACTTTGCAAGAAGGCCAAAAGGTTTCTTTCAGCATCGCTCAAGGTCAAAAAGGCCCGAATGCTGTAAACATCGTTGCTCTATAATTTAGACGTAATGAAAAAAAAGCGCTGTACAGCGCTTTTTTTATGCCTGTTATTTCTGTGTGAATAATCAAGCTATAAAAAAAAGAGAGCCTTAGCTCCCTTCGTAATAAAACTTACTTCTTTATAAAACTTAAAATCGTTTCATCGTCGACTTAGCGGCCTAAAACCATTTCTAAAATAAACTTAGAACCAATAAAGCCGACTGCCAAGAGACAAAAACCAATGATGGTAAAGCGAATGGCTTTTTGACCACGCCAGCCGAATCGATAATGCCCAATGAGCAAGGCACCATAGACGAACCATGAAATGATGCTAAAGGCAGTTTTATGCGCCAAATGCTGTGCAAAGAAGTTATCGATGGTGAAGAAACCAAACCCAAGTGCCACGGTCAGTAGTGCAAAACCAGCAATCAATAAGTCAAATAGTAAAGATTCCATGGCTTGGAAGGATGGAAGAAGGCTCACCCATACACGTTTTTTCTGTTTGTTTTTCAGTTCACGGTCTTGTAAACGCAAAATAACCGCTTGAATAGTTGCCATCAGCAGGACGGCATACGCGGAAAGTGACAAGATGATATGGATGTCTAAACCCAGTGAATGTTGTTCTATAAATTGATTTTGTCGACTAAATGCAAAGCCTAAAATCAACCCCGTCGCTGCCACAGGAATACCCAACAGGTTCATTGCCAGCACAGGTCGATAGGTACTAAATAACACACTGAGCAATAGCATGAGACCTGAAGTAAATGACATCAGGTTGAACACGTCATAGTTCACACCCATAGGCGTCAACATTTCGTTATATAAAACACCTGCATGCAATAACATGCCTAAACCAAGTACAACACCAATAAACCAATGGTTCGGCGCACGTTTAGACATTAAATGGCTGAATAAATACCAAAAAGACGTGGTATAAGCGATTAATGCTAGGATCGTGTAAACCAAGGGGAGACTGATCATGTCAAACCTTTTTCAGGATGTTGAATATTCATTTATATAAATTCTGCAAGAACTAAAGTATCCTATAGCATTCTATGCATAAATTTTCTATTTTAAGAAACAATTTTTTGCTCATGGCTATTTTAAGCGGATTTTGCAATGTTTGATACCTTAACAGAACGACTCACGCAGAGTTTAAGAAATGTTACTGGCTCAGGGCAGCTAACCGAAGACAATATTAAAGATACGTTACGCGAAGTACGTATGGCACTTCTTGAAGCCGATGTTGCGTTACCTGTAACTCGTGAATTCATCGCGAAAGTTAAGGAAGAAGCATTGGGCCAAGAAGTGATGACTCAGTTATCACCGGGGCAGGCTTTCGTCAAAATCGTTCATGACGAATTGACCAAAATGATGGGTGAGGCGAATGAAAGCCTAGACCTAGCGGCAAAACCACCAGTTGTTGTGCTTCTTGCAGGTTTACAAGGTGCGGGTAAAACAACCACTGCGGCAAAACTTGCACGTTTCTTACAAGAACGTCAAAAGAAAAAAGTAGCAATGGTGTCTGCCGACGTTTATCGTCCAGCAGCGATTAAACAGCTACAAACAGTTGCGGGTGAAGTTGGCGCGATTTTCTTTGAATCTAGCGCAGACGAAAAACCGATTACCATCGCAAATCGTGCGATTGAGCAAGCAAAAATTCAATTTGCTGATGTCTTGATTGTCGATACAGCAGGTCGTTTACATGTAGACGACGAAATGATGGATGAAATTAAAGAGCTTCATGCAGCGATTAAGCCGACTGAAACATTGTTCGTGGTTGATGCCATGACCGGTCAGGATGCGGCGAATACGGCAAAAGCCTTTAATGATGCCTTGCCTTTGACGGGTGTGATCCTGACAAAAACGGATGGTGATGCACGTGGTGGTGCAGCACTTTCTGTTCGTGCTATTACTGGCAAGCCGATTAAATTCTTGGGTATGGGTGAAAAACTCGATGCCCTAGAGCCATTCCATCCTGAACGTATCGCACAGCGTATTTTGGGTATGGGTGACGTACTTTCTTTGGTCGAAGAAGTTGAACGTAAAATCGACAAAGAAAAAGCCGAAAAAATGGCGAAAAAACTGCAAAAAGGCGGTAGCTTCAACTTTGAAGATATGCTGATGCAGTTTGAACAAATGAACAAAATGGGCGGCATGATGGGCTTCCTGGATAAACTTCCAGGCATGAGCAACTCAGGGATTCAAGATGCAATTGCACAAGCAAATCCTGAAAAGCAAGTGAAGAAAATGGAAGCGATTATTCAATCGATGACCATTAAAGAACGTCGTAACCCAGACTTGATGAATCCAAGCCGTAAAAAACGTATTGCAGCAGGCTGTGGTATGGATGTTGCGGAAGTGAATAAACTCATTAAGCAACATGCGCAAATGGCGAAAATGATGAAGAAGTTTGCCAACCCAACAGGTATGGCAAAAATGATGAAATCATTGGGCAATATGCAAAAACAATTTGGCGGCGGTGGCATGGGTCCATTGTTCGGCAGTAAAGATCCGAAGTAATTTGGACTTAAAAAAAGGCGCATTCAGCGCCTTTTTTTATGGCTGAAATTTAACGAGACTGTACGCTCAAGCAAAGTGATCGAGTGCATTTGATAGCAAGTACTGGATGAGGGAATCTGGCTATACGAGCCGATAGATACCGAACTGAGCTAAATCATTACAAAAAGATGCCAAATTGACATTGAGAGCGTGTAGGTGGCAGGTTTAAAACAGAGGTGAAAATTTGCCGAACTGCAAATTGAAAGCTTCACTAAAAATAATCACCTAGAATAAGAATCAAATCATGAATACACCGCATACGCCAGAAAGCCAAAAGATCTATATTGTTCATGGTCATGATACTTCGCCGAATGATCATTGGTTTCCTTGGTTAGGACGAAAGCTGCAAGAAGCAGGACATTATTCTCGACGCATCGTTATGGCAAATGCAGCACAACCTGATTTTGACCATTGGCAGAAATTTCTAGCGTTGCAAATGCCTGATTTGGATGAAAATACCATTGTGATTGCCCATGGTTTGGGGTGCTTAACTACGCTGCATTATCTCAATCAATATTTTGAACAGCATGGCACACGGATTAAAGCGGGCGTTTTTGTGTCAGGTTTTAAAAGTAGTTTACCGACACAACCTGAATTAACCGCATTTATTCAACGTGCAAAAATGGATAGCGGTGTTTTACAGACCTATATGCCGATTTGTATCAGCTTGATTTCATCCAATGATCCTATCGTGCCGCCACCGGTTGCGATCCAATTGGGCAATTTTATAAATGCACAAATTTATGAAGTGAAAGAAGCCGGGCATTTCACAGCAAAAGATGGCTTTTCTGAGATTCCACAACTGTGGCACGTGTTAGAGCCAATTTTAACGGCTTAGATAGGTTTTGTGCGCGTGTTTAATAGATCGCGTGTTTTGTAGATAAGGTAATAGTGAAAACTAAAATTGATCATGCAATAGGTGCAATTGAAGATAAAAAAAGGCGCAATCTGCGCCTTTTGTTTGTTCGATTTGTTGATAGATCAGTCGAGTTCTAAAGCAACACGTTCACGAATGTCGTCAATGTTGTCATTGGCTTCGCGACCATCTTCCTGCCATGCTTTATAAGCACCAACATATTCACCATCGGTATCGACGACATATTCAGCCGCAATTTTTCCTGAGGCATACCATAAGCGATAGGCATCATTGCCATTTTCATCGACTTTATACGCTGCGCCACGTTGTCCTGTTGGATAAAACTCTTCGCCGTGGATGCTCACGCCATCTTGGTTCACAAAGGTTGATTCTACTTTGCCGTTTTTGCGATAAAGCGTTACTGGGCCTTCAATGTCACTGCCACTGAAACTAAATAGTTTCATCGGATCTTTGACCCAAGCAGGTGAGGATTGAGGGGTTTTGGTTTCTTGGTAAAAATCTTGGACTAAAAAATCACCTGTCGCATTACGACCTAAAAGTACACGGTAATAGCCGTCTTTGACTGGAGTCATGTAATAGCTTGAGTCAATATATGATACGCAGCCGCAGTAATCAGGATTATCTTCATCTCCAAAATAGCCCAAAACTGCTTCAGAGGTGCTGAGCTGTGATTTGATTTCGGCAGGGATTTTAGAGTTGGCTAGATTTTGTGTCGTGGTACAACCGCCGAAGAATAATGTAGAGGCGAGCAGGCTTAAACCCAGTAAATTTTTAAATTTCATATCTATACTCTTCGTCTTATATTCTATCTTGAAAGACATTTTTAAATTATAAAGTTGCTGATGTATCTGTCGATCATCGCAGGCTATTGTAATTCCTTGGACGAAAAAAGGTCATGAATCGCGATACAATTTGTAACCACGCTTATATGAAATGACCATCAATAAAAAAGCGTGATCACCATTGGTCATCACGCTTTCACAGTTTGCTATCAAAAAATGGCTAAATTACACGCCATTTACATAACTTTGTAGGCCTCGAAGCAGCAAATCTGCTTCGACAGCTGGCTGATATTGTTCTAAATAGCGTGCAAATAGCGCAGCATCGCCACCGGTTAAAATCAACTGACTTGGATATTTGTCGAGAACCTTTTCAATGGTGCTGACCAAGCTGAGCAAGATGCCATGATGAACAGCGTCTATGGTGTTTTTACCAGGAGACAGCTCATCAAAGGTGGCATCTGGAATTTTAATGCCTTTGGTGTTTTGGATGAGCGAATCACGTTGCAAATACAAATTTGGCAAAATATAGCCGCCTAAATGTTGTAAGCCATCCGTTAAGTCAATGGTGAGTGCCGTGCCACAGCTAATGACACAGTATTTTTGTGTAGGGTCTTTGACCACAGCCAGCATTTGCAGCCAACGGTCGATCCCGAATTTACTGGTGTCTTCATATGCACAGCGTAAACCCGCATATTCGGCATGTACTTTGGCAATAGTGACAGGAACGGCTAAAAATTTAAGAATTTTTTGAATCCGATCATTATTTTTTTTGTCGAGTACCGAAGATATCCCCACCTGATCTAAGTCCAAACTTTTAAAGTGTTGGATCAAACCGAGAAGTAGTTCGGCAGGCGACTGTAAATGCAGTTCCGCAGCATGCTCTATGATTTGATCGTATTCGGTAATCCAGTATTTCAGCCGTGTATTACCGACATCGAGCCATAATTTTTTCATCAGTAGGCCTTTGCAATCCTGTTTATGATTGATCTGCTAAACGTAAGCGACCTTGGAAATGATTTTCTAAGCGCTGCGAAGTTTGGATGTTGATCGAACCATCATTTTCAATACCGAGAAAGCGGCCTTGGCTTTTGCCTCGCAGATGTTCAAGCTCAACGGGCTGTTGCATAAATGCAGCATAATGGTTGAATCGTGCAGCGAGGTTATAGCAGTTATGATCGAACCATTCACCTGCAAGTTGAATCGCTGCATAGAGTTCAGCGATTAACTGTAAACGGTTTGGCGAGTGAAGTCCGAGTTCAGATAACGAGGTTGCACGTTGCTCAATTCCTGTGGATGGAATCGGAAATAAGTTCATGCCCACGCCGACAATCGCTTGATGTGGCGAAATTGGTTCAATCAAAATCCCGCCCCATTTGCCTTGTGGGCTATATAGGTCATTGGGCCATTTCACTTCTAATGCGAGATTTTGCAAACTTGGCATTTGCAAGATATTTAAGGCAATTTCGAGTGCAAGCCGTCCATCTATCGCTGTCTGTAAATTCAGCAATGTGCTTAAATAGATATTACCAACGGGTGAGACCCATTGATGATCGCGTTGCCCACGCCCCTGAGTTTGCTCTTCACTGCATACCAAAACATGTTGAATGCCTTTTTTGGCAATCTCACGGACATCGTCATTGGTCGATGTAGTAATGGGCTTCAGTAATAAAACTTCAGGCGGTTGAGGTACTGTGCTCAGCAATTGCTGTAAGTGTCTGGTCTCTAAATCCATTTGAATCTGAGAGTTGTGGAATAATATTGATGGAGTTAATCATATATTTACTGATTGGTGCAATCGCTGGTTTTGCTGCGGGGCTATTTGGTGTGGGCGGTGGCCTGATTATTGTACCGATTTTATTCATCGTCTTTACCCAACTTCAGTATGATCCCAGTGTGATTATGCACATGGCGGTGGGCACATCTTTAGCCACGATTATTGTGACTTCACTTAGCTCGGTTTCGGCGCATCATAAAAAAGGTGCCGTGCTGTGGAATGTCTTTCGGAATTTGGCACCGGGTTTGGTGATCGGTTCATTTCTCGGTGCAGGCATTGCAGATTATTTATCAGGGCAGGGTTTGCAACTGTTAATTGGCTTTTTTGCGGTCTGGGTGGCCTTTAAAATGTTTCGCGGTGCAGCGACACCAGTCGATCCGAATAAACATTTACCCTCACAAACCATGCAAATGGCAGCAGGCGGTGGTATTGGGGTTGCTTCTGCGATCTTCGGTATTGGTGGTGGTAGCTTAACCGTCCCGTATTTGAATAAAAACGGCGTCATTATGCAAAAAGCGGTCGCGACATCTGCTGCATGTGGTTTACCGATTGCGATTGCTGGGGCCCTCGGCTTTATGTGGTTTGGTCATCAAGCCGATATCGTGGTTCCCAATACCATTGGTTATATCCATATTTATGCATTTATCGGGATTAGTGTAATGAGCTTCATCACTGCGAAATTGGGTGCGAAAGTGGCTCATATGTTGTCGCCATTTATGCTAAAGCGTTGTTTTGCATGTCTATTAACAACAGTCGGCTGCTATTTTATTTACCAAGGTGTGCAAGCCTTTGGCGCATGATTGTCCGTTTTGACTGAAAAAATTGGCTTTGTTGACACAAGATTGTCAGACAATGTCATGTTCAATTAGGTTGCTTATCGTTTCTAATGCAAATAGATTGAGTGTAAATCTGAACATTGCATCTTATAAAAAAAAGATAGGAACAGTATGCAACAACAAGAAGCGGACAGTTTGTCAGAACAAATTGCCAAACACATCGGTGAACAAATCATTCGCGGTGAGTTGGTCGAAGGCGAGCGTATTCAGGAACTCAGAATTGCGGCCGAATTGGATGTGAGCCGTGGCTCTGTTCGTGAAGCTTTATTGATTTTAGAACGGACCCAGCTCATTGAAATCTACCCGCGACGTGGCGCCTTAGTCTCTGAAATGTCGGCTTTACAAGTGCGCTCATTATTTGATATTGCAGCATTATTGTTGGGTCAAATTGTGCATCGTATGGCGGAAACGTGGCGCAGCCATGAAGCTGAGCGTATTCAGTTATTACTTGAACAATTAGACGTGGAAACTCGCCAAGGCAATACCGAAAAGTTTTATGATCTGATTTTTCAGGGCATGGCTCGTCAGCATGAAATGGTGGGAAATACCTACCTGATGCGTTATTACCAAGAATTGTTGCCATCACTCAGACGTAGTTATTTCCTGACACTGAATATTTCACGACGTGAAATACAAGAATCTTTTGATTTGTTCAAATTGGTGACTGATGCAGTTTTAATCAGAAAATCACATCAAGCCACTTTATTTATGGAAGATTTTTGTCGACACTTACGCAACCTTGTGTTGGAATCACTAACACGGATGAAACAAATCGAATTAGCGTGGGCGAGACGTTCACGCCGCTGATCAGGACATTATGCGTTTAAGCAGTTTAAAACTTTCCGGCTTCAAATCTTTTGCCGATAGCACAACTCTAAAATTTGAAGGCAACCGTAGTGCGGTTGTTGGACCGAACGGCTGTGGTAAATCCAATGTGATTGATGCCATTCGTTGGGTTATGGGTGAATCCAGTGCCCGTCAATTGCGTGGTGGCACCATGCAAGATGTTATTTTTACCGGAACGGCAAAGCGTAAACCAGTCGGAATGGCGAGTGTTGAACTGCGTTTTGATAACACCTATGGCAAGTTAGGTGGTGCTTATAATGCCTATACTGAACTGGCAGTTCGCCGTCAGGTCAATCGTGATGGTAAATCCGAATATTTCCTCAACGGCACCAAATGCCGCCGTCGTGATATTACTGATATTTTCTTAGGTACCGGTTTAGGTCCGCGTTCGTATGCGATTATTGAACAGGGCATGATCAACCGTTTGGTCGATGCCAAACCTGAAGAAATGCGTGTGTATATTGAAGAAGCCGCTGGGGTTTCTCGCTATCAAGCTCGTCGTCGTGAAACTTTACAGCATCTAGAACACACCACTCAAAATTTAGAACGTCTCGAAGACATTGCATCAGAACTGAAGTCTCAGTTGAAAACCTTAAAGCGTCAGTCTGAAACGGCGGTGCAATATAAAGAATTAGAAACCCAAATTCGTACTATTAAGATCGAAGTGCTGTCTTTCCAATGTGAACAAAGCACGCGTTTACAGCAAGAATACACGCTTCAGATGAATGAGCTCGGGGAAACCTTCAAACTGGTGCGTTCTGAGCTGAATACTCTAGAGCATGACTTATCTTCCACCAGTGCTTTATTTCAACGGCTTATTCAACAGTCCACCCCATTACAAAGTGAATGGCAACAGGCGGAAAAGAAACTGTCTGAGTTGAAAATGACGCTGGAGCAAAAGCAGGGTTTATTTGCACAAAATTCGGCAAGTTTGGTGGAGCTTGAAAAGCAAAAAGCCCAAACCAAAGAACGTTTACAGCTATTAGAGTTACAACTGGAAACGCTGCAAGAACAGCAAGATGGATTTGTTGAGCAGTTACAGCGCCAAGAAAGCAGTAGTCAAGATCAGACTCAACAATTAGCCGATTTAAAAGCTCAGCATCAACAAGCGGTTCAACAATTTGAACAATGCCGTGGGCAAGTCGAAAAGCAGCAACAGCAAAAGCTACAGATGTTGGCGCAGAGTGAACAATTGACCAAAAATATTGGTCGTATTGAGCAACAACGTGAGACCCTGCAACAGCAAAGAGGTCAAATTCAGCATCAGGCGCAGCAAGATGAGTTGGAGCAGTATCAGCAAGATAAGCAACAGCTCGAACAACAAATTACGCAACAAGAGCAGGTGATTGCCGAAACGCAGACACAGCTTGCAGCTGCACAAGAACAGCAGGCACAGCACAAAAATACGGTGCTGCAGTTAAAGTCAGAAATACAGGTGCTGTTGTCCGAGCAGAAAAACCTAAATCAATTGATGATTAAAGCCAGTCCAAAGCAGCAAAGCCAGCGTCAACATTTAATGCAGCAGTTGCAGTTGAGCACGCAAGGTAAACAGCATGCGCAACTGGTCGAGAAATTTTTGTCTAAATGGCTGAGTGCTCAAGTTTTAGGACACAGTGATAATTTTCAAGACAGTATTGCACGTCAGGTCAAAGGCAGTAACCACACCGCAGCACAAATCGTTGGATTAGATGCTTTGGCGACGTGGATTGAAGCACCACAACTTTCGATCTGGCAGCAGGTCGCGATTGCTGAAACATTGACGGTGGCATTGAGTCATCAGGCTAAACTGGCTGCTGGTCAGTCGATACTCACGCTCGATGGTTATCATGTCGGTGCAGATTGGGTGATTGGTCTGGACTATGATGAGGACAGCCAAGCAGGGCAAGGTGCATTGAGCCACCGTATTCGTTTGGATGAATTGACTGAATTACTTGCAGGGCAGCAGCCAAAGCTGACAAAACTAGAAGGGCAATTGCCTGAGTTGCAAAATGTCGTACAGGCTTTACAGCAAAATCTACAACAGCAACATAGCCAATTAAAAACTTGGCAAAAAGATATTCAAAATGCTGATGTTGCGATTGCGAAGGTACAAAGTTCCAATCAGGCTTTTGCATTACAAAAGCAGCAGTTACAAGATCAATTGCAGCAACTTGAAGCACAGCTTGAAGAAGATGCCATGCAAAAAGATGATTTGGAAATAGATCTGCATGCGCTGACGATGAAGCTTGAGCAAGCCTTGCCCAATTATAAAACCTTGCAATTCCAAGTTGAGGAATTGAGTCTAGCGCTGGAAAGTGCTCAGCAAGTGGCATTACACAGTCAGCAAGAATTGGAAATCGTGCGTCGTCAGTCTGTACAGACGAAACAACAGATTGAATTATTAGAAAAAGACACGGTCTTTTTGAAAGCGCAAACTCAGCAAATTATTGGACAGATGGAGCAGGCAAAGAAATTTGTCGATCCGGTACAGTTAGAATTGCCTGCGCTTGAGTCACAGTATTCAGAGCAGGCTCAAGTCACTGAACGTTTACAAAAAACTTGGAATGACTGGCAGCTTGAACTGAATAACGTGCAGAGCAAACAACAGACATTGACGGAACAACGCCATTCACATCAACAGCAAGATGAAAAATTGCGTACGCAATTGGAAGAAAAGCGTTTGGCTTGGCAATCCGCGCAGTCTGATTTGCAGCATTATTCTGAACAGCTGAAAGAAATGAACAGCGAAATGCTGACAGGTTTAAGCATTGATGTGGTATCCCATCAGCAAAAACTAGAAAAAGCACAGCAGCAGTTTGATAAATTGGGTGCAGTCAACTTGGCTGCGGCAGAAGAATATATTGAAGTTTCTAAACGCTTTGATGATTTAAGCCACCAAATTGATGACTTGCAAAAGACCGTTGAACAACTGCAAGCCGCGATGAAAAGCATTGATCAGGAAACGCGAAAGCTGTTTATGACCACCTTTGATAAGGTCAATGCAGAGCTTCAAGCGTTATTTCCGAAAGTATTTAATGGTGGTGAAGCAAGTTTAAGCCTTGAAGATGGTTGGCAATCGGGTGTAAAACTGATGGCACGACCACCGGGTAAACGAAACAGCTCTTTGGCATTATTGTCAGGTGGTGAAAAGGCACTGACCGCATTGGCTTTGGTTTTTGCGATTTTCCGCCTAAATCCTGCACCATTTTGCGTTTTAGACGAAGTCGATGCACCTTTAGACGATGCAAATGTAGGAAGATTTTGTAATCTTGTAAAAGAGCTTTCAGAACAAGTGCAATTTATCTACATTACACACAATAAACTGGCTATGACAATGGCAACTGACTTACTTGGTGTGACCATGCCAGAACCAGGAACTTCAAAATTAGTGACTGTGAATATAGAGCAAGCCAAAGAATACGGTTTAGCTGCGGAGGCATAACATGGAAATCACCACTATAGCTGGGATTGTAATCGCTGTAATTATCATGGTTGTGGGCATTCGAATGATGTTTCGTAAACCTGCAGATGCAGCGCCATCACTTGACACCGAATTACATATTGATCCTGATAGTCAGCAACCTGTTATTCCGCGCCATGTACGCAATCAGTTAAATACACCTGAAACCACGCAACGTGTAGAGCCGACTTTGGCTGAGGAAAAAGTCACAGCGGTTGAAACGACTGAAGCTGTTCAAGCAAATGTAACGCCAGAAGCAACGGCAACGGAACAAGCAGAGCAGAGCGTTGAGGCTACGGCAAAGACTGAGACGACAACGACGGATCCCGTTTCAGTTGAAAACGCTCAAACTGCAACAGAAGACAGTACATTGTCTACAGAAGCAACTGAATCTACAACTGTTGCATCTGTAGCCGCCGATGCCAATGACGCAGCGACTGCTGCGACACACGTTCAGGCTGACGCTGTTCCTGCGGAAAAAGCGCCAGAGTTTAGTGTAAATAGCGCAATTGAAAAAGCTGAAATCAGCGATTTTGATGAAGAAAGCAGTATTTTGGATGCGCATTTACATGAACAAAAAATTGTTGATGAAGAAAGTGCTTTAGCGACTGCGGAAACCTATATCGCCTTAAATGTGTTCCCGGATAGCCGTGCCTTGTCGGGTGAAAAAGCATTAAAAGTGTTGCTGAAGTACGGTCTGCGTTTTGGCGAAATGGCCTGTTTCCATCGCTATGATGAAGAAGGGACAAAGTTATTATTCTCTGTATTACAAATGAATAATGATGGCGCTGCGCAAGGTTTTGATCTTGAAACTTTATCGACGGAAGAAGTAAAAGGTTTGGCCTTCTTCTTGGCGCTGCCACACAGCGATGTGCAAAATGCCTTTGATACCATGGACAGCATTTCACGTCTGATTGCACGTGAAATTGACGGTACTGTGTATGATCAAAATAACCAAGAATTTACACCGCAGATGCGTGAACATTGGCGTCATCAAGCGATTGATTATCGTCAAGGTCAAGCCATCGAAGTCTAAGCGTCTTTGATTGAAACTCACCGAGTGGGTTTCTATAATAGCAACAGATAATGAAATTTGAGGGCGGAGCATGAACCGCCCTTTTTTATGGTGAATGTATGACACAACAATCCACTGTCGTTGCACAGATGCGACAACTGATTCAACTCTTGGCGAAACATAACCATGCCTACTATGTCATGGACACGCCAGAAATTGAGGACAGTGAATATGATCAACTTTTTCACCAATTAAAAGCCTTAGAAGAGCAATACCCTGATTTAGTGCAACCTGATACACCAACCACAAAAGTGGGTGGAAAGGCCTTGTCTAAGTTTGAATCTGTAACCCATGCAGTACCCATGTTGTCATTGGGTAATGTATTTAATGCAGAAGATTTATTTGCCTTTGCCCGTCGTGCGGAAGAGCGCTTACCGAATCAAAAAATTGAATATGATGTCGAATTAAAATTTGATGGGCTGGCCATTTCTCTTTGGTATGAAAATGGCATTTTAGTCCGTGGTGTGACACGGGGTGATGGTGAAACAGGGGAAGACATTACCCAAAATGTAAAAACCATTCGTAATTTACCTAAAGTACTGACTTCTACACAGACTGAAATTCCAAGTCTGCTTGAAGTCCGTGGTGAAGTCCTGATGCCAAAGTCAGGCTTTGAAAAGCTTAATGCTGAAAATGAAGCCAAAGGTGAAAAAACCTTTGCCAATCCACGAAATGCAGCAGCAGGAAGCTTACGTCAACTCGATCCTGCAATTGCGGCTTCGCGTCCTTTGGCTTTTTATGCCTATGGCATTGCACAGTGCGAACCACATCATGGTCAAACCACCATGTCTGCAAGTCTTGAGTGGCTGACACAGTTTGGTTTTGCTGTCGGTGAACGTCACTTTATATGTGACAGCATTCAGGACGTACAAGCTGCGTATGAGCAAATGATCATTGATCGACCAAGCCTGAGTGTTGAAATTGATGGCATGGTGATTAAAGTGAATAGTTTGAAACAGCAGCAAACTTTAGGTTTTTTAAGCCGTGAGCCACGCTGGGCAACGGCATATAAATTCCCTGCAGTCGCAGCGCTGACGACGATTGAAAATATTGATTGGCAAGTGGGGCGTACAGGCACTTTGACCCCAGTCGCACGTTTAAACCCTGTGGCAGTCGGAGGGGTAACGGTTTCCAATGTCACTCTTCATAATATTGGTGAAATTCACCGCCTAGATGTCCGTGTAGGCGATACCGTGAGTGTTTACCGTAGTGGTGATGTGATTCCCAAAGTGGAAAAAGTTTGGCCTGAATTTCGACCTGTAGAAACAGTTGAAGTTCAATTGCCCGAATGTTGTCCTGTCTGTTCTTCACCTGTGGTGATGCCCGAAGGTGAAGCCTTGGCACGTTGTTCAGGTGGTTTGTACTGTGCTGCACAGCGTATTGAGGCGATTCGTCACTTTGTATCACGTAAAGCTATGGACATTGAGGGCTTAGGCGACCGTTGGGCGGAATCACTTTTACATTTGGATTTGCTCAAAGATGTTGCTGATATTTATAGCTTGCCAGAGCATCGTGAAAAATTACTGACCATTGAAAAAATGGGTGAGAAGTCGGTTCAAAACCTCATCGATTCTATTGAAAATAGTAAGAAAACGACACTAGGTGCATTTATTTATGCACTCGGCATTCGAGGCGTGGGTGAAACCACGGCACGCATGCTCGCCAATACCTTCCAAACCTTTGATGCGATTCGTCATGCAGATCTCGAATCCTTGAAAAAAACGCCAGACGTTGGTGATATTACCGCTGAATGGATTGTCGACTTTTTTCAAGCGCCGCATAACCTCGAAGTGGTTGATCGTTTGTTGGCAGCTGGGATTCATTGGGATGCACCTGTTGCACCAAGTCGTCAGCCGCTGAATGGCGAGAGTTGGGTGATTACTGGAACATTGAGTACCATGGGGCGTGATGAAGCGACGCAAATGCTTCAAGCCTTAGGCGCACGTGTCAGTGGTAGTGTTTCGGGTAAAACCAAATGTGTAGTTGCAGGTGAAAAGGCAGGTTCTAAATTAGAAAAGGCTGAAAAGCTGGGTGTACCTGTGATGAGCGAAGACGAGTTTATTGCCTTTGTACAACAGCATAATGCTTCTTAAGTATTGAAAATCAAACCTGAAAACGTAGTTACTTTTGAACAAACGCCTGATGCATTGCATTGGGCGTTTTTATTTTGCTGCTTAACATGATTGCGTCAGCCTATCAGTTGTTGATGATAGATCAGACATCATTCCTCAACATCACTCACGAAATATTTTGTTAAAGCGTGAATGTATTGAGATACAATTTTAGCCATAAAAAAGCAGCCCTTAGGCTGCTTATTTTTATTCAGTGATCACATTATTCTTGATCAACTTTCATTGGTTTTACATCCATTTCTTGATATTGAACCAACTTGGTTTTGTGTTTCCACTTATAACCGAACCAAATGGCAAGGAATAAGAAAATACCAATATAGGTAGAAACAACGGCCAACCATTCACCATCTAAAACGGCTTGATAGTTCTGACCAAGGACTACGATGGCACACAAAACAAAGGCAAACCACGGTGCAAATGGGAAGAATTTTGCACGGTAAGCAAGATCTTCCAATTTATTGCCTTGAGCCAAGTATCCTTTACGGAAGCGATAATGTGAAACTGCAATACCGAGCCACACAATAAAGCCACACATACCTGACATGTTCAGTAACCAGTTAAATACCGCTTGTTCACCGATAAATGTGGTTAAGAAGCACAGTGCCGCAATCGCCGTCGTTGCATAAAGTGCATTCATTGGTACGCCACGTGCATCTAAGCGACCAAAGACTTTCGGCGCACTGCCTTTACGTGCCATATCAAACAGCATACGAGTAGAGGAGTACATACCAGAGTTACCCGCTGATAAAATCGCAGTCAAGATCACCGCATTCATCACCGATGCAGCAAATGCAAAACCTGCTTTTTCATACAGTAAGGTAAATGGTGAAAGTGCAATATTTTCAGTAGATGCTGCTTGTAATAAACGTGGGTCATCATAGGCAATGAGAGTGCCGATAATGAAGATACACACGATATAAAACAACAAGATCCGCCAGAAAATTTGCTTGATGGCAATAGGAATGGTCTTTTCAGGATCTTTCGATTCACCTGCAGCCACACCAACCATTTCAGTCCCTTGGAAAGAGAAACCGGCAATCATGGCCACACCAATCAAGGCAGATAAACCGCCGACAAATGGGGCTTCACCCTTGGTCCAGTTGGCAAATGTTTCTACGCCCGGTGTCAGCATGATTTTGCCAATCATAAACAGACCGATAATGATAAAGGCAACAATTGCGAGCACTTTAACAAGCGAGAAGAAGAATTCTGATTCACCAAAGCCTTTTACGGTCAGCGCATTAATAGCAAAGACGATTGCGAGGAAAATCGCACTCCAGTAAAAGCCCGGAATATCTGGAAACCAGAATTTCATAATGAATTGGACTGCGACCAATTCAAATGCCACGGTAATCGCCCAGTTGTACCAATAGTTCCAACCCAAAGCGAAGCCGAAACCACCCTCGACATATTTTGTGCCGTAGGTAAAGAATGCACCCGAAGTTGGATTATGTGTTGCAAGCTCACCTAGACTGGTCATCAAGAAGTAAATCATGATACCAATTAAGCAGTATGCGAGCAGGGCGCCACCCGGGCCTGCATTGGCAATGGTTGCTCCAGAGGCAAGAAATAAACCTGTACCAATTGAACCACCAATTGCAATCATGTTGAGATGGCGAGCACCCAACTTACGCTGAAGCTGAGCTGGTTTTTGAGTTTCGCTCATCATTGTTCCTTAAGATTTTTTTGCGTGCTCGCAAACAAGACTTTAAATCCTTGTTGGTCGGCTTTGATTGTACATTGACCATAATGCTGCTCAATTAAAGTCGGATAATTGAGGAATCGGTTGGCAACAATCCAAAGCTCACCCCCAGACTTCAAATGTCTGCGCGAAGTTTTGCATAGATTTTCACTGGCATTGTAGTCGGTTTGAATCCCTTGATGGAAGGGTGGATTGCTGACTATGGCATGTAAAAATAGTGGTGCATCCTCGATTCCTGTGACCGCTTTAATCTCAAGTTGTTCAGGTTCAAGCAAATTTTGTTCAAATGTCATTTGTGTAGACGCCAGTGCAAAGGCATCTACATCCATGGCAAAGATACGATTTTTAGGATTTAGTTTGGCTAAATAAGCACTGATAACACCCGCACCACAGCCAAAATCTGCAATTTTGCCCGAAGTGACTTGTGATAAATAAGGCAATAACGTAGCCGTACCCACATCTAAACGGTTCTGGCTAAATACGCCCGGCAGTGCGCAAATCGTAAGTTCACCATTTGGGGTCTCAACTGGATATTTTTGCACCCAATCTTGCAGTGGCTTCAGTGATACAGTTTTTTCCAATAGGGTTTGCCACATTTGACAGTGACGCGCGCTATCAATTTTTAGTGTTTTACCAAAGGGCTGTAATTGTTTTGCAGCGCGTTCAACACCGCCTTTTTTCTCACCCACGAGGAAAATAGATGCACCTTGAGCAAGATGACTTGCGACATTGTGTAATAAATAATTCAGCAGCTCTTTTGATTTCGGAACAAAAATAACCGCTTGATCAAACTGACCTTCAGGAAAATCGACACCAAAATGGACGTTTGACTGTTGATTTTGAAAGTACTGAAAATCATTAAAATTCCAGCACCAAATCGATGGCTTAATATTGTCATTCAATTGACTGAGTAAGTCATCTGTCGGTGCATTTACGAAAAGCACGCGATCTTGTAATAAATCGATCTGTCGTATAACGACTTCACTTGTGAGATCCATAGATTTCTCCATCATAAAAAACACTGCCTAGGGCGGAACCTAGGCAGTGTTCTTTGACAAATGAACTTACTTCTTCACTTCAGGAAGAACAATATTCAAAATAAGGGCAGCGATACCACCAGTGGCAACGCCTGAACTGAAGATATTACGGAACAATTCAGGAAGATGTTCAAGGATTTGTGGTACTTGTGCAACACCTAGACCCAATGCCAATGAAATCGCAATGATTAATAGTGCGCGGCGATCTAAATGAATGCCTGACAAAATATTAATACCAGAGGCAGCCACAGCACCGAACATCACCATCACAGCACCACCGAGTACCGCTTGTGGAACCGCTTGAATGACACCTGCTACAGCAGGAAGTAAGCCTAAAATAACCAAAAGGGCAGCAATCCAAATGCCCACATAGCGGCTTGCAACACCTGTTAACTGAATAACACCGTTGTTTTGCGCAAATACAGAACTTGGGAACGTGTTAAAGATACCGGCAAGGAATGAGTTTGCACCATTCACCAATACACCACCTTTAATACGCTTCATCCATTCAGGACCATCGACTGCTTGATTTGAAAGCTTAGAAGTCGCGGTAATATCGCCAATTGCTTCCAAAGATGTCACAAGGTAGATAAATGCCATTGGAATGAATAAGCTCCAAGAGAAGCTCAGGCCAAAGTGCATCGGTGTTGGAATTTGAACCAGTGGCGCATCTTTTAAACCATCAAAGTTTAAATGACCCATAAAGCCTGCAAGGATGTAACCCACGACTAAGGCAATCAGGATGGCAGAACTTTTTACCCATGTAATACGCACACGATTCAGTAAAATGATCAGTGCCAAAACGGTACAAGACATGATGAGGTTGTCTGCATTGGCAAATGTTTTATCGCCCATGGCTTGATAACCACCACCCATGCTGATCAGGCCTTCTTTAATTAAAGTCAGACCAATCAATAACACAACGATACCTGTTACCAATGGAGTGATCAGTTTTTTCACCCACGGTAAAATTCGTGACACACCCATTTCAATGAATGAACCCGCGATCACCACACCAAAGATAGATGCCATTACTGCTTCTACAGGTGTACCTGCCGCAACCATTGCAGAACCAATACCGATAATAGGACCAATAAAGTTAAAGCTGGTTCCTTGTACAATCAGGAGACCTGCACCAAATGGGCCGACTTTTTTACATTGTAAAAAGGTTGCGATACCAGAGATCACCAACGACATCGACAGAATCATATTGGTGTCTTCTTTTGACACACCAAGTGCCAAACAGATCAGCAGACCCGGCGTCACAATTGGGACAATAATGGCCAATAAATGTTGGAACGCAGCGAGAAAAGCAATAAAAGGTTTTGGTCGATCATTCAATCCATAGACTAAATCGAGTTGATCTTTTGCTTCGGGAGATTGGTTTAAATCAGACATGCGGCACTGAAAATTAAGGCTAGGTGGCGCTATTCTAATCTGTTTACACAGCTTTACAAAACCAAAAGCGTACCAGTCGTCAAAAAAAATGCGATTGTCAATAAACTGTCACTACTAAAATCTATATTTTTTCTGTATAATTTGCCCTCAAACTTTAGGCGTATCGAATTCACATGTCAGATATTAAAACTCTCCGTAACATTGCCATCATCGCGCACGTCGACCATGGTAAAACTACTCTTGTAGACAAACTTTTACAGCAATCAGGTGCTCTTGGCGATCGCGCAGGCGAGATCGAACGTGTAATGGATTCTGGCGCTATTGAAAGTGAACGTGGTATTACCATTCTTGCAAAAAACACTGCAATCAAATGGTTAGACAAGCGTACTAACACTGAATACCGTATCAATATCGTGGATACCCCGGGACACGCCGACTTCGGTGGTGAAGTAGAACGTGTAATGTCAATGGTTGACTGCGTACTTCTTCTTGTTGATTCTCAAGAAGGCCCAATGCCACAAACTCGTTTCGTAACGCAAAAAGCGTTCGCACGTGGTTTGAAACCAATCGTAATTATTAACAAAGTCGACAAGCCAAACGCTCGTCCAGACTGGGTAATTGACCAAGTATTCGATTTGTTCGACAACCTTGGTGGTTCTGACGAACAGTTAGACTTCCCAGTTGTATATGCTTCAGGTCTTCGTGGTGTAGCTGGTCCATCTCCAGAAGAACTTGCTGAAGACATGACTCCATTGTTCGAAACAATTGTAGACATCGTTGAACCACCAGCAGTTGACGTTGACGGTCCATTCCAAATGCAAGTGTCTTCACTTGACTATAACAGCTTCGTAGGTGTTATCGGTGTTGGTCGTATTCAACGTGGTTCAGTGAAATTAAACACTCCTGTAACTGTAATCGACAAAGACGGTAAAACACGTAACGGTCGTATCTTAAAAATCATGGGTTACCATGGCTTAGAGCGTATCGATGTTGAATCAGCTTCTGCTGGTGACATTGTTTGTGTAACGGGTATTGATGAACTTCATATCTCTGACACAATCTGTGATCCAAAAGCAGTTGAAGCTTTACCTGCACTTTCTGTAGACGAACCTACAGTATCGATGACTTTCCAAGTAAACAACTCACCGTTTGCTGGTAAAGAAGGTAAATTCGTAACTTCACGTAATATCCGTGAACGTCTAGATCGCGAATTGATTCACAACGTAGCATTACGTGTTGAAGATACTGACAGTCCTGACCGTTTCAAAGTATCTGGTCGTGGTGAGCTTCACCTTTCAGTTCTTATTGAAAACATGCGTCGTGAAGGCTTCGAAATGGGCGTATCACGTCCACAAGTAATCATCAAAGAAATTGATGGTGAAAAACAAGAGCCATACGAAAACGTAACGTTTGACGTTGAAGAGCAGCACCAAGGCGCTGTAATGGAACAAATGGGTCACCGTAAAGGTGAAATGACCAATATGGAAGTTGACGGTAAAGGCCGTATCCGTATTGAAGCAACAGTTCCTTCACGTGGTTTGATTGGTTTCCGTTCTGAATTCTTAACTATGACTTCAGGTACAGGTATCATGACTTCAAGCTTCTCGCACTACGGTCCAATGAAACAAGGTACTGTTGCGAAACGTCAAAACGGTGTGTTGATTTCTATGGTTCAAGGTACTTGCTTGGGCTATGCATTGTTCAGCTTACAAGACCGTGGTCGTCTATTCGCTAAACCTCAGTTAGAAGTTTACGAAGGTATGATCGTAGGTATTAACTCACGTTCAGACGACATGACTGTTAACCCAACTAAAGCGAAACAGTTAACTAACGTACGTGCTTCAGGTACTGATGATGCGTTGACTCTTGTTCCGCACATTGAATTTACGCTTGAACAAGCGCTTGAATTCATTGAAGATGACGAATTAGTTGAAGTAACGCCTAAGTCAATTCGTATCCGTAAACGCTGGTTGACTGAAAACGAACGTAAACGTAACCGTAACGGTTAATTTTACAGTTTCAAAAAAACCGCTGACTTAGGTTAGCGGTTTTTTTATGCATGGGTGTTTTGAATAAAAATGCAAAAATTGAATGACTTTATTCATTTAATTCGACATGTATAATTTTGATAAATCCTTTTTAATAGAATGTATTACCAAAATCAAAAATTTTTTGTGTGAATTTTTATACATGGCATTTAGAATCGAATAAAAACCAAGTAAATTAGGTGGAAATAGTTATATAGATATAATGTATACTTCGTCACAAAATTAAAGCTGAAAAAATTTCTGGAGATCACATGAGTATTATTCAAGAATTTAGAGAATTTGCCGTAAAAGGCAACGTGATGGACTTGGCTGTAGGTGTCATCATTGGTGGTGCTTTCGGTAAAATCATCGATTCCATGGTAAAAGACATTATCATGCCTTTTATTTCTTGGATCCTTGGTGGTGACGTTGATTATTCAAATTGGTTCTTAGTATTGGGCGATAACCCAAACAATTTAACCACGCTAAAAGCTGCACAAGATGCAGGCCTTAATGTGCTGGCTTACGGTAACTTCTTAACTATCTTAATCAACTTCTTGCTTTTGGCATGGGTCGTATTCTGGTTAGTGAAATTGATGAACAAATTGCGCCGTCAAAAAGTTGAAGAGCCAGCTCCAGAGGCGACTCCAGAAGATATCGAATTACTTCGTGAAATTCGTGATGAATTAAAACGTAAAGGTTAATCCTTTAGCAGTGAAAACGGCGCTTAAAGCGCCGTTTTTTATTGTGAATTTTGTTGAGGCGTCATTTTCATAAACTTAGGTTCTGATGTCGAAAAAACAATGCCATTTCGAATGCCTGTAAATACTTCATTTGCTTCTTCAGGTGATTCGGGTGCGCAGGCTTGTTGACCTAATATAAATAAGACTAAAGGGTGATTTTTGGATAATTTGCTAATTTGCTGTATCGCATCATACCATTTTGATTCATCGTTACGATTCCCATCTAAATCTAGTGCCAACTGGACTTCACCATGAGGGTTCATATCTTGATCATCATATAATGCTTGGATAAGTGCATGCTTTCGTTCACCTCGAATGATTGTAAAATCTGTTGTATCGACAGTGCCAAGACGAAAATAGTTGTAATAGCCCAATGGAATGTCCTTTGTTTATTATTAAGTAGAATTGATTTAGTGCAATGTTATCTGGTTGCTATGATTTATATTATATGATTGAAAACCGCCAGCCAATGTTCTGAACGATTGAAAAAAATACTGGGATTATGTGCTTTAAGATGAAAAGCACATATTCGCGATATACTCGTTATAGCATGTTCAATGTGGGTGCTATGTTACATCCGAAACTTAATTTCTAATAAATGCCAGCCAAATTGGCTTTTGATCGGACCATGCAGTTCACGTTCAGGTAGGGTAAATACCGCTTTATCAATTGGGCCAACCAACTGGCCTTTTTTAATGTCGCCAAGCTCGCCGCCTTTTTTACCCGAAGGACATGTCGAATGCTGCTTCGCAATTTTGGCAAAGTCCGCACCGCCTTTGATTTTCTTTTTCAGTTGCTCACATAGTTCTTTATCTTTGACTAATATGTGGCGAACAATCGCAGACTTCATGCTTTATTTCCTTTCAGAGTTTTCTTAGTCTGCATTTTAACCTTTTTTAAAGGCTGGCACTCAGGGCAAAACACCGATGCACGTTGTCCCAGTTTGATATTTTGCAACGTGGTTTCACAGTTGATGCACATTTCACCGGCACGTCCGTAGGCGAGCAGGGTTTGCTGGAAATAACCATTTTCACCCATCGCATTGCTGTAATCGCGTAAAGTTGAACCGCCTAAATCAATCGCCTGTTTTAAAATGCGTTTGATTTCGATGACCATTTTTTCAACTTGTTCAAAACTCAAACTCGATGCAGGCTGCGCAGGGTGTATGCCGAGGTTAAATAAGCTTTCCGTTGCATAAATATTGCCGACTCCGACCACGATATGATTGTCCATGATCGATACTTTGATACCGGTCTGCTTATTTTTAAATTTTTGGAATAAGTATTCAGCATTAAACGCATCACTCAGCGGTTCAGGGCCAAGCGTGTCAATCAGTTTGCTTCGAGACGATGCATCTAACCATAAAATACAGCCAAAACGGCGTGGATCGTGATAGCGCAATTGCATATCTTCAAAATGAATCACCAGATGATCATGCTTGCGTAATGCTTCATGACCTTCACAAATCCGAAAACTGCCAGACATGCCCAAATGCCACAACATGCTGTCCTGTTCAAATTCAGCCAAAATATATTTTGATCGACGGCTGAGCTGAAGCAGCTTTTGTCCGGCGAGTTTTTGAATGTCGTCAGGAATTGGCCAACGCAGACTCGACTGAAAAACCTCAACTTTGAGAACCTTTTCATTCAATAATGGCAATAAACTGGTTTTAGTGGTTTCTACTTCTGGTAATTCAGGCATAAAGGTCGAAGCAATGGGTCATTCAAGTTATGCATACTATTGGGTCTAGCCCTACAGAATGCAAGTTTCATCGCGGTCTGAGGAATGCATGAACAGGTTATTGATTATTAATTGTGAGAATAATAAACCAATAAGTCACGATGATGAGTTTAAGCAAGCGATCAGAATTTTAAAATTTAATTTTTTAAAAAATATAAGATATTGAAAAATAAAAACTAAAAATATTCCATAACAATAGATTTATTTAAATTCATTTATTAATAAATTAAAGTTTTGTGAATGATAAAAATAATGCTGAGATAGAACGTGAAAAATTATGTAATTTTTGTGACATTAGATTTCAAGCCTTAAGGCTTGTCTAGGGACTCTCTCCAGATTTAGGTTTTACCATGAAAAAATACAGTCTAGCTCTTCTACCTGCATTTGTTGCAGCAGCCATGACACATGTTCACGCCGCAGAAGCATTCGATACTAAAGGTCAGTACATGCTCGGGGATTGGGATGGTAAACGTACCGAACTTGCACAACAAGGTGTGAAGTTTGAGGCCAATATTGCTGCTGATGCTGCCTATCTTGCCGATGGCGGTCGTAATCCAGGACATTCAGCAACGGTAGCCAGCCAATTGTGGTTAGGAACACAGCTGGATATGGAAAAACTCGCAGGTTGGGATGGCGTGACTGTGCGTGCCGTGATGACTGCTCGTCAAGGTCAAAGTACCTCAGTTCGTGATTTGCAAGGAGATGTTCCTCAATTGGCAAATGCACAAGCCAATTTTGGTCGTGGTAATCAGGACAGTCGCTTAACTGAATTATCGATTGAAAAGAATTTTAAAGAACAAGGTATTAGTGTTAAAGCCGGTCGTCTTGGTGTCGGTATGGACTTTAACGTAATGGCTTGTGATTTTGCCAGCAATGCCTTTTGTGCTGCACAAATGGGTAAATGGCAAGGTTCTATGTGGATGAATACCCCAGTTTCACAATGGGGTGGACGTGTGAAATACCAAGCAACGCCAGAAATTGCGGCACAAGTCGGTGTTTATGAATTTAACCCTGACAATGGTAATGCCAAAGCAGAAGGTCAAGGTTGGAGTCTAGATACAGATCATGCTGATGGCGTAACCATTCCCGTAGAATTGGTTTGGACACCAAAATCATTGGTCAATGGTTTACCGGGGAGCTACCGCTTTGGTGCGATGTACAACACTGCGGATAATGTAAAAAATCAGAAAGACATTATTTCGGGTGAAGCTGAAGATCGTACCTTTGGTGGTTGGGTAGCGATTGAGCAACAGTTAACGTCTACTGGTGAAGGCAAACGTGGCTTGCATAGCTTTGCTAATTTTACTTGGCATGATCGTGTCACCACAAAAGTTGATAACTCACAGCAGTTGGGTTTGAAATACATTGGATTGGCCGATCGTTTGCCTAACGATATGGTTGGCTTGGGCGTGAACCGTGTGCATGTCAATGATCGACTTTCTGCTGAGAAATTTGATGCAAGTGCAGAATATAACGTCGAGTTGAACTATAGCCATAACCCTACGAAATGGTTGATGATTCGCCCTAGTTTACAATATGTGATTAACCCAGGCTCAACAAATCGAGTTGATGATGCTTTCCTAATTGGTTTAAGCTCTAAGGTAATCTTCTAATGTCAAAATAGGTGCTCTATGCAAAGTAAATTTAACGTCACATCATTTAAGACACATTTACTTTGCCTGACGGCATGTATTAGCCAACAGCTGTATGCAGAAACAGGTTCTACGGAACCTGTTTTACTTCCTGAGATTATCATTGAAGCACCACGAACCAATACCACGTGGTTAAAAACACCTGCATCGGTATACCGTGTACAGCAGGCTGAAAATAATAACAATACGGGTGTAAATCTGTCCGAAACCTTAAAAGGTGTGCCCGGCCTGCAACTGAATAACCGTGAAAACTACGCACAAGACTTGCAACTGTCTATGCGAGGCTTTGGCGCACGTTCAACATTTGGTGTGCGTGGTATCCGTTTATATGTTGATGGAATCCCTGCGACCATGCCGGATGGTCAGGGACAGACGTCAAATATCGATATGAGTAGCTTAAATCATATCGAGGTATTGGGCGGGCCATTTTCCTCTTTATATGGTAACTCTTCGGGTGGGGCGATTTTAACAACGACCAAGCAAGGTACTGGAAAAGACTCCATCGAACTCGGCTATTCAGGCGGCAGTCATAATAAAAGCCGTGCTGATATTGTGCTGCAAGGTGGCTCAGAACAGGCCAATGAACCTAGCTATGTTGTCAGTTCTTCTTATTTTGAAACCGATGGCTACCGTGATCATAGTGCTGCAAATAAGGTACTCAGCAATGCAAAACTGACGTGGGATTTGGATGATGGTTCCAAGGTCAATTGGATTGTGAATCATGTGGATATCAATGCCGATGATCCACAAGGTCTGAATCGGGAGCAATTGCGTCAAAATCCGAAACAAGTTAATGATGCCAATAATACCTATGATGTACGTAAGGAAATTAGCCAAACTCAAACTGGGTTGACGTGGAAAAAACCATTGAATGAGCAGCATGAACTCAATGCAATGGTGTATATGGGGCAACGTGATGTGGTGCAGTATCAGTCCATCCCCAAAAATCCACAAAATAATGCGCGCCATGCAGGTGGTGTGATTGATTTTAGCCGTGATTATTATGGAACAGATATTCGCTGGACAGGCAAAGACCTTTTGCCGAATACGCGTTTTACTGCAGGCCTTGCCTTTGATTATATGGATGAAGACCGTAAGGGCTATGAAAATTTTGATGCCAATGGAAATTTTGGCAAGAATGGCAATATTCGTCGAAATGAAAATAACACCTTGTGGAATTTAGATCCCTATGTCCAAGCTTCGTGGAATTTTTTACCCAATTGGACTTTAGATACAGGGCTACGATATAGCAATGTTCATTATGAATCTGACGATAAATATGTCGTGGGTTTAAATAAGGATGACAGCGGTAAAACCGACTATGACAAAGTTTTACCTTCAGCAGCATTAAGTTGGAATATTGCGCCTCAACTGAATGCCTATGCCAGTTATGCCAAAGGTTTTGAAACACCGACCTTTACAGAAATGGCCTATTCTAAAGATGACGGTATGAATTTTGATTTAAAACCGGCCAGTAGCGATAACTACGAGCTTGGGCTTAAATCACAAAATGCATTGGGGAATTTCACTGCAGCGGTGTTCCAAAGCAAAACTCAAGATGACATCGTCTCTGCAGGAAGTATCAATGGTCGTGCAACCTATAAAAATGCCGATAAAACCTTACGTGAAGGTGTGGAGCTTTCGTGGAATAAACAACTATGGCGAGATTTAAGCGCGCAAGCAAGTTACAGTTATATCGATGCCACTTTTGATGCCGCTATTCCTGACAGTGATGTCGTCAAAGGCACCTATATTCCGGGTATTGCCAAAAACCAAGCGTTTGCCGCACTGAATTGGCTGCCAGATATTGGCTTTAATGCCGGCCTAGATGTTCGCTATATGGATAAAGTCTATGTCGATGATGCCAACAGTGATGCTGCGTCGAGCTATACCGTGGTTTCTGCCAACGCTGGTTATGTGTGGAAACAAGCAGATTGGAAAGTTAAAACCTATGTACGTGTAGATAATTTGTTTGATGAAAACTATGTCGGTTCAGTGATCGTCAATGATGGAAATGGACGCTTCTTTGAACCCGCGGATGGGGTGAATTGGAGTGCAGGATTAAGTGTGACCAAAGTCTTCTAAAAGGAGAGTGATGTGGCGTTGTTATTTCAACCAATTCAGTTTGGAACATTGGGGCTGAGTAATCGAATCGTGATTGC
Organism: Acinetobacter sp. YH12069; assembly: GCF_013419675.1. NCBI lineage: Bacteria > Pseudomonadati > Pseudomonadota > Gammaproteobacteria > Moraxellales > Moraxellaceae > Acinetobacter > Acinetobacter sp. YH12069. Next base: position 249,811 of record NZ_VOZS01000002.1, on the reverse strand, counting down.
ACCCATGTGTCAATATTCTGCCAATGAGCAAGGGGAGTTAAGCTATTGGCATGAACAACAATGGGCGAATTATGCCTTGTCAGGTGCCGGACTTTGTATCGTCGAGGCAACGGCTGTACAGGCAGAGGGACGCATTAGCTATGCAGACCTCGGTCTTTGGAATGATATGCAACGCGCACAGATGAAGGCACTATTGGCCAAGGTGAAATCACTTTCACCTATGCCATTTGCTATCCAACTGGCACATGCGGGTCGTAAGGCATCGACAGATAAACCATGGGCAGGACGTGGACAATTACCCCCAGATCATCCTCAAGGATGGCAAACTGTTTCAGCAAGTGATTTGCCCTTTAATGCCACAGATCATGCCCCCCATGCTTTAAGCCGAGATGAAATCCAGCAGATCATTCAAGACTTTGCCGATTCAGCAAAACGTGCAGTAGATGCGGGCTTTGACTTAATTGAGCTACATGCTGCACATGGTTATTTGCTGCATCAATTTATGTCACCATTGTCGAATCAGCGTAGCGATGAATATGGTGGCAGTCTGGAAAATCGCATTCGGCTGACGCTTGAAGTGTTCCAAGCCATGAAAAATACCGTTCCTGAAGATTATCCAATAGGGGTACGTATTTCCGCAACTGATTGGATGGAATATACTGAAGCACCGAGTTGGGATCTAGACTCGGCTGTTGGTTTGTCAAAAGCGCTTGCACAACTAGGCACAGCCTATATTCATGTTTCTAGTGGCGGCTTAGATGTTGCGCAAAAAATTCAATTACAAGCCAGTTATCAAGTGCCTTTTGCTGAAGCCATAAAGCAAGCCGTTCAGGTTCCCGTAATTGCTGTGGGTTTAATTACCGAAGCAATGCAAGCCGAAGGCATCTTACAATATGGCATGGCAGATGCGATTGGTCTTGCTCGTGCAATTCAATATGACCCGCGTTGGCCATGGCATGCTGCTGCAGAACTCGGTGAAAATTTAAAAATTTCTCCGCAGTACTTACGCTGTCAGCCGCATGCACAAAGAAGTCAATTTACGGCTTTCTAATTTTCAAAATAGAGGTCCGATCCACACTCTCAGGTTGAGGGTGTGGATGGAAGAGTCTATTACACAGGATATTTCGTATGGTCTTTGAGGTGATTGGTCCAATCTTTTTTCTTTTGGCCTTGGGATATCTGTCTGTAAAATGCAGTTTATTGAGTAAAGAACAGGTCGGAACCATTGGTGCATTTGTGATTAAGATTGCACTGCCGGCTTTGTTTTTTCAGTCATTAGCTTCTAAAGATTTGCATCAAATTTGGTATCCCGGCTATTTCTTTGTTTATACCGGAGTCACGTTTTTACTGTATGGCATGGCCTATTGGCTATTGTCGACACATTTTAAAAATAATATGTCGCAAACAGCGGTACTGTCACTAGGCGCTGGCATGTCAAATACAGGCTTAATTGGCACTGCAGTGCTAAGCTTGTTGGTCGGTCAAAATGCGATGACCTATACCTCATTAATCGTCATCATTGAAAGTGTGCTACTGATTCCAACGGTGCTGGTCCTTGCACAATTAGGAAGTTCACAGCAAAAAGCCAATATTGGCGACATCATCAAAAATACCTTAATGACCCTGTTAAAAAATCCACTCTTTGCAGGGGTAATGCTAGGGATTGGGTTTGCAATTTTCCAAATCCGTTTGCCTCATCAAATCAATGATGTACTGGCGATGTTAGGTCAAACGGCTTCACCACTGGCGCTGTTTGCAATTGGTGGTGGGATTGTCGGTATGAGCTTAAAGTATGTGAATGCTCAGAGCTTCTATTTGGTGATTTCAAGCAACTTGGTGATGCCTTTACTGACTTATTTAGGCTTACGTTATTTGACCGATGTCAGCCAAGAGATGTTATATGCAGGGACGATTATTGCCGCATTACCGATGCCGACGATTTTTGCCATGCTTGGACAAGTTTATGGCTTAAATGAAAAGACCTTAACGCCTTTGTTGATGAGTACTATCTTGGGCTTTGTCGTAACAGGTGTATTAATCAGTCTGTGGTGGGCGTGATTTTGATCAGCTCAAGATTTGCTTAAACCCATGAAAAAGCCCTGCATGTGCAGGGCTTTTTTTAATGCTCAATTAACTCTTTTTCGCATTGGCTTTAGGTGCTTTGGCTTTAGGTGCTTTGGCTTGTTCAGCAATCATTTTATCCACGGTTGCCAAAGATTCTTTGGCTTGTGGAATATTTTCTTTGGCTAATGCACTGAATATTTTTTTAGCTTCAGGCAAATTTTGCGGGATGATATTGCCATTTACAAACATATTGCCCACCGCCATCAATGCAGGGACATAGCCTTTTTTTGCTAACTCTTGAATGCTATTTAGACCTTGCTGAATAGGCTTTTCATTTTTAGCTTTAAAGCCCGCACTGATGTCATAAAGTGCTTTGGCATGAATCGCAGGGTAGTTGCCTTTTTTAATCAGCGGATCAAGTTTGCTGAGTGCCAATTTATCTGACTCAGGTTTATTTTCTGCAAAAAGTAAAATGGCATAGTCGATGGAGGCATCATCAAAACCAGCCGAAGATGCGCGTTCTAAATATTGTTTGGCCTTATTGGTGTCTTGTTTTAAGCCCAGTGTGCCCGTTGCATAATTTTTACCTAAAACATAGTTAGCAACTGGGTAACCTTTGGCTGCAGCCTGTTCATAGAGTTGGATGGCTTTTTTCTCATCCTTCGCTACGCCTTGACCTGTTTGAGTAAGATAGCCCAAATTATAAATAGCCTGAGCATTACCTTTTGCTGCAAGCTTGCTCAGTGTTTGGTAGGCGCCATTCATATCTTTGGCCTTGACCATAGCTTCCACTTTAGCAAATTCAGGATCGACGGCATTTGTTTTAGTTTCAGCAAAAGCGAGTTGAGTGCTCATTGCCAAAATGCTTGCGAGTAGGATTTTTTTCATCTTGAAACCTTTTGTAAATCATACACATAATTCCGTTTATGTGTTTTGGTGGTTATTTTTGTCGGTTTTTACATCATAGGTAGATTTACGTAAATGTAAAGTGAGGAATTGTGATTTAAAGCGTTTTTATAAAATAATGTTGATTGCCCTTAGCGCTTTAAAAGCCATGACTTTATTGCATCAAAAGCCTTTGCAAAAAAGCAGGACTCTGATTTAATCGCGCATTGTTATTTTCTCTGAGGCAGCGCGATGTTTATTAAAGGCATTAAACGCAATTACGATAAAATTAATGCAGATGAATCGATTGCAGATGAAGATAAAATCGATGCGCTTTTGATGAAACTGGGTGCAGAGTTTTTAGTCAGTAAAGAGGATCGTGTTTATATTTTCAAAAAAGGTGATTTAGAAGCTAAATTTGATGCCAAACATGCGCGCGCCTATCATTTTAAAGAATATGTATGCAAAGATATGAATAAGTTGTTTCATGGATTTTGATTAAAATCATGATTTAAAAACAAAGACGTGAGGGGGAATACAGTTCCTCCTTATTTTGACTGTTGTGTACTGCAACAGCGTATGTGATTTAAAAAAACTTTAATTTTCAAAAGTATAATATTTTCTAAAAATATAAATTGAATAAAATAGATACAAGACATCTATGATGAATACAGATATACATGATTCATTGAGATGTATTTAAATATGAAAAAAATAAGCGCCATCTTGATCCTTGGTTTCGCCTGTTCAATGACCAGTTGGGCGCAACAACCCAAACTTGTACCGCATCCAATCCATTTAAAAAATGGCAAGCAGTTTTCATTAAATTTGCCTGCGCAGTATGAAATTATTCCTGCTGCCGAAGGTCTCAAACGTGTTCGTTTTTTTGCGCAAGCACCTGATAGCAGAATGTTTGTCACGGATATGTATGATCTAACAGATAATAAAAAAGGTACTGTCTATATATTGGATGATTGGAATGCTGACACAGGTAAATTTGGCAAAATCATTCCTTATCTGACCGGTTTGAGAAATCCAAATTCAGTTCAGTTTTATACCGATGCTCAAGGACAGGATTGGCTTTATTTGGCAGAAACGCACCAACTGACACGGCAAAAATTCAACAGAGGTGAAACTCAGCCTTCGGGTAAGGCTGAGGTTTTAGCGACATTTCCAGATTATGGTTTGAGTTATAAATACGGCGGTTGGCACCTGACTCGGACGATTGCTATTGGTGGGAATGGAAAAGTTTATGTGTCGGTTGGTTCGAGTTGTAACGCCTGTGTAGAAAAAGAAAAAGTGCGAGCATCCGTCATCGAGATGAATCCTGATGGTTCAGAGCAACGGGTGTATGCGGCAGGTTTGCGTAATGCTGTTGGGCTAAAATGGATCGGTAGATTTCTATTTGCGACCAATCAAGGTTCTGATCATTTGGGAAGTAAAAAACCAGATGAAACTTTTTATGCGCTAAAACAGGATGTCGATTATGGTTGGCCCGCATGTTATGCATGGCAGGGAAAAGTCTTGGTGGACTCTAAATTTAAACGTGCATCTGGCTGTAAAAATGTTCCATCGCCCTATGCTTATTTCCCTTCGCATTCCTCAGCACTGGGTTTTGATTATTTTGATCATCCAGACACAGATGACACCATCAAAAATTCTTTTTTAGTGGCCTTGCATGGCTCTACCGAAGAAGCGATTGGCCATGGCTATCAAATTGCAATTATGCGTAAAGGACAAAAACTTGAAACCTTTATGAATGGCTTTTTAGTCGGGAAAACGGTAATTGGGCGACCTGCTGATATTTATAAGATCGATGAAAAATCTTTTTATTTTTCGGATGATCGGGCAGGGGTGATTTACTATGTGAGAGAAAAATGAGTGATAAAAAGCCAAAGTTTTAGGCTTTGGCTTTGAGTGATTGGATTTTAAAAAATTAATCTTTAATCGCAACTTCGTTTTAGGTATTACCATGAACCCGATGCGCCGCCGCCGCCTGAGCTTCCTCCTGAATCTCGTGAGGAAGATGAGGAAGAACTACTTAAGCTGCTTCCTGATGAAGAACTGCTGCTTGACGATGAAGAGCTGTAACTAGAGGAAGAAGACTGACTTGATTTGCTCGTTTTATTGAAAGGATTTAAACGCTCATATTGTTCATCCAACATTTTTTGACGTGCTTTTTCTTGTAAATATTGATTATAAAAAGCGGTGAGATAGGTATTTTCAGTCCCTGCTCTGAATCGATATAAAAACACTGCATATCTTAATAAAAGTAAAATAAAACAAGTGGTTATAGATGTTAATATAATGAATGATATTTGAGGATAGAATTCGATGAAGTAAAAAATGCCGAAGCCAAATAAAGCAAAAATCTGAAGTGGTAAGCTGTATAAAATAGTTTTAAGTAATCTGTATGGTTCATTGAAGGGAAGAAATATAGTCAACATAAAAGGGGCATAAAGAGGAATAGATGCGCAAAGTAAAAATGCAATTTTTCCAAAATTTAAATAACCAAAAATCAAAAGATGAATAAAAATTTCAAAGATAAGGAGTCCAATAAAAGCACCTAAGGCACCATTAGTACCAAATTTAATAATCACTTTTGTGTAACACCAATAGAGTGGGATACACAATAAGAATGATAGAAATATTCCAGCTATTGTTTTTAGAATGTGATCTATTTTTTGATCTTCGTTTTTAGGTTTACCAAGAGTAATTGATTTATCTAGTAACTTTTTTTGTGTTTCTTTAAAGCCATTAAAATAGTCATTATTTTGGAAATTTGGAGCGAGTGTGTGTCGAATTATGCGCCCAGCTTCTAGATCAGTGAAATCTCCCTCTAAACCATAACCTACCTCGAACCGCATTTTACGATCATCTTTTGCAACCAAAAGTAGTAAGCCGTTATCGAGCTTCTCATTGCCAATTTTAAGTTTATTGAATATCTCAAGTGCATATTGATCAATAGGTTTTCCATTGGTCGAGGGAATCATCAAAATTTTAAAGTCGATATGCTTTTGCTGATAAAGCTGCTCGTTTTGCTTTTTCAATTGGACAATTTCATCGCGGGAAAGCGAGTTGGTTTGATCGACCACATTGCTATTTTTTAGCTCTTCCAATACTGCTGAATCTATCTCGGCATAAATATTTGGTGATATAAAACAACTGAAGAGAATGAGGCAATTCAATAAGAAAAAGCGAAATGGGAAAGGGATGAGCATTTTTATAAATCTTTATATTTTGTTGTAATTTTAAATAGTAATCAGAATAAGAGCCAAACAACTTTTGTAATTTGGCTCTTATTTTCAAAATTAAGATGCTTAAGCAGGACGCGCCACATCACCATTCAATGCTTCAGGCAAGGCTAAAACAGTTACATCTAACTCTTCTAAAGCTTCTGGACGAGCAACAACCAATGCTACATAACCATTATCTACAGCCGCGCTATTGACGACTTGTACGCCTTTATTCAGCTGTTCGCCTTGTGCAGGAGCAGTACCCGTGCCTTGAATTGCATGCAACCAAGCTTTTGGTTTGGCTTTAAACCATAAACGTGCAATCACTTCCTGACCCAAATAACAGCCTTTGTCATAGTGGACACCTTCACGCTGATGTAGACGTAACTCTTGTGGTTGGAACACATGTTCAATGGCTTGGTCGATATAGGCCTGACCCGCTTGAATCGCTTGAATTTCCCATGCTGCAACATCCGTCGGTTCCGAAGAAAATGTCGTTTCATCACTGACTAAACTTGGAAAAACTGTACCAGTTTCTTCAAGTTTCATCTTAGAAAATGCACCAAATTTTTTAATATGTTTGGCAAATTCTTCGGCTTGATCTGCCGTAGTGACAATAGAAAAACTTTCAGCACTGTGTTTGGTGAGCCATAAACCAAAGTGAATACGGCCTTTGAGGTCGCAGATTGCAGTATAACGTGTTGCATTTTCTTCAAGGCGTTTAACATGCAAAGTCACTTGCCCTTGTAGAAATTTTTGTGCATCGACACCGTTGAGAGAAAAAGATGTGAATGCCATAGACGTTGTCATGACCAGCCTCAGTATAAATTTTAGATATCATTAATCATGTTATTTTGCAGCAAGCCGCAGTGTTAGGCAAACAAAAAGCCCATATTGATATGGGCTTTTGTACAGCATAGATCGGTCTTAGTGACTGTGTGTCGGCATATCGCTTGCAGTCATATCTATAGTGGAATGATGTGAAGGCGGTTCACTATTACAATCATATTGGTCGCCACAAATACGCACGGTTTCCATCATGCCTTGATCTTCATGGTCTAAAATATGGCAGTGCAGCACGAAGTCGCCTTCAAATTTTTCGTACTTGCTGCGCACAAAGATTTTATAGCCCTGTTTGACGAAGAGCGTATCTTTCCAAACGCCTTTCATTCCATGATATTGCGAGTCAATATTTCCTGCACCATCTTTATCTGAGCTGCCGATGGCACTGACATCGACACCATTTTCATTCAATATTTTCACGACTTGGAATGGATTGACATGAATATGGAAGGGATGACTTGCAACATTACTGCTCAACTCCCACTCTTGGGTTTGCCCGATTGGAAGCTTGCGGACATAGCTATGGTGGGTATGGTCTTCATCGTGGTAGGCATCGCCAAAGCTGATCAAGGTACCTTCTTCGGCATGACGAATACCAAATTTAAAGCTGCCATCTGCATTGAACAGAATGTCAAAGTTGGTGATTTGCTTCGCCATCGTTTTGAGCATTTCATCGACTTCAGCAGTCATTAAACTCGCATGAGAGATAAAGGCTGATAAATCACCCTGTTCGAGCTGTGCAATCACTTCTGGTGCCAGTTTTAGTTGGGTGGCCTGAATTTTTAAGAAGTTAAACGGCGTTTGCTGCGGTAGTTGAGTTGCTTGCACATTGACCCAACCGAGGAGCTGTGTATTGAGTTTTTCTTCTGGTGCGCGACGAAGTAATGGACTTGATTCAGGCGCATTAATTTCATCTTCCAGATTGAGCTTGGCATCGTATACACAGTATTTATTGGTGGTCGGGAAAGAGAGCATGGCATCAAAGCGATAACCCGGCTGAAAAATTTCAATCCCTTGCTTTTGGATTTTTCCCATGGTCAAGCCGTCTTGTGCAAGGGTATACAACGGTAATGTTTTCAGCGTTTTAAACTGTGAAGACATCGACTTACTTTGATATTTTTGACATTCACTCAGGGTTTGCTCTGCGGTAAAGAGCGCAGAATCAGGTAGTTCTTTGATGGTCAAACCAATGGTGTCACGGATACCGCCGTGAATCATGCGCCAGCGGTGGTATTGGTTTTGATCTACCTTAATTTCACCAAACATTTTGCCATTGATACTGGTAAAACGATTTTCATCCGCCCATGAGGTGGGTATATCGAGTTTTGAATAATCTTCTAAGCTATAGATGCAGGGTGTACCATTCACTTGGCTTAAATTGCTGTCGCAATCTTCATTGTATTGAATCTGCTGGAACAGCATGATTTTTTCATGGTCATACTGCTGGGTTTTTTGATTTTTCCATAAGATGTCCAAATCTCCAGTCTGCTGAATTTGCCCCTGTCGAATGACGGGTTTTCGCTCTCCCTCAATAATCAAAGGGCCAGCCATGCCGCTTGAGACCTGAATCGCGGTTGAACCATGCACATGAGAGTGATACCAAAATGTTCCCGCAGGATGATTCGGTTCGATCTTAAATTCGTAATGAAAATCTTGTTGAGGCTTTAAGCTCAAAAATACGTTGTCACTATTTCCTTGCGGGCTAACCCAAAGACCATGTGTATGTAAATTTGTGGTGTTAAAACAGTTCCCTTGGTTAATATTGGTCACTGGACTTGGACAGGTCTCTGTCGATTCAACAGGGAGATGATTGACCAGATGAATTTTTAAATTGTCACCTTGTTTCGCACGAATTTGTGGGCCAACCAGTACATCAGAAACACTGCCATCGGTATTTTTTGAGTTCCAGAGTTCAGGTTTAGTCAGATAGCCTCTGACCTGTAATAGGTCATTTTCACCGGTTTCAGGGTCGTATAAGGCTTGGCGTTTATACGCTATCAGCAGTTCATGTTCACCTTGTGCATTGGCTTTCAAACGTGGTGGATTCGAGACGACAGTCGGTGAGTCCGCTTCCTCTTCTTGAATCGTCGAATCCGTTGTCGATTGGTCGTTGTCGCCACAGGCAATGAAGCTGAGACAGCTTAAGAGGCAGCCAGCCCCAATGATGGTTTTAAATTTTGTCATGATCTTTCCCCAAAGCATAATGACGGTAGAACAGTAGTCGCTGATTTATTTAGCTAAGGTTTTGTAAATATTGTGATTATTTTGGCGAGTACAGCGCATTACTGTGCTTGTATGTCGTGCTTTTATTATCTGAGAGAGGGGGGGATTCGACGCTATCCCTGCAAATAGGGATAAATTGAGAATTAAGATAAAATAAATAATAAAACCGTGTTTTGATTCACATTATGACTTTGAGGCGCAATGAGCTAATAAAATAATTTAATGCCTTGATTATTAAATACTAAAATTGATAAGACTGATTTTTAATCAATTTGGTTGATATTTAGATTAAATATTATGCAGTGCAATTTACCTTAGACTAAAGAATGAGGCGGATTTGCAGCTATTTTTCAAAAAAATTCATATTTAGAGCGAATATTCCAAAGTTAGTGTAACTAAATATTTCAAAAACCCCTATTTTTATATTTAACTATATGAAATATATGAGATTTGGGAAATGGGTTTTCGGCAGTGTAGTATGCCTATCGAACAAAGATGAATTGTCTATGAAAAAGACAACGCAAAAAAATGAAAGACCGAGGGCAGGAACGCTATGAACAACAACTACCGTAAACCGCTGCAAGGCACCCAGCTAGAATACTTCGATGTACGCCAAGCCGTAGAAGATATTCAGCCAGGCGCATACGCAAAACTCCCATATACATCTAAAGTCCTTGCAGAGCAGTTGGTTCGTAAATGCGACCCTGCAATCTTAGAACAGTCTTTAAAAGAACTGATTAACCGTAAACAAGACCACGATTTCCCTTGGTACCCTGCACGTGTGGTGTGCCATGACATCTTAGGCCAAACCGCATTGGTTGACCTTGCAGGTTTACGTGATGCGATTGCAGACCAAGGCGGCGACCCATCTAAAGTGAACCCTGTTGTTCCAACGCAGCTCATCGTTGACCATTCTCTTGCTGTAGAGTTTGGTGGTTTTGACCCAGACGCTTTTGAGAAAAACCGCGCAATTGAAGACCGTCGCAACGAAGACCGTTTCCATTTCATTGAATGGACCAAAACAGCATTTGAAAATGTCGATGTGATCCCTGCGGGCAACGGCATCATGCATCAAATCAACTTGGAGAAAATGTCTCCAGTGATTCAAAACCGTGATGGTTTAGCATTCCCTGATACCTGTGTGGGTACAGACTCACATACACCGCATACTGATGCATTGGGTGTGATTTCTGTAGGTGTCGGCGGTCTAGAAGCTGAAAACGTGATGCTGGGACGTGCATCTTGGATGCGTCTGCCAGACATCATTGGTGTAGAGCTTGTCGGTCAGCGTAAAGCAGGCATCACCGCAACTGACATCGTATTGGCTTTAACTGAATTCTTGCGTAAAGAACGTGTAGTCGGTGCTTATTTAGAGTTCTTCGGTGAAGGTGCAGACAGTATGTCTGTAGGCGACCGTGCAACGATCTCGAACATGACCCCTGAATATGGCGCAACGGCTGCGATGTTCTACATTGACCAAAACACCATTGATTACCTGACATTGACAGGCCGTGAAGCGGATCAAGTGAAATTGGTTGAAGGCTATGCCAAAGAAATTGGTCTTTGGGCGTCGGATATGACAGCGGCAGAATACCCGCGTGTACTACGTTTTGATTTATCACAAGTCACTCGTAATATTGCAGGTCCATCGAATCCACATGCACGTGTATCAACCGCTGATTTAAAAGCGAAAGGCATTGCAGGTAACTTAGAAGCGGCTAAAGCTCAGGAAGCTGAAGGTTTAATGCCTGATGGCGCAATCATCATTGCAGCAATCACCTCATGTACAAACACTTCTAACCCACGTAATACCGTGGCAGCAGGCTTACTTGCACGTAAAGCTAATGAGTTAGGACTTGTGCGTAAACCTTGGGTGAAATCATCATTTGCACCAGGTTCTAAAGCAGCAGCTTTATACCTAGAAGAAGCAGGTGTACTCGGTGATTTAGAAAAGCTGGGTTTTGGTATCGTGGCATATGCATGTACCACGTGTAATGGTATGTCAGGTGCTTTAGATCCAAAAATTCAACAAGAAATTATTGATCGTGATTTGTACGCAACTGCGGTACTTTCAGGTAACCGTAACTTTGACGGCCGTATCCATCCTTATGCAAAACAAGCGTTCTTGGCTTCGCCTCCACTCGTTGTGGCGTATGCCATTGCAGGGACGATTCGTTTTGATATCGAAACCGATTCACTGGGCAATGACAAAGACGGTAATCCAATTTACCTGAAAGACATTTGGCCGTCTGATGCTGAAATTGATGCATTGGTGAAAGAAGCGGTTAAACCTGAACAGTTTAAGAAAGTGTATATCCCAATGTTTGATTTGGGTGAGCGTGAAAAAGCGGCAAGCCCGTTATACGACTGGCGTCCGCAAAGTACTTATATCCGCCGTCCGCCGTATTGGGAAGGGGCATTGGCTGCACCGCGTACACTTGCAAATATGCGTCCGCTTGCGATCTTGCCTGACAATATCACCACAGACCATTTATCGCCTTCAAATGCGATCATGATGGATTCGGCTGCAGGTGAGTACTTACATAAAATGGGCGTGCCTGAAGAAGACTTTAACTCATACGCAACCCACCGTGGTGACCATTTGACTGCACAGCGTGCGACATTTGCCAACCCGAAATTGTTTAATGAAATGGTGGTTCGCTCTGACGGTACGATCAAGCAAGGTTCAAAAGCGCGTGTAGAGCCTGAAGGCGAAGTGATGCGTATGTGGGAAGCAATTGAAACTTACATGAACCGTAAGCAACCGCTGATCATTATTGCAGGTAAGGACTACGGTCAAGGTTCGAGCCGTGACTGGGCTGCCAAAGGTGTGCGCCTTGCAGGTGTAGAAGTGATTGTGGCGGAAGGTTTTGAGCGTATTCACCGTACTAACTTGGTGGGTATGGGTGTGTTACCGCTTGAGTTTAAAGCAGGGACTGACCGTAAAACTTTGAAGCTGGATGGTACTGAGCTGTATAGCGTGATTGGTAATATTGCACCGCGTTCTGACCTGACTTTGGTGGTTGAGCGTTCAACTGCTGATGGTAAAAATGAAATGATTAAAGTGCCTGTGACTTGCCGTTTGGATACCGAAGAAGAAGTGCATGTGTATGAAGCCGGTGGTGTGTTACAACGCTTTGCACAGGATTTCTTGGAAGGGAATGTGGCTTGATGTAATTCTTTAAATCCTCCCCCTTACGGAATATATTCCTCACCTTTGAAAAAGGAGGGAGTTCCCCTCTTTTAAAAGATGAGAAGTATTACTTCGCAAGGGGGAGATTAAAGTCATTGATATTGTTTAAAAAAGACCCTACATTTATGTGGGTTTTTTTAATAGATTAATTACAATGAAAATACTTAAAGATGATTTAAATTTTTTAATAAACATATCTGAAGAATTTTTTATGCAAGAAGATATTGTTAACAAATTAAATGGGTTTGTAGAGAATCAGATTAAAGGGTGGGAAATATGGCTTCAGGTTGAATTTGCTTTGTTTTTATTTAATCATACGGATGTGTCTGAAGTTGAAAGAGAAAAACGATATGAGTTAGATAAGCGGATGTCTAAAGATAAGGATATTTGCTCTATTGACTTTATGATCAGACAGAAACGAAAGCAAAGTTCAATACCTCTAGAAATTAAACAACATGAAAATGCGTCACATTGCATTAGGTATATGTTAAAAGATATCGAAAAATATGAAAAAGTTAGAGGATCTAGTACCACAACTGGTCGTTCACTTTGGTGTTTAGGTGTGCATCCAACTGTGGAAGAGGAATATTTAAATAAATTAATTAATGAAAATAAATTTAGAGATATAAATTCTGATTATATTTTTTCAAAAAATATTGAGGGTACTGATTTTAGTTTTACTTTAATTTGATGGCATTGTTTATTGGAAAAGAAGTATCTGTGAATGAAGTGGGTGGTTACTGCAACGCTATACACAGGACTTCTTGGAAGGGGAATAGCTTGATGTGATTCTTTTAATCTACACCCTTGCGATACAATGCATCTTATCTTTGAAAAAGGAGGAAGTTTGCAATTCTTTTAAAAGAAGGGGGGAGGGAGATGAAACTTGTTGATGTTGTTTAAAACGCTCTAGTGTAAATTGGGGCGTTTTTATTTTGTGGTTGAAAATGGAAAAATATCTAGATGTTGATGGGGTAACTCAGGCTTATTTGCTTATCGGATATGTGATACATAGGTATAAGAGTAAATTCGATAGCATATTTAAAATTTATATTTATAGTAATCGTAGTACAGGAGCTAATCGACTAGACAAAATTTAGTGAATAGCCAGGAATATAAGGGGTTTACACTTATATATTATGAAACATACAAAAAATGTATAAATAATTTATTAAAAATATTATAGAAGGTAATATGGGAAATAAGGAAATTTTTAAAAAAGTTTTAGAGTTAGAAGTTGCTATAAATGATTATTTTTTAAAACTAAATGAACACAGTATTTGGCTTTTTCTAGCAATAATTGGATGGCTTGGCATTCCTGAACAATATGGAAATATAAAAATATTGGCTTTAGCTGGTATCATCATTTTCTTTTTTTCATTACTTTCTAAATCTAAAGCTTGGATACTTGCTGGGAAAAAGTCTTTTAAAAATTTGATTTTGCAATATAGACGTGAAATTCAAACAAACAGTTTGTCTAAATTTAAAAAGGATAGAGCGTTATCTAAGTTGGATAACATAGAAAATCAGTATTTTAATTTTAGAAAAAAGGGTTTGAGTATTTTTTATAAAAATTATTGTTTCTTCTTTACCGTCATATTTTTGGGTTTAGTGATAATTACAGAATTTTATAGTCATAAAATTGGATGAAATTAGGATAAATTAGCATTGATTAAAATGTTTGGAAAACCAGTCTCATTTGATCAGCTATTTTAAGGTTTTGGTGCAGATGCCAGATGACTTTATTGCAAATGGATAATTGGCTCAGCAAATCGCTGTAAACCCACCAAAATTTCCAAGCGAAATTATGCTTTGCCTAAATGCCATTATCAATTGTCGAAATGACCAATAGACATTCATCACAAGAGGGTTATACTGAATCTACCATTTCTAAAAACACATGGAGAACAAAAATGGTTACTGCTGGTCAAAAACCCGGAACAGGCTTCTATTTTTGTGTTCAATGCGGACACCGCGTCTACTTAGAAATTGGTACTGATCGTTTACCACCGTGTACCAAATGCCAAGGCAATCAATTTAACAATAAGAATGCCTAAGCTGCAAAACACTAACAGTTATCCGCTGTTTAGAAAGAAAAGCCCTATCACTCGATAGGGCTTTTTGCTAACGTATAACACTGCATATATAAAAACAAATTGCACATTTAACTGTTCGGAGAAGCCCATGGAAACAATATTAGGACTGTGTATTGGTATTGGCTTAAGTGCTGCTTGTGGCTTCCGTGTCTTTGTACCTTTATTGGTGATGAGTGTTGCTTCCATTTTAGGATTATTCGAACCGATGAAAGGATTCGAATGGTTGTCTATGCCTGCGGTTTGTATTGGCTTAGCAATTGCGACTGTCTGTGAAATCGCCGCGTACTATATCCCTTGGGTAGACAATGCCCTCGACACTATTTCAACACCCGCAGCTATGATTGCAGGGACGATTGCCACAATGGCAGTAAGCTCAGGTGAAATGTCACAGTTTGCCAGTTGGGCGGCAGCAATTATTGTCGGTGGTGGTACAGCAACAGCAGTGCAAATGAGTACCGTCGCTGCGCGTGGTGTATCTACCGCAACCACAGGTGGCGTTGCAAATCCGATCTTATCTACAGGGGAATGGATTGGCGCGGCTGTCTTGTCAGTATTGGCCTTTTTAGTCCCATTTTTTGTGGTGATCTTAGTGATTGCGATCGTGATCTGGTTGGTTCGCCGTATTCGCCAAAAACGAACTGTACAGGTCGATACCCCTTTATAAACCAGTCAAGATTTCACTCTAAAATGAATCCATCTTTTAGAGTGAGTGATCTGCGTGTTTGCTTAATAAATATAGAAATAAAAATCCGAAACTGAGTTTTTGGCAGCGTTTGATAAAGATTATAAAAAATTATAAGAAGTGCTACTGATACAGAAAGCATCATACAGTTAGCGACGAGTACTATGGGTTGTCTGATTTGGATGCCATATTTGTTGATGTCAGCTCGAGTGAAAAATTCCTTTACTCAACATTCAAAGCACTTGGCTTAAGCGCAAAAAATACTATCGAGCAATTTCACCTATCCGTCCTAAAAGAGCAGATCATTCTGCGTTTAAGTCATCCAAGAGACGGCTAAAAAAATCTTTAAAATTCGGTTGATTTTTAAACAATAAAGGCATAATTTTAGTATGTGATTATAAATCACATACTTTTTATATGGATTTATTTAATCTTTGAATTTTATAAAAAATAATGAGGGGAATGGTAGATGATTAAATTTATAGTCGATGAAAATGCCTTAACCAATGGCTCGCATTTAATTCACAATGGTACGCAAGGATGCGTAGACATGCCGCAATTTGACCAGCAAATATTGATTGGTTATTTTGCCAATTTCGAACTCGCTTATAAGCGTGCACGAATGAGCTGGCCAACAGAAAAAGTTGTCGGTTGCGATAAATGCTGTAGTCAAAGCTAGAAATTCAACATGCATTAACCTTGAAATAAAGCTGTATATCCAAGAAAAATGGCGCAGAAATTGCTAACTAAAAAAGGTAATCGCGTTATGAATAGGATATACAGCATGACCACAGAAACCATCCGTTCTACAAAATATCCAGCAGAGGCGCATGCCTATGCAGCATGGCCTTTGATCCTGATCATCATTGGTGGTGCGATTGGACTGGTATATGCCGTGATTGCATATCTGATCAATCTCAAAATATATGCATCAGACCTCAGTCGAATGAATAAAATTTTGGCCAATTTACTCTGTGGCATGGCGGCATGTAGTGGTTGGTGGTTTAGCGCACACTGGGTACAAAGCTATTTAGCTCATTGACCAATACCTCGTTGAATAGATCAACCCTAATATCGGCAGAACACGGATAGGCTTAGATCTCTACTCAGAGGACGATACTTTGTGAGTCGTGTTCAACCTAGATGTATGAAGTTAAGGGGGATGAATGCTCAGTGGCTATACATTTTAAGTTTGACGCTGTATTTGCACGTTTGAGCTGTTGTAAAAGAAAATTTTCTTATAATTGGACAAATCTGCAGATAAAAAACGCTGAAATGAGCTGAAAAGATAAAATATCCTGCTAAATCTAAAATGGCTGAAAAAATTTGCTGAATTTGTGGAAAATTAGAAAAACTTAGGAAATTAATCCCGATGCCCTTTGGTTAAAGTATATCTCAAGGGTGTGATAGAGATTGAAAAGAGTAGCATGCTGTCAGTGGTGCAAAACACGCGTACAGTACTCACCCAAAAGGTCTCGATTCAGCTTAGGACGCTATAAACCAGAAGTTTATAGGCTATAAGATCATGACTTACAAAGTGATGATAGTTGAAGTAAACAACATTGTTTTCTCTTATACCACCCCAAAAATTTAAGCCAAAATAAAAAACAATAATTACTCCTTTAATCCGCACAAAACAAACCACACCAGTGAAATCAGCACAAGCTCAAAGATCGTCAGGCATCTCTCATAAAATAGTCCAAATCTAAGCAGAAATTTAAAAGCAATATTCAATTGCTCGAAAGGGGCATAAACTAAGGATAAAAATACGCTTAGGAGATTTGCCATGAACTTGAGTCATTTAAGCGATTTCTTGCTGTATAGCTTAGTGATTAACTATCTGATTTTAATCATTTGGTTTGTGGTATTTGTCTTTGCTAAAGATTGGATGAAACGCCTGCATGGGCAGTGGTTTAAGCTGAGCGATCAGCAGTTTGACGCTATTCATTATGGTGGAATGGCTGTCTATAAAATTGGTATTTTACTTTTGAATTTAACCCCCTACATTGCACTGCACTATCTAAAATAGCTTTAAATCATAAAAAAATATTGGTGTATAAGCACAAGCTGCTTGCATTAAATTTAGGCAAAACAGTATGCTCAAAAGAACATAAAATTCAATTGGGCAAGGCAAGAATGAACGGGAAAGTAGAATGCCGTACTTGTTTGGTGTGCAAAAAAAGTTTCCCTCTGAAAAATATGATTCCAATGGGAACCGTGCGTAAAGTCATTACAGAAGAAATTGCACAGGATTTTCCTGAATCTGGTGCTCAGGACTATATATGCCAAACTGATTTGACCAAATACCGTATGCAATATGTACAGTCAATTCTGAACTCCGAACAAGGCGAAGTCTCCAATTTAGAATATGAAGTGCTGAACAGCATGCAGCAGCATGATCTGATTAGCAAAAATGTTGAAGAAAAGCTGGATCAGCAGTGGAGTTTTGGCGAAAGGCTAGCGGATAAAATTGCAACATTCGGCGGTAGCTGGGCATTTCTTATTTGTTTTACATTGTTTTTAGCGGTGTGGATTTTAGTCAATACGGTGGTGATGGTGAAGCATCCTGCTGATCCTTATCCTTTTATTTTGCTGAATTTGATGTTGTCTTGCCTCGCTGCCATACAAGCGCCCATTATTATGATGAGCCAGAACCGTCAAGAAGCTAAAGACCGCATGCGTTCGGAGAATGATTATCAGGTGAATTTAAAAGCTGAATTAGAAATTCGCCATTTACATGAAAAGATAGATCATTTGTTGATGCATCAATGGGATCGTCTTGCCAAGATTCAGGAAATTCAGCTGGATTTGCTGTCTGAAATGAGTAAAAAGAAGCAATAGTGTGCTTTGAACAGCATAAATAATTGTTATTTGAGTACTAAGTCTTGGCGGAAATTCTCGGAAAAAGTCATTTATGAGATGGAAAAAAGGCTAAAAAATGATACATGGAGAAAATATTTTCAATATATCTTTAAATGTGAAAAATATTTTTAAAATAAGCTGAAAACAGTAATTTTCAGGGAAACAATCCCTCATCGATAGCACTACTATATATCTCAAGGGTGTTACAGAGATTGAAAAGAGTAGCATGCTGTCAGTGGTGCAAAACACGCGTACAGTACTCACCCAAAAGGTCTCGATTCAGCTTAGGACGCTATAAACCAGAAGTTTATAGGCTATAAGATCATGACTTACAAAGTGATGATAGTTGAAGTAAACAACATTGTTTTCTCTTACACCCTAAAAATTTTTTTAAGAATTCAATCGAATAATAAATCCTTCCATCTTTTTCAAAATTCCAGACTTCGCATGTATTCCCAACAAACTTTGATCATTGCTGATGTAATAAATATCACGCAGAAGATAGCAAAATTAAGCAAACCTTTAGATTGTCCTTTGCCACAAAGTTGTTATGCTTAACTATCTAAATTTTAAATAATTTTGTTATGGGTTATCTGGATCAATTGATACAGGATTGTCTGCAGGCACAGCAGACTAAAGCTGAGCGTATATTTGAGTTTTCAAGCTTTGATGATCTTGCTCAACATGCACTTTATATTTACGTGATAGAGCTAGTCGGTGGCGATATACAGCAGACATATCAGGACTATGCCGCATTTAAGGCATTGAAAACCCATGCCTGTGCCAAGTTAAATCAACCCAATCACATTTTGTATGTCGGATCATCACGGACAGGGATAAAGAGCCGTTTAAAACAACATTTAGGTCTTGGGCCTAAACAAACCTATGCCTTGCATTTGTCGCAGTGGTTTCAGGGCGAATATCGCATCACACTACATCAGTATCCATCAACCACGAGTTCAAGCATCTTACAATTACTGGAGGATGATTTATCTCATTCATTAGCACCTGCCTTTGGTAAATTGGGGACCAATAATCGTTAGGGTAGAACCTGATCGGTCAAAGTCGATTGACAGCGAATTAGTCAGTTGTTATTTTGCCGACATTCTCCCAGTACACAGTCTATCCATGCCTTTAGATCCCAACTTTGTCTATGCGCCGCCTCAAGGTCCTCTACGTATTTTGTATGAAGATGCAGACTTGGTTGTTATCGAAAAACCGGCGGAATTGTTGTCGGTTCCGGGACGTTTGCCTGAGCATCATGACAGTGCCTACCTTCGTGTTTTGGAGCAGTATCCTGCTGCAAAAATTACCCATCGTTTAGACATGGCAACATCAGGCATTTTGATGTTTGCGAAACACCGCGATGCAGAAGTGGCAATGAGTAAAATGTTCCAAGCGCGGACGGTTCAAAAGCAATATGTGGCTTTAGTTCAGGGCAAACTTGAAGGTGAGGGCAGTGTTGAAGTGCCCCTCATTACGGACTGGGAAAATCGCCCACGTCAGATGGTGCATTTTGAATTGGGCAAACCCTCAAAAACCTTGTATCAAGCCATTAGCTATGACGCAAGCAAGGACATTAGCCGAGTATTATTAACACCAGTGACAGGGCGTTCTCATCAGCTACGTGTACACATGATGCATATTGGGCACCCCATTACAGGGGATCAACTGTATCACCCGAATGCAAAACAGAGCTCACTCGGACGGATGGCGTTACATGCTTGCGATCTGGCATTTACCCAGCCTTTAACTCAACAAGCTGTTCATATTCATTGTGCGGCAGAATTTTAAAGCATATTCATGTGAATGCTCATTGTTCATAAAAACTGCTGCATTGAATTAAAACCTTTGGGACTCGTAAAAAGCGCAGAATATCTACAGCTTTAAATAGGTTTTTCTGCTTAAAAATGATTCATGATATACACTATATCCCCAATTCTGGGGATATATAAATAATTTAAATATCTCTATAAAGTATGTGAAAAATTTAGAAAGATTGATATTAAATTTCTTTGTAGCTTTTAGTAAATAAACGCCATTTTTAAGGTTTTATTATATTTTCTAATGAATATTGAATGATTACTTTTTTAATATAAAAATATTTTATTAAAATGATTTAAAACAGCATTTTAGTTAAATTGTGTGCAAGTGTGTATTTGGTCAGATAAATACAGTTTTTTGCATTTATTCTGCTAATATGAAATAAATTATTGATTTTAACTTTTGTAACTTAGGTTTGTTTTGGGGAATAAACTTAAATTATTGAAGCTTATTTTGAGGATTGGCAAATGATCAATATTGCTTTAATCGTCCTTATCATCCTATTAATTGTGGCTCTCCTTTTTGTTTATAACCGCAAATTGAAAAATGATAAAACCCTACGTTCACTGCAGGAAAACTTCGATCGTGCGCGGTTAAAACTGGCTGAAACAGAGTCGCAACAAGATGAACTGAATTATGAAATCAGTCAATTACGCATTCAAAACAGTGGCTTAAAAATCCAAGTCGATAAAGTAGCGAAATATCAACATATTGTGGATATTGAACAATATGTTGAGTATCGAACTTTACAGGCAGATGGCTTGTTAGAAGTCACCAAAGCCAATGCAGATATCATGTTGAATGATATTCGCGCCAAGATCGAACAAGTGCGTCAGTATTTGAGCAAATATCAAGAAAAAGCCAAATTACAAACGCAGGAACAAGCCCGTGCCGAGTTAAAAGGTTTATATAGCCAAGCGCTGGATCAGCAGCATTTGGAAAACATCAACCGTGCTTTGGACAACAAAATACGGGGCTATCAGTCAGCGTTCTTTTTGCCTTTACAGAGTATTTTAGATCAGCTGATGGATGGCATGAATGAATCTGCGGCAAAGCAAAATTTGACTGCGGTACGTTGCAAAATGATTGATGCGATGGAGCAGCAATCGACTGCAAAATGTAATTATGTTGATGAAGAACGTCGTTTGGCTGCGATGCAATTATTTACATTGGTGTTTAATAGTCGTGCTGATTTATATTTAGCCCAATTAAATACCAAAAACTTAGGTGAGTTATTGCAGGCTTTGGCGGATGATTTCACCTTGCTCAATGCGCATGGTTTACATTTTAGTCAGGCACGGGTACTCGACAGTTATCTTCAGTTACGCTTAGAAGAATTGAAAATGGCAGCTTTGGTTTTACATCTTAAAGAAACTCAGGCCCACATGGATGTTGTGGTTTAATTTGAATTGTTATCAGAAAGATCACTTCGGCGGTCTATTTCTGATTAAAGAGATTTAGCTAATGCAAATTGCAACAATTATCCGTTAATCTAAGTCAACAGAATAAAATTCATAAACGATAAGGGAAAGTACAATGACTCGTGATTTTAAACAATTTCCAGATGATGATAATGGCAATGTGCTGTGGCAGATGCAGCAAGATGGTGACGATCTATCTGTGCCGCACGAAATCGAATATTCAATTGCCTTTTCGACTCAAGAGCAGGCTGAACAGTGTGCATTGTACTTATTGAAAGAAGAGCAAAAAATTTCATTGTTCCAAGATGAAGAATCAGATCGCGTGGAATGGATTATCACGGTCTATGTTTATATGGAACCTGATTATGAAGATATCGTTGATTTAGAGCAGTGGTTTATTAAAATTGCGGAACAACATTCGGGCGAATATGACGGTTGGGGTTGTATGGCTTATATCTATGAAGATGATGATCTGGATGAAGATGAAGCACAATTGAGCTAAGTCTAACTATTGTATCGTTAGCAATAAGAACCCAGTGATTTAACTGGGTTTTTTATTATTTAAATTTTATAAAAATTGTGTAAAATTTTGATTTTTCAATATTTTTAATCAAAATCAATATGAATGCAGCTCACAAAACATAACACGGCATTGCGTTAAAGTGATGGGATCAATCTGTAGGATTCGCTATAGTATTGAACAGCAATGACCTTTCTCGCACGTCTCAAGGCTGTCTCATTTAGAACGTTTCAGTGTGATAAAAATGGACGATAAAGCGAGGGTGAATGCATGTGGATGATTCAGTGAAAACAATGACAAAAGGACATCATCATAAGCAATACTGTTCGATTACATCGTGTTTTTAGTGCGCCTGTAGAGCGTGTTTATCGTGCCTTTGTGGAGCCAGATGCTTTAGTGAAATGGATGGCACCGCATGGATTTACTGCCCATGTGGAACATTCGGATGTGCGTGTAGGTGGCTCGTACCGCATGTCGTTTCAAAATTTTTCAACGGGAACCACACACGCTTTCCATGGTGATTATCATGAAGTCGTGCCCAATCATTTACTGCGCTATACAGACCAATTTGATATGCCTAAGTTGGCCGGTGAAATCGAAGTCACTGTTGAGTTTAAAGCGGTATCAGTAGGAACCGAAGTGACGATTGTACAGGCAGGGTTGCCGAGCGTTATTCCACCTGATGCCTGTTATTTGGGTTGGCAGGAGTCTTTACAGTTACTGGCTTTTTTAGTGAATCCAGCGATCCCCGATGAATAATTTGAAGAATGATCGAAAACTATAAATAGGCGAAGGAGGGCTTAATGACTGTACACATTAAACGTATTTATGATGAGATAAGCCCAGACGACGGTAAACGCATATTAGTCGATCGCTTGTGGCCGCGTGGTATCAGTAAAGTGAGCGCAGAGCTAGATTTGTGGCCGAAGGCATTGACGCCATCGACAGATTTACGTCGTTGGTATCATCAAGACGAGGCAATGGCTTCTCGTTGGGGCGAATTTAAACAGCGCTATTTGCAAGAAATACAACCCAATCAAGCCGAGTTAGAACAACTGCGCGCATGGGAAAAAGAGGAGCCACTGACCTTACTCACAGCGACCAAACATATGGATAAAAATCATGCGCATATTTTAAAAGCGTTGATATTAAACACCTCATTAGAGATCTAAAATT
Source organism: Acinetobacter sp. YH12069 (assembly GCF_013419675.1). Classification (NCBI taxonomy): domain Bacteria; kingdom Pseudomonadati; phylum Pseudomonadota; class Gammaproteobacteria; order Moraxellales; family Moraxellaceae; genus Acinetobacter; species Acinetobacter sp. YH12069. Next base: position 226,786 of record NZ_VOZS01000002.1, on the reverse strand, counting down.
TAAACCGCTAAGTGCTGTGGCGTTGTGTTATTTACATCGTCATAACTTCACTAAACCATACGATATTTATGGTTTTTAAGTTTATGAAATACATAAAAATGTTATATTAAGATTTTATGGATTTTTGCATCCATCTTTTTTTGAGGTCTTTTATGTCTTTACCCAATTGTCCCCAATGTAATTCTGAATATACCTATAATGATGGCGATTTACTGATTTGTCCTGAATGTTCACACGAATGGCGTGAAGGCGAAAGCGCTGCAGATGAACAGGTGCTGATTAAAGATGCCAATGGCAATGTATTGAACGATGGTGACACGGTTACTGTGGTGAAAGATCTTAAAATTAAAGGTTCATCTTCAGTGGTGAAAGTTGGCACCAAAGTTAAAAATATCCGTCTTTTAGTCGATGCAACAGATGGTCATGACATTGATTGTAAAATTGATGGTATCGGGGCAATGAAGCTCAAATCTGAATACGTGAAAAAAGTTTAAGTTTCGTTTTTGTTCGCTCCAAAGCAACTTTCAATCATCCTAAGCGAAGGCCACACTTGGCTTAGGATGTCTACTTAAAGATGAAATAGATAACTAATCCGCTATAGATTTTATTTTTCAGCCTGCATAATAGACGCATTACAGGTTTGAAATGTCTTTACTATGCCGCATATTCATTTGGAATATTCCAATAACCTTGAGCTGGAGGCTCGTCCTTTACTTAAATCGCTAAACAAGGCCTTATTTGAATCGGGTCATGTCAGTGCCATCAATGATATTAAGAGCCGTGCTGTCGCTCAACAAGATTTCGTTGTGGGTTTGGATGAACACGCTCAACATGCGTATATGCATGCCAAAGTTTCATTATTGACGGGTCGAACGGTTGAAGTTCAAAAGCAAATTTCATTGTTGTTATTGGACGTGTTGAAACAACATGTCACAGCTTCAGCAATAGAAGTGCAACTTTGTGTAGAAATTTTAGAAATGAATAAAGCAACCTATTCGAAGCAGATCGTGAGTCCTTAAGGCCTTTATTCAATGCGTTGAGCAATGTACCGCTATTCACAAATACAGCATGATGAAAGAATGATGAAATCCGACTTCGGTCGGATTCTTTTTTATTGGAATTATTTATTAAAAATCATTTTCTTAGTGATTAAATTTTAAGCCTTTACACTGATCAAAAAAGACATTGAAAAATGTGACCGAGTTCATTTATATTCTGTAGATCAGGTTGAATTTCCAACAACAAATCCTGATCGAATAATAGATAAAACAATGAAAATGAAGGGGTAACATATGTCGGGATGGTACGAGATCAGTCATTCTAATGATCAGCAGTTTCGTTTTGTATTAAAAGCAGGGAACGGTGAAATCATTTTAACGAGTGAATTATATAAAGCGAAAGCATCAGCCCAAAACGGGATTGAGTCTGTACAAAAGAACAGTTCAGATGACAGTCGTTTTGAACGACTGACGGCCAAAAATGGCAAACCATATTTTAATTTGAAAGCGGCAAACCATCAAATTATTGGGACCAGCCAATTTTATGCCAGTGAGCAATCACGCGATAAAGGCATTGAATCAGTTAAAACCAATGGTGCAAGTACCCAAATTAAAGATCTAACTGCTTAAATTTGCAATAACCTGATCGAGACAGTCAACGCGGGATAAACAAAACCTGAAGGCTCGTCAAAATCACAAGATCAAAAGCAATATGGTTCTCAAATAAGCGCTGTTGGGTTGGATGCTCTTCAATCTAGATCAGGCTTATTTGACGGTACAAGGAAGTACCACAACTTCACTGGCTAGAGTGGTGAACGATGAATAAGCAGAATCATATTTTGTATTATGGGCTCATTACGATTTTGATCATCGTCATGGGGTGGATGATTGCGTCTCCGTATTGGGTGTTGTATCAAATACGTCAAGCCTATGAGCACAATCAACCTGAAAAAATTGCTCAATATATCGATTTTGCGGCAGTCAAATCGAGTCTAAAACCACAAGTTGAAGACCTCATTCAACAGAAAACTGGGCTACAGCATTTACCCGAATTTGCCCAGTCTTGGGGTGGGCAGCTCAGCACAGTCCTCAGTGCAACGCTAGTCGACAGTCTGGTCACTCCAACCAGTATCATGCTGCTTTTACAAGGCAAAGCATTAAAAGAGTCGATCCAACTACCAGAAATAACCAAACTGACCAATCCGAGCATGATTAGCCCAGGGATTGAACTATTCACGCATGCTGAAAATAAGGTCGCAGAACAACCTTATGCGTCAACACTATCCAAAAATGACGAAACTGCAACCGCTGTTGCTTTAAAGCAAAGCCAGCCACTTGAACCCAAAGCCAGCTATAGCGCTTGGAATCGATTTGATCTGTATGTGCCGCTCCAAGGCCTAAGCGAAGAAAAATATACCGTATTTAGTATGCAACGCCGCGGTTGGAGCTGGAAGATCGTTGCAATTCAACTTCCAAACGCCGCCCAGAACAATGCTTCATAAAAAATAAAATAAATAGGTGCCAGAGATGCAAGATAAAATCAAAATAGTTGGTGACCAACAGGCCGCTGACGAAATTCTGCAATTTTTAGCCAATTGGGATGAGGTCATCTGCCAATTGAAAATTGAAAATATTGCTGAATCCTGCGCAGCAGATGTGTACTTTTTTGATGCCAGTTGTGAAATGCGTGGCTTAATGGCATATCAAAAAATGTGGGAATTTTATCGGGAGTATTTTCGTGAAGGCTTAAAGGTATTTAGGCGGGAATTGGTCATCCATGCAGATCCTGATATTGCCTTTCTGCACTGTTATTCCAAAATTGATGATCAGAGCGGGATACCGACGCCGGGGATCTCGTGGTGTCGTAATACCATTGGGATGAAAAAAACGCAGTCTCAATGGAAGATCGTTCATCAACATATTTCTGTTCCCGTGGATATTGTGACTCATCAAAGTAAAGTGATTACCTTTTAATTCCTCTCGAAACGCAGTATGAAAACAGAGCTATAAAGCTCTGTTTTTTTCTTTGCAAATCATTACATGAAATGCGTATGCAGCCCTAAAACTTCAGCCTAAATTAAAAATAATGACCATCGTTCAGAAGGGCTTTGTTGCACAAATATTTAAAATGAATACTTCCTCAATTTACTAAAATTTAAGTCACAACTCGGGTAACCGCATTCGCTTTTATACAGGCGTTGCACTTAGAGACCGTAATGGGGTGGCATTGGGAAGTTTCTGTGTTTTAGATCGGCAGCCGAATCAAATGACCGATGATGATATGAGTCTGTTAAAAGGCCTAGCGGCAGATTTGATGAATACGCTCAGTGATGAAAATGCGAAACGAAAAAAATGTGAAGAGATACAGCAACTGAATGATTCATCTCTATAAATTTAAATCATGTAGCAGATTCATTTAAACTGGAGTTTCAGTGAAAAGCATTCTAAGATGGCTCTAATATAATTATTCGAGCCAAAGACATGAACAAAAATAATGTCATCTGGCAACTTCTATTGGGCTATGTTGCTGCATTGGGTTGTAGTGTGAGCTTTGCTCAAATTCAAGGAAACTATTTTTCACATAAAGATTGGGAAATCGCTTGTGATAATACGGGGACGTGTCGCATTGCAGGTTATCAAGCGGAGGGCAATCAACCCGCTATTTCTGTGTTATTACAACGTGCTGCGGGCGCACAAGCGCAAGTCAGCGCACGAGTGAAACTCGATCCTGAAACCTTAAGTGCGGCAAATAAACCACTTCAACTTTACACTTTAGGTAAAAATCAGGGAACTGTGCAGCTTGATGCCAAAACTGCGGAAGGTCAGTTAAGTGCAGCTCAAACTCAAAAACTGATTCAAGCCTTACAAGCCAATCAACCGATTGTGTGGAAAGGCAACAACAAAACATGGTTATTGTCTGTGCAGGGCGCTAGTGCAGTTTTACTCCGTATGGATGATTTTCAAAAGCGCATAGGGACAAATTCGGCATTATTGCGTAAAGCCAATAGCAGTTCGGCCAATGTACTCAAACCGAAAAGTATTCCGAAAGTGTATATTCAAAATTATAGTAAGGGCTTACAAACACGGTATGCCGTCAATGCGCCCACAGCCAAACAATTATTTGGATTGATTAAGAAAAAAACCATAGTGGAAGATTGTCCTCAACTCTTTGATGCAAATTTCTTAGAGGATGATCGAGTCGTGGTGTTTCCAATCAATGGAAAAAATGCCTTGGTCGAAGTGCCATGTTGGCGTGGGGCATATAACAGTGGTAATGGCTATTGGTTAATGGATCGAAATTTAAAGCAAATCAAACAATCCGTGACCTTTTCTGGAAGTGGGTTTAGTGAAGGACAAATTTTCTCCAACCAACGTGGAAGAGGCATTGGCGATTGTCAAAGTAAAGGGGAATGGTCGTGGAACGGTGAGCGCTTTATCCAAACTTATATGGCAAAAACTACACAGTGCAAAGGATTTGCTGGCGGTGCATGGGAAATTCCAACCTTAGTATATTGGGTTCAACTCGACTCTTAATTACAAAAAGCCCTGATATACAGGGCTTTTAAATCATATAAAGTAGTTTTTATCGGCTTAACATGAATAACCAACAATACTAAAAACGTTTCGGAATTTTTTGTCCGCCGATAACCGGTGATTCAGCGATTTTCAACACACCAAATAGCCATGTTTCGGCATGATGAACAGCCGCTTTGAGCTCATCACCTAAGGCTAAACGCCCAGCTATAAAACTCGCCAATGAGCAGCCTGAGCCGTGATATTCCCCATCTAGTCGTGGACAACGGGTTTCAGAAACTAATTCACCCTGAATGTACAACGAGTTTTGGATATAGTCTGGCGTATTTTCATGGCCACCTTTTACTAATACCGCTTGAGCGCCCATCGCAAAAAGTTGCGCAGTTGCTTTAGATATGTCGTCTTCACCTGTGAGTGCGCGTAATTCTACGGTATTAGGTGTAAGCACAGTGGCAAGCGGAATCAATTCTGCAAAGGCTTTGACCAACGTTGCTTGATCGCCCAAAGAACCACCACTATTGGCAACTAAAACGGGGTCGAGAACATAATGATATTCGGGATGTTCACGTAAAAACTCAGCGAGAGCCGCGATATTTTCAGTCGTTCCTAGCATTCCTGATTTTACACAGCGAATAGGGAGGTCGCCGACGACAGCATGTGCTTGAGCCAACAATAACTCGCGAGAGGTTGCTTCAAACGAATACACTTGTTGTGAGTTTTGAACGGTTAATGCTGTACACGCAATGGCAGCATGTGCACCACTTTGACCAATGGCTTCAATGTCCGCTTGCAGTCCTGCACCACCTGAAGGGTCAAGACCTGAAAAGCACAGTACAGTAGGGCGCACAATGATGTCCTTATTACACAAAATTTACGATAGTATAGGCAACTTTGAGCGAACACTCGATAGTATTTTTGCAGAAGTGAATGGATAAGGTAAAAGCTGTGATTAAGAATATATTGATCGATCTCGATGGAACATTAACAGATCCAAAAGTTGGCATTACCACTTCAGCACGCTATGGACTGGCGAAAATTGGACATCCCATTTCGGATGAGACCAATATCGACTGGATCATTGGGCCGCCTTTGAAAGCCTCTTTGGCCAAAATCCTCAATGTCGATGTACATAATGTACTTGCAGATCAGGCTTTACTTGGCTATCGCGAGCGCTTTGCCGTTACCGGTTTATTTGAAAATAAAGTGTATCCTGCCGTTGCCGAAACTTTAGCAACTTTACAACAGCAAGGTTTTCGCTTGTATGTTGCTACAGCAAAGCCGACGGTCTATGCTCGCCAAATTTTAGAACATTTTGATTTGGCACAATATTTTACTGTGATCTATGGCAGTGAACTGAACGGTGAGCGAACCAACAAAGGCGATTTAATTGAATACATTTTGCAGCAAGAACAGTTAGATGCAAAAGAATGTGTAATGGTGGGAGACCGTGAGTACGATATTTTAGGCGCACGCCGTAATGCTGTGCCGAGTATTGCTGTGAGCTATGGTTATGGTAGCGCAGAAGAAATTCAAACGGCTGCACCAGCGCTAGTAATTGACTGTTTTAACGATTTGATTTCGAGTATTGAGCAATTGCAGCAGCACAAAGTGTCGTAGTTGCACCGAACCTAATGAATGATGCTGATTATTTAAAGATAATCAGCAAAATGAGCAAGATCAGCCCACAGAGAAACCATTTGAGCAAAGGTGACTCATCATTTTTGATGGATTCTGCTTCGAGTGCGATGCCATGTTTGTCGTAAACAAATACAAAATGTGCATTTGCGCTTAGTGCCATTTCTTGAATGGCTCGTAGCTCGAGTGCGCTGACTTCTTCACTTAAGCGTTCTTTTAACTGAATAAAAATAACCGGCTGTCCAAACTCATACCACTTGAAGTGGATCTGTTGTATGAGTTGGTTGAAGCACTGTTCTGCAACATGATAGTTTCGGACAAAACTTCCGCGTTCTATAAAAGCTAGTGGGCAGTTTTGTTCAGCTACAATTTGATGATCATGCGTTAAAACTTGCATTTGATCATAATGGATCTGTACCCAAACTGCGTCAGGAAAAGACGCTAATTTTTCTTTTAACATCACTTTTAGATTTCATTATTTTTTTAATTACTAGCAGTATGTCATTAAAATTTAGAGAAAAATATAGCTGAGATATAAAAAAACACAACGATCTATCGAGTTTTTATCTTAAACGTCTTTCGCAGTTTTATTACTTTAAATTTTTACTTCCATAATTGAAATATCTAACGCTTAAGTAGGTTTTTAAAGCCATTATCCTTTTTCTAGAAAACTGTTTCTCATCTGATTTATGTAATCGATCTTGTAACTGTTTCAGGCTTTTGAAAAAATTCAGACAGAAAACAATAAAGCTGAATGCTATGTCCAAATCATTTTTATTCCCTAGTCAGTGGCTCAAACCTTTGCACCCACGTGATCCACATGAGCATCATCGTGTCGCGACCTCTTTAGAATTGCTTTTTGACTTGATCTTTGTGGTCGCGATCGCAACCGCAGGGCAGCAACTGCATCATGCCATTGTTGAAAATCATTTGGCTCAGGGTTTAACGCTGTATGGCATGGTGTTTTTTGCTTTGTGGTGGGCGTGGATGAACTTTAGTTGGTTTGCCTCGGCATATGATAATGATGATGCGCTCTATCGAATCTTAACTTTCGTACAGATCATTGGTTCTTTGGTCATTGCTGCAGGTATTCCAAGCGCTTTTCAAAAGCAGGATTTTGACGTAATTGTGATTGGTTATGCCATTATGCGTCTGGGCTTAGTTACAGCAGTGGTTTCGCGTTGCAAAGCATGATCTGTCCCGTCGGAAAACAGCATTACGCTATGCTTTTGGCATCATACTGGTGCAAGTGGGGTGGCTGTTCTTTCATTTTTCACCGCTGCATTTCACCGTTTATCTTTTCATTTTGCTCGCAATTGCTGAACTGTCTATCCCAGTTTTTGCAGAAGCTGCAAGCCGTACACCTTGGCATGCGCATCATATTGCAGAGCGATATTCACTGCTTACCATTATCGTTTTAGGCGAATCTATTGTCGGATGCTCGATTGCCATAACCGATGCATTAACAAATCAGCGTTTTAGTACTGAACTGATTTTTCTGATGGTGGGCGGTCTGATGATGATGTTCACCATGTGATGGTCTTATTTTGATACCAGTATTGCAGAGCGTTTAAATAGCCGAAAAATGGCATTTACTTGGGGTTATGGACATTTCTTTGTCTTTATTAGTATCGCGGCGATTGGTGCAGGTTTAGCTGCCGCAGTTGATGTGGTTTCGCATGAGGCGCTGATTAGTTCTGAGAAAGAAAGCTACTTTGTGGCGATCAGCCTCGTGATTTATACGACAAGTTTATATTTACTTCATGAATTGCATCATCAAAGTGGTTTTAGAAAACTTTTATATCCTTTAACCGTGGTGATTGTTTTGTGTATTCCGTTGTTTATTACTCCTGCGGGTTATGCAATATTTGCGATGGCAGTGGTATATGCATTGAGATTGATGTTTACAAAATGCTATTTGGCAAGATAAGTTAATGATATGATATTCATCAATAATTCGTTATATTGCTGATGAAAATAACGTCCAAGAATCATCAAATAAAGATAAAACATAGAGGATTATATGAAAGGGCAAATACTCGATTTTTCTGTTCAAAATAATACAGGCATCATCAGTGGAGATGATCAGAATCGTTATCAATTTTCTGGAAGCGATTGGAAAGGACAAACTGTTCCTGCTCGTGGACAATTTGTTGATTTTGAGACAAGTGGATTGGGTTACGCAACCGATATTTACTTAGTCGCTGTGCCGAATGCTTTAGGCACGCAATACGGTCAAAAGAGTCGTATTGTTGCTGCACTCTTAGCATTCTTCCTTGGTGGATTTGGTATACATAAATTCTATTTGGGTCGTATTGGATGGGGGATTGTGTATCTGCTATTCTGTTGGACCTTTATTCCATCCATTGTTGCTTTTATTGAATTTATTATTTATCTATGCACTTCAGATGAAGATTTTGCGCGTAAATATGGCTAAAGTTTTTTGTTAAAAGATAAGGCGCATTGTGCGCCTTATTTTATTGTTGCAGATCTCTAGCGGGTTGACCCCATTGGTTGTTCTCGGCTTTGGTGTCTGTAGCCCACCATATAATCAGTGGGATGATCCCAATGATTGTGAGCATTAAAAGTTGCCACCAACCTGAACGTCCCGTGTCATGTAGTCGACGTGCGCCAACAGCTAAGCTAGGAATAAGTAAAACGATATTGGTAATATTTTCTAGCCAAGGTTCACTGCCAATAACGAAATCGCAAATAGAGGCAAGTATAGTGACCAATATACAAAATAGCCAAAAGAACCAGAACTCTTTACGTCGAGCACGTCCTTCAAATTCAGCAAACTTTTTCAGTGGTTTGAATGACCACGCGAAAAAGTCATAGTTTTCCTCTTCTTCACTGTAGTTTGCTCGCGTATTCGTGGAAAAACTTTGTTGGTGTAATGCAATATAGACTTGAATCGCTTGCCCACTTTCATCCAAAGCAAAATCAACCTGTTCTCCACGTGTAGGTGGTCTTTGACCTCGCCATTCATGACCAGCAAATTGATAGTGTTTTCCATCTTCCGCACTAATCACCCCAGTATTAGTTTGAATCGAAAAATCTAGTATTTGTCCTTTCATATTTTTCCTGAGTTAATGTGCTGTAGATAGGGTGGCTACATAAATAGTAGCCACGATTTTTTATTTATTTGGCAGGTTGTCCCCATTGGTTTACTTCAGGTTTTGTTTCCGTTGCAAGCCAAATTAGAACCAGAATTGGTCCAACGAGCGGAATCATTTGTATTAACCAATACCAACCAGATTTATTAATATCATGTAAACGACGTACTGCAACAGAAAGGGACGGAATAACCATTGCTAAGATGAAAATACCTGTGAATATTCCTCTGGTTCTAAGCACTGAATCGACAATCAGAGTAATAATCATTGCGATAAGATAGACCAAAACAAAAAACCAATATTCTTTACGGCGTGCACGTCCAGTAAAGTTGGCATAATTTTTTAGACATTTGACAAACCAATCAATCATGTTGAATTTTGATTCAGCTTGGTCTTGGTTTGAAATTTTATCGAGGTGCTGTGAAATTTGTTGAATAGGATTACTGCTGCCAAGTGCATTGAATACTTGAACCGCTTGACCTTCGGGACTGATATCGAAATCTACATGATCGCCACGTTTAGGTGAGTTTTGGCCACGCCATTCTGCACCTGTAAACTCATAACGGTTTTGATCATCTCCACTGATGATGCCTGAATTGGTTTGTACTGAATAATCTAATATCTGACCTTTCATTCTGTCCTCTTTTATTATGTGATTTTTATTAATTAATGTATTTTTATACCGTTTTATATTAGCAGAATATAAATTAAATTAAATGCATAGATTTGCTTGGGTGAATGAAATTCTTCATAAAAAAAGCGGAACACTTGGTTCCGCTTTTGATATTTCGCTGAAAAATTTATTACCAGCTTAACGCACCACCAGTTTGGTAATCCGTTACGCGAGTTTCAAAGAAGTTCTTCTCTTTACGTAAGTCCATCATTTCTGACATCCACTGGAATGGGTTATTAACACCAGCAAATTGTTCAGGCAAGCCCAATTGGCTCAAACGACGGTTACAGATGAACTTCAAGTATTCTTCCATCATGCCTGCATTCATACCCAATACACCGCGTGGCATCGTGTCACGTGCATATTCGATTTCAAGCATTGTGCCTTCAAGAATCATTTGAATGATTTCTTCTTGGAACTCAGCAGTCCATAGGTGAGGGTTCTCGATCTTGATTTGGTTGATCATGTCGATACCAAAGTTCAAGTGCATAGATTCATCACGTAAGATGTATTGGAATTGCTCAGCAACACCATTCATCTTGTTACGACGACCCATAGACAAGATTTGGCTGAAACCACAGTAGAAGAAGATACCTTCAAGTACGCAGTAGAACGCGATCAAGTTGCGAAGCAAGATTTGGTCGTTTTCAGGTGTACCTGTTTTGAACGTAGGATCACTTAAAGATTGTGTATATTTCAGACCCCAAGCTGCTTTACGAGCCACTGAAGGAATCTCACGGTACATGTTGAAGACTTCGCCTTCGTCCATGCCTAAAGATTCGATACAGTATTGGTAAGCGTGCGTGTGAATCGCTTCTTCAAATGATTGACGTAAGATGTACTGACGGCATTCAGGGTTGGTAATGTGACGGTAGATTGCAAGAACCAAGTTGTTTGCAACCAAAGAATCCGCAGTCGAGAAGAAACCTAAAGAACGCATAACAATGGTACGTTCATCTTCGGTTAAGCCATTTTCAGACTTCCAAAGTGCGATGTCATGGTTCATGTTCACTTCTTGCGGCATCCAGTGGTTTGCACAACCGTCTAGATATTTCTGCCAAGCCCATTCGTATTTGAACGGTACAAGTTGGTTTAAGTCAGCGCGGCAGTTGATCATCGCTTTATCGTCAACTTGAACACGCTGAGCACCCATTTCTAGCTCTTCTAAGCCAGGTGCAACGTCTAGATTTTCTAGAGCGTTAGATGCTCTTGCCAACGGATCGGTTGGATCTGTTGGTCGATTTGTACTGGTTCGAGCGGGTTGTGCAGCTGCCAAATTCGGCGATGAGTGCTGTGCATTAGATACCACTTGCGAATCAGTCGTTTTTTGCGGTTCGACGGGCGCAGACTGGTGAGCTTGTGCAGCTTGTTTCGGTTCATCATCTTCGAAATCGTCCCAACTTAGGATAGACATAACAGTTCTCTCTTCGTTGCTTTATATCTTTTATAGACATCCAGCGTCGCTGAGATGTCCTACTATACGCTCAATTTGTGTAAGCAAAATTAAGTTTTGTCGATCACTGCTCTAAAAGTGTTCGGTAGAGCAAATATCCCCACTACTTATTTTGATTACGCGATTTATATGCCTTGAACCAGAAATAGGCGATCGGGACATAAAAAGTCAAAATAAAGGAAACCACCAAGGCAATTAACCCTAACTGATAGTTATGCGTCATATGTGGCATGGTGGATTCCTTTATTTATTTTTAATTTTTTAATCCCCCTAAATCCCCCTTTTGCAAAGGGGGACTTGCATCCCGCCATTTGCTTCGAGGAATCTCCCTCCTTTATTAAAGGAGGGGTGGGGAGGATTTAAAACCTGTCAGATTACTGACAAGCCTCACAATCAGGATTATCAATTGAACATGCCATAGGCACTGGAGCTGCTTGACCAAAACCTTCTTCTTCAGCAGCAACTTCAGCTTTAGGTTCTTCTTTCGCAACAGCAGTTACAGGTGCAGCAACAGTAGCAGGTTTAACTGCATTTAACGCACCAGTGTTAATGGTTGATTTCTCAGCAGAAGTCGCACCCAATGCACGTAGGTAATAAGTAGTTTTTAGACCACGTAACCATGCCATTTTGTACGTCATGTCGAGTTTCTTACCGTTTGCACCAGAGATGTAAAGGTTAAGAGACTGAGCTTGGTCGATCCATTTTTGACGACGTGATGCAGCATCAACAATCCAACGTGGCTCAACTTCGAACGCAGTCGCGAAGATTGCTTTAAGCTCTTCAGGAATACGTGCAATTTTTTGAACCGAACCTTCGAAGTGTTTCAGGTCGTTCACCATTACAGAATCCCAAAGACCGCGATCTTTTAACGCACGTACTAGGTACGGGTTGATCACTGTGAATTCACCAGAAAGGTTAGATTTCACATACAAGTTTTGGAAAGTTGGTTCGATTGATTGAGACACGCCACAAATGTTCGAAATGGTTGCAGTCGGTGCAATTGCCATCACGTTTGAGTTGCGCATACCGTCTTTTTGAACTTTAGTACGTAAACTATCCCAGTCCAAACGTGTTGTACGGTCAACTTCGAACATACGGTCAGGACGTGCTTTTTGTACGATATCTAAAGAGTCAATTGGCAAGATACCTTGATCCCAAAGTGAACCTTTAAATGTCTCGTAAGTACCACGTTCAAGTGCCAAGTCGCTAGACGTTTGGATTGCGTAGTAAGAAATCACTTCCATAGATTCGTCAGCGAACTCAACCGCAGCATCAGAACCATAAGCCAATTTCATTTCGTATAAAGCATCTTGGAAGCCCATGATACCCATACCCACTGGACGGTGTTTCAAGTTCGAGTTACGAGCTTGTGGAACAGCGTAGTAGTTGATGTCAATTACGTTATCGAGCATTCGAACAGCAGTTTTAACTGTACGAGCAAGTTTTTCACGATCTAACACACCGCCTTGAACGTGTTGTACAAGGTTGATTGAACCTAAGTTACATACTGCGATTTCATCTTCGTTAGTGTTCAGCGTAATTTCTGTACACAAGTTAGAAGAGTGAACTACACCAACGTGTTGTTGTGGTGAACGTAAGTTACATACGTCTTTGAATGTGATCCAAGGGTGACCAGTTTCAAACAACATAGACAACATTTTGCGCCATAAGTCTTTCGCACGGACTTTCTTATGTAGCATGTTGGTTTCTTTCGCAATGCCTTCGTAGTAAGCATAGCGTTCAGCAAATTCTGCACCTGTTAGGTCATGCAAATCAGGTGTTTCAGATGGTGTGAACAGAGTCCATTCAGCATCTTCGAATACACGTTGCATAAACAAATCAGGAACCCAGTTTGCTGTGTTCATGTCATGGGTACGACGACGGTCATCACCTGTGTTCTTACGAAGTTCTAGGAATTCTTCGATGTCCAAGTGCCAAGTTTCAAGGTATGCACATACTGCACCTTTACGTTTACCACCTTGGTTGACTGCAACAGCAGTATCGTTGGCAACTTTAAGGAACGGTACAACACCTTGTGACTTACCATTTGTACCTTTGATGTACGAGTTAAGCGCACGAACTGGCGTCCAGTCATTACCTAAACCACCCGCCCATTTAGACAACATTGCGTTATCACGCATTGCGCCATAAATGTTGTAAAGGTCATCTGAAATCGTTGTTAAGTAACAGCTAGATAACTGTGGACGTAAAGTACCAGAGTTAAATAGAGTAGGCGTAGATGCCATGTAATCGAAGCTAGACAATAAGTTATAGAATTCGATTGCACGTTCTTCACGATTTTCTTCGTTCAATGAAAGACCCATTGAAACACGCATGAAGAATAATTGTGGTAATTCGAAACGTACGCCATCTGAGTGGATGAAGTAACGGTCAAATAAGGTTTGTAGACCTAAATAAGTAAATTGGTTTGAGCGTTCTGGTTGAATCGCAGCAGCCAATTTTGCAAGGTCAAAGTTAAGTAGTTCTGGAGAAAGAAGATCAAGCTCGATACCTTTCTTCAAGAAAGTTTCTAAAGCGTCGCCTTCATTCGTGTCAGTATCTAAACCTAAGAACTCTAAACCTGTAGCAACAAGGTCATTACGCAATAAACGCGCAGTCACATATGTATAGTTTGGTTCTTGTTCGATACGTGTACGAGTAGCCATCATCATGGTCGTTGAGATGTCTGACTCTTTTACGCCGTTATAAAGGTTTTTTACAGTCTCATCGATAATCGCTCGAACATCGATGCCTTCTAAACCTTCAGCTGCTTTAACAATATTTGCCTCAAGTGCGCCAAGATCAAGCGGTTTAAGCTGACCGTTTGAACCTGTCACTTGTAAAGTAGGGTGGTGGTGAGCACCAGTTTGTTTACGAGCTTCGGCACGTTGTTCGCGGTAAATCACGTAAGAGCGAGCAACTTTTTGCTCACCTGTACGCATAAGCGCAAGTTCAACCTGATCCTGAATTTCTTCAATATGAATGGTACCGCCAGAAGGTAAGCGACGGTTAAAGGTATTCAATACCATCTCAGTTAATTGAGAGATACGGTCATGAATACGGCTGGAGTCAGCGCTTTGCTGGCCTTCAACGGCCAAGAACGCTTTACCAATCGCCACAGAGATTTTTTCTGCATCAAAAGGTGCAACGTCACCGGTGCGTTTAATCACCTGAATTTGACCAGGGGTTGAATTCGTTACGCTCATGCTAGCATAGCTCCATTTGTCATCTATTTTTATGTTAGGACCGTTTGAACTGGGCAATTTTTATGCCACAGTGTTTGAGGTTTAAACACAAGACCTAGTGGTTTAAAAATTTATTGAACACAAGATACGGGAAAATTCAGGGTATATCAATATTGACATTTTACTAAATGCTTTGAACTTTTCTGCCAGAAATCCATCTCAAAAAATCCCTATTTTTTATCTTTGTTATATATGCCTTATCCGACAAGGGCATAGCATAGCAAAGTCGAAAAAGAGTGCTTATAGATAACATTGTGGATAACTTCAGAAAGCCTAAAAAGTTGTGAATTAATCAGTCAGTTTTTATTCGATGAAAATGTATCCAAATTTATAATTGTTGGTATTGTGAGCAATAGGGCATGGAAATGATTGGTAAATACGGCTGCAAAAATGTAGCAGGTTAAAATTTATTACAAAATACGATATTGATGTATCAGTTTGGTGAATGCCATCTTGTTTACAATGTAAACGTGTGTATATTGCAAACTATGTTTAAGCGTATCTATCGGATTTCAAATAGGATACGCCCAATCAAATAAGGGGCAATCAATGAGCCAAGAAGAAAAGTTACCTAAAATTTTAATTGTTGAAGACGATGAGCGTCTTGCTCGTTTAACTCAAGAATACTTAATCCGTAACGGACTTGAAGTTGGGGTAGAACCAGACGGTAATCGTGCGATTCGCCGTATTATCGCTGAACAACCAGATATGGTATTACTCGACGTGATGCTTCCGGGTGCCGATGGTTTAACCATTTGTCGTGAAGTTCGTCCACACTACCATCAACCAATTTTAATGTTGACTGCACGTACCGAAGACATGGACCAAGTGTTGGGTCTAGAAATGGGTGCAGATGATTATGTTGCAAAACCTGTTCAACCTCGCGTTTTACTTGCGCGTATTCGTGCATTATTACGTCGTACAGACAAAGCACCAGAAGATGAAGTTGCACAGCGCATCGAATTTGATGATCTTGTAATTGATAATGGTGGTCGTTCTGTCACACTCAATAATGAGTTGGTTGACTTTACCAGTGCAGAATATGACCTTTTATGGTTGTTGGCATCTAATGCGGGTCGCATTCTTTCTCGTGAAGATATTTTTGAGCGTCTGCGTGGTATTGAATACGATGGTCAAGACCGTTCAATTGACGTGCGTATCTCGCGAATTCGTCCAAAAATTGGTGATGATCCAGAAAACCCGAAACGCATTAAGACCGTACGTAGTAAAGGTTATTTATTCGTAAAAGAAACCAACGGCATTTAATGTAAAATACCGTCCCTTAGTTTGGCAAAGTAGGACACTTTTACGTGTTTAAACACAGTATATTTTTGCGCGTTTATGCGGGGCTACTGATTTTAGTCTTTTTAGTCGCTACATTTGGCTATTTGCTGGTGCAAATCATAAACTACCAGCGCGCGCAAGAATATCGTGAATCGCTTACTGACGGTTTGGCTTTCATTATAAGTGAAGGTATTGCACGTCAGCCAAATGAACAACAAAAGTCAGATTGGGTGTCAGATGCATCTGATCTACTTGAGTTGCCTATTTATTATGTAAAAGCTAATCAGGTTGATTTAACCCGAGCGGAAACAAAACGTATAGAAGAGCGTAAAGCTGTAGTGCGTTGGGACGCACAAACCACAGCAGCTTATATTATTATTGGTTTAAAAGATGATCCTGCACATCTACTGTATATAAAAGCTGATAATATTTCAGAACGCCAAATGAAGGCGTTGCCTGTCTTTATACTGGATTATTTGGTTTATTACCCAGGTCAAGAAAAACAATATCTTGAAAAAATTCAGCATCATTTTTCATATCCAATTTCAATTCAAAATGTTCAGAGTTTGCCTTTAGATTCTGAGCAAATCGGCCGGCTACGTTTAGATCACAGTATTATTTTGTATCGTGACAGTGCGACGGAACGCGGCACGACCATTTCGATCGTATCGCCAATTCCAAGCTCAACTTCAGAAGTCTTGGTTATGGGGCCGGTACCGCTATTCAATTGGATGCCTTTTCAGTTGGCAGCCGGTATTACGCTACTGAGCTTGTTTGTCTTGAGCTTGGGTGTTTATGGTCTATTGGTGCCGATGCAACGTAAGCTGCGTGCTGTAAATTATGCGTTAAATAAAATGAAGGGCGGGGACTTATCTGTACGTCTGCCTGTCGAAAGTACCGATGAATTTGGTACCTTGGCATCGAGCTATAACTCAATGTCAGATCATATTGAACGTTTAATTGAAGCACAGCGTGAGTTGATGCGCGCGGTATCGCATGAACTGCGAACACCTGTGGCGCGGATTCGCTTTGGTGTAGAAATGATGGCGGATGAAGACGACTACGACTACCGTCAGCAGCAAGTTGAACAAATCGACAAAGATATCGAAGCGCTTAATACCTTGATTGATGAGATCATGACTTATGCCAAGCTCGAACAGGGCATGCCATCTTTAGAGTTTGAAGATGTCAGCTTGTTTGAAGTTTTAGATCAGGTCTTGATTGAAACCGAAGCCTTAAAGACTGGGAAAACCTTGGAATTGCAAGCACCACCAATTGGGGTGATTGTGGAAACTGAGCGTCGTTACTTGCATCGCGTTGTACAAAACTTAGTGGGCAATGCAGTGCGTTATTGTGATGATAAAGTGCTGATCAGTGGTGGTGTGAATGATGAAGGCATGGCCTATATCTGTGTTGAAGATGATGGCCCCGGCATTCCAGAAGAAGATCGTAAGCGTATTTTTGATGCCTTTGCACGCTTAGATGATAGTCGTACCCGTGTTTCAGGGGGCTATGGTTTAGGTTTATCGATTGTCAGCCGTATTGCTTACTGGTTTGGTGGAACAGTTGGTATTGATGAAAGTCCAACTTTAGGTGGGGCGCGTTTTACCATGACATGGCCTGCGACACGTTTTAAGAAAAATAAACCGAAGCTAGATGGTAAAGAGCTTAGTGCCAATGACAGCTAAGCGAGCTAAGAAATCTAGCTCAGCTGCATTTAGCGAATGATACATATAAAAAAGCCATTCAATATGAATGGCTTTTTTATATCAGGTTTTTACTTATTCGGTAATCGTTGCATCAGGTTCAATAATGGGTTTGCCATTTTTCAGAGCAGAAAGGGCATCTGTATTGAAATCGATGAGTAAAGAGTTGTTTTTTGCATCGATAGAATAATTGCTAATGAGTTTTTGGTCGCCGTTTAGGGTTTCAAGTTTATATTCATCTGCAATATTCATAATCCCGTTAAGGTTGGTGGTTGCAGAAGCTAAATCTTGACGTAATAACTCATAGATATCACGTAAATCAAAAATGGCATTTTGAGCATCAGGGTGCTTATCTAAGTAGTTTTTAATATGGTGAATCACCAATTGCGCAGATAGAAAATAATCAGGTTTATGCGTAAATTCTAAAGTCATTATTGTCTCTCCGTTGTGATTGCTTTTTGTGTTTTAACTACAAATATCACACTCTTTATAGGTCGTGTCAAAGAATTGCAAAAAAGCCACAAGAAGCTAAAAAAATGTCTTTTTACATAGAACCAATACAGCTGGCTTTTCATTTGAAGAAAAGATCAAAAGCAAAAGAAGTGAATAAAGAAACAACAAAGTTGAGGTGGGGGAGTATTTATTTAATAAATGACACAGTTGATAAAAATACGCCAATTTGAACGTGTATGCTGAGAAATGAAGGGTTTGTTGATGAAACTGAACAGTCATAATTTTCTGATAAAATCACATAAATGTAATAATTAATAAAAAAATGCAATCTAATCTAATTAAGCGATTAATCCTAATTTTAAGGGAGTAAACCCAATTTAAATGCTGAAATGATTAAAAAATCATCCTAAAGACGAATACCGATAAGCTAGCAAGAAGCCTCCTCAATCAGGTACAATTGGCGGGATTAATTTTGTGTTTGGTGTATTTGAAGGCCAATACATACATTCTTTGTTAATAAATAGGCCTGCCAGGAGTTATCCCCGCATGAGTGCCATTACTCCATACGATTGGGCAATTATTGCCTTCGTGATCGGCGTTACATTCCTTTGCGTCTTTATGCTGACCGTCCCTTTACTCCTTGGGGGTAAATCATGGGGTCGTGCTAAGCAAGAGCAGTTTGAGTCAGGTGTAGTAGGTGCTGGTGGTGCACGTATTCGCTTGTCTGCGAAATTCTATTTAGTTGCAATTTTCTTCGTCGTGTTTGATATCGAAGCACTTTATCTATATGCATGGTCTACTTCTGTTCGTGAAGCAGGCTGGTTTGGTTTTACTACCGTGGTTATTTTTGTGGTCGATTTATTGATTGCTTTAATTTACGCGGTAAAAGTAGGTGCATTAGATTGGGCGCCTTCTGATAAGCGTAAAGCTGCAGGTAAAGCGTTGAAAATTGGTTCACCAAATATGGACATCGCAGAAATCACACGCTTTAACTCTATTGAAGAGTTGGTTATGGACCCTACAGGTCAAATTCCAGCGCAATCATCTGGTCGTGTGAAATCTAAGTCACCGACTGCATCATCTGACAAGGAGTAAGACGGGATGAAATATACATTAACCCGTGCGAATCCGGATGCTGATCAATATCCACTTCAAGAGCGTCAAATCGTTACCGATCCGCTTGAAGAAGAAGTGAATAAAAATGTGTTCATGACTCGTTTAGAGGATGTTGCACATACAGCAGTAAACTGGGGTCGTAAAAACTCAGTTTGGCCGTTTAACTTTGGTACATCTTGCTGCTACGTAGAGTATGCAACGACTTTAACAGGCGTGCATGACTTGTCACGTTTCGGTGCCGAGGTTATTCGTGCTTCACCACGTCAGGCTGACTTGATGATTGTTGCAGGTACATGCTTCATGAAAATGGCGCCTGTAATTCAACGTTTGTACGAGCAAATGCTTGAGCCTAAATGGGTAATCTCAATGGGCGCATGTGCAAACTCTGGTGGTATGTACGACATTTATTCAGTTGTACAAGGTGTGGATAAAATCATCCCTGTCGATGTGTATATCCCGGGTTGCCCACCACGTCCTGAAGCTTTAATTCAGGCATTGATGTTATTGCAAGACCAGATTCAACTTGAGCGCCGTCCTTTATCGGCCGTGATTGGTGATGATCTTAAGCCAGTGTATAAGCCAAAGATGATGCCAGAACGTGACCGTAAGAACGCACAGCGTATTGCAGTGAAAAACTTACGCTCAATGGATGAAATTAAATAATCACTGCGACGAAATATTGATACACCCGGACTGGGTGTAATTGTCGTTTTGATTGACTGAATTTGTATTAAATAGGAAGCCAAGCCAATGGCTGAAACTGACATTGCTATGCCAGAATCAACTCCAGTTGATTCCCGCCCTGCATTTGCAATTGTAGAAGAGCTCAAAACCAAATTTGGTGAGAACTTCTACGTGCAAACGACTTTTGAAGACTTTCCAACAGTCTGGGTTGAGCGCGCACGTGTACAAGAAGTTTTAATGTTCTTGCGTACGGTGTCACGTCCATACGTGATGCTGTTTGACTTGTCTGCGGTTGATGAGCGTTTACGTACACACCGCGATGGTCTGCCTGCATCTGACTTCACTGTGTTCTATCACTTGTTATCGTTAGAGCGTAACAGTGATATTCGTATCAAAGTTGCATTAGCTGAGAATGATGTAAACATTCCAACGGCAACCAACATTTGGCCGAATGCCAACTGGTACGAACGTGAAGCTTACGACATGTTTGGTATCAACTTCGAAGGGCATCCAATGCTCCGTCGTATTTTGTTGCCAACCTATTGGGAAGGTCACCCGTTACGTAAAGAATATTCTGCACGTGCGACCGAATACACGCCTTATCGCCAAAACCAAGCGAAACAGGATTACGAACAAGAACATCTTCGTTTCGTACCTGAAGATTGGGGTATGAAGCGTGGGAACGATGATGAAGACTTCATGTTCCTAAACTTGGGTCCTAACCATCCATCTGCGCACGGTGCCTTCCGTGTGATCTTGCAGTTGGACGGTGAAGAAGTGAAAGACTGTGTACCTGACATCGGCTATCACCACCGTGGTGTGGAAAAAATGGCTGAGCGTCAAACATGGCACTCATTCATTCCGTATACAGACCGTGTTGACTACTTAGGTGGTTGTGCGCAAAACATGCCTTACGTTCTTGGCGTAGAGCAAATGGCAGGGATTACCGTTCCTGACCGTGCACAATGTATCCGTGTCATGATGTCTGAATTGTTCCGTATCAATAACCACTTATTGTTCATTGGTACTGCGATTCAGGATGCCGGCGGTATGACCCCTGTATTCTATATGTTCGCTGACCGTCAAAAAATCTATGACGCGATCGAAGCGATCACGGGTTACCGTATGCACCCAGCATGGTTCCGTATCGGTGGTACAGCGCACGACTTGCCAAACAACTGGCAGCACCTCATTCGCGAAATCCTAGATTGGATGCCGAAGCGTATGAACGAGTACTACACTGCGGCACTGAAAAACTCAGTGTTTATCGGTCGTACCCGTAATGTTGCTCAGTATGATGCAAAATCAGCATTGGCTTGGGGTGTAACGGGTACTGGTCTACGTGCTACAGGTATTGATTTCGATGTTCGTAAATACCGTCCTTATAGCGGCTACGAAAACTACGACTTCGATGTGCCTTTAGAGTACGAAGGCGATGCTTATGCACGTGTTCTTGTTCACTTCCGTGAAATTGAAGAATCACTGAAAATCATCAAACAATGTTTAGACAACATGCCTTCTGGTGCATACAAAGCAGACCATCCATTGGCTGTTCCACCACCAAAAGATAAAACTTTACAAGACATCGAAACATTGATTACGCACTTCTTGAGCGTGTCATGGGGTCCTGTAATGCCAGCAGGCGAAAGCTCTGTAATGGCGGAAGTGGTAAAAGGTGCGTCGAACTACTACTTGACTTCAGATAAGTCAACGATGAGTTACCGTACACGAATCCGTACACCAACCTTCACGCACTTACAGCAAATGCCTTCTGTGATTAACGGCAGCTTAATGTCTGACTTAATCATTTATTTAGCGACAATTGACGTCGTAATGGCTGACGTGGATCGCTAAGGGGTAATCGCATTATGATGATTTTGACTGACAAAAAACCACGTGTGAACGTTGAAGGGATTTTAACTGCGGAAGAAATCCACGATATCGAACATCACATTGGTCACTATCCGTACCCACGCGCAGCATGTCTTGATGCGCTGAAGTGTGTACAACGCCGTAATGGCTGGGTAGATGATGCACAGATGAATGCTATTGCTCAATTGCTTAGCATGAGCCTTGCAGACTTAGAAGGTGTAGCAACTTTCTATAACCGTATTTACCGTCAACCAGTTGGTCGCCACGTAATTTTATTATGTGACTCGATTGCTTGCTTCTTGATGGGCGCGGAAACACTTGCTGAAGCATTCCAGCGTGAATTAGGCATTTCATTTGGTCAAACGACTGCAGATGGTCGCTTTACTTTATTGCCAATTTGCTGCCTAGGTAACTGTGACAAAGGTCCGACGTTAATGATTGACGAAGACACTCACGGTCTAGTTGAAGTGACTTCAATTAAACAGTTATTGGAGAAGTATGTATGAATACTGAACCAAAACCAATTTATGGCGACGGTAACCCAGAAACTCACCCATTAACTTGGCGTTTGAGCAAACAGGAACACGTTCGCAGTGCAGATGATTACGAAGCACTTGAAGGTTATGCTGGCTTTAAGAAAGCTGTTGGCATGCAACCGAAAGAAGTTCTTGAAGTAATCAAAGCTGCGACTGTAAAAGGTCGTGGTGGTGCGGGCTTCCCAGCAGGGATCAAATGGTCGCTTATGGCACCAAATGATAACTCAGGTCCTCGTTACCTCATCTGTAATGCCGATGAAATGGAACCAGGTACCTTTAAAGACCGTCTGTTGATGGAAAAACTTCCTCATCAGTTGATTGAAGGTATGTTGATTGCTGCTTATACATTAGAAGCAACACAGGGTTATATCTTCATCCGTGGTGAATACATCGAAGCGGCTCAATACTTAAATGAAGCATTGGACCAAATTCGTGCCAAAGGTTACTTGGGTGAAAACATCTTAGGTACAGGTTGGAACTTCGAGTTACACGTGCATACCGGTGCGGGTCGTTATATCTGTGGTGAAGAAACTGCATTGATTAACTCGCTTGAAGGTCGCCGTGCGAACCCTCGTACTAAACCGCCATTCCCACAAGTGGCAGGTGCTTGGGGTCGTCCTACGATTGTTAACAACGTAGAGACTTACAACAACTTACCCGCAATTATGCTTCGTGGCCCTGAATGGTATATCGGTTTATCTGAAGGTAAGTCGAAAGATCCAGGCACAAAAATCTACGGTGCATCAGGTAAAGTGAAATTCCCAGGTCTATGGGAGCTTCCATTTGGTACGACTGCACGTGAAGTTATTGAAGACCATGCTGGTGGTATGCGTGATGGCTTAAAGCTAAAAGCATGGTTACCAGGTGGTGCATCAACTGACTTCTTGGCAGCTGAGCATATTGACCTTCCTATGGATGCGGAAAGCATCATGAAAGCAGGTTCACGTTTAGGTACGTGTTTGCTCATGGTGGTCGATGAAACTCAATGTATGGTTTCAGCAACCCGTAACCTAGAAGAATTCTTTGCGCGTGAATCATGTGGTTGGTGTACACCATGCCGTGATGGTTTACCTTGGGCGGTTAAAGCGCTTAAAGCCTTGGAAGATGGCACAGGTAAGAAAGAAGATATCGATCACTTACAAGAACTTACTCGTAAGCTTTGGATTGGTAAAACTTTCTGTGCGCATGCTCCAGGTGCGATGGAACCGTTAATGGGCGCACTCAAACATTTCCGTGGCGAGTTTGAAGCTAAAGTCGTAAATGCGGCAGCTCAAACTAGCAACGTAGAACAAGCTTAAGGAATTCGACTATGGCTACAATTCATGTCGATGGAAAATCGTATGAAGTCAACGGCTCAGAGAACTTGCTACAAGCATGTCTTAGCCTTGGCATCGACATCCCATACTTTTGTTGGCATCCATCCTTAGGTTCTGTCGGTTCTTGCCGTCAATGTGCTGTGACTCAATACGCGAATCCTGAAGATACTCGCGGTCGTTTAGTTATGTCATGTATGACGCCTGCATCTGACAATACCTACATCTCGATTGAAGATAACGAAGCAAAGAATTTCCGTGCTTCTGTTGTTGAATTCTTGATGACCAACCACCCACACGACTGTCCAGTCTGTGAAGAGGGTGGTCACTGTCATTTACAAGATATGACTGTAATGACTCAGCATGACCGTCGTCGTTACCGCTTCACAAAACGTACGCATTACAACCAAGAGCTAGGCTCTTTCATTTCTCATGAAATGAACCGTTGTATCGCGTGCTACCGTTGTGTGCGTTACTACAAAGATTATGCAGGTGGTACGGACTTTGGTGTGTATGCAAACGCTTCGCGTGTTTACTTTGGTCGTCCAGAATCAGGTACTTTAGAATCTGAATTCTCTGGTAACTTGACTGAAGTGTGCCCAACAGGTGTATTCACAGATAAAACTCACTCTGAACGCTATAACCGTAAATGGGACATGCAGTATGCGCCAAGCGTATGCCAAGGCTGTTCTTCAGGTTGTAACATCTCTCCGGGTGAACGTTATGGCGAACTACGTCGTGTAGAAAACCGCTTTAACGGTGACGTGAACCAATACTTCCTTTGCGATAAAGGTCGTTTCGGTACAGGTTATGTGAACCGTGAAGATCGTCCACGTCAACCACAATTCCGCTCTGGTGCAAATGTGACTACAGTTTCTGTAGACCAAGCATTGGATACCGTAATTGAAAATATCCAAGGCAAAAAAGTATTGGGTATCGGTTCACCACGTGCGTCACTTGAATCAAACTTCGCGCTTCGCGAACTTGTAGGTCAAGACAACTTCTCAACGGGTATGTCTCAAAAAGAGCAAAAACTTGTTGAACTTGCAGCTTCTATTATGCAAACCGAAGGTGTTTATAACCCTGGTATGCGTGAAATCGAATGCTACGATGCTGTGTTGATTTTGGGTGAAGACTTAACTCAAACTGCACCACGTATGGCTCTATCCGTTCGCCAAGCTGCGAAAAATAAAGCTAAAGAAATGGCTGCAGAGCGCCGTACGCAAGAGTGGTTGGCTGAACCTGTACAACGTATTGCTCAAGATGCCAAATCTCCGATTTACATCCTTGCTGCCACTCAAACACGTTTAGCTGATGTTGCTACCGGTGAAGTTGTTGCATCACCTAACGACATTGCACGTTTAGGTTTTGCGGTCGCTGCTGCTGTCAAAGGTGAAGTGATCTTAGGTTTGGATGACGATGCAAAAGCATTTGCACAAACGATTGCCGACACTTTAAAAGCTGCGAAAAAACCATTAATCATCTCTGGTACAAGCTTGCAAGACGCATCAATCATGGAGGCTGCTGCACAAGTTGCACAGAACCTTGGTAATGCGGGCTTAACATTGACTGTTCCTGAAGTGAACTCAATGGGCTTAGCGATCTTTGGTGGTCAAAGCTTAGAACAAGCATTCGCACAAGATTACGATACCGTGATCGTGGTGGAAAATGACCTTTATCGTCGCTTACCAGCCGCGCAGGTGAATGCTGCACTTTCTGGTAAAGAAGTGATCGTACTTGATCATTCTGAAACTGAAACTGTGAAAAAAGCCAACATCGTACTTTCTGCTGCTTCATTTGCTGAAGGTGATGGTACTGTGGTCTCTCAAGAAGGCCGTGCACAACGTTTCTACCAAGTGTATGACCCAAGCTACTACAAACCAGAACTTGCGATCAAAGAATCTTGGCGCTGGTTACATGCCATTGAAACTGGCGTGAAAGGCAAAGCGATTTCTTGGACAGTTCTTGATGATGTGATCGAGTCAGTAGCGAAAAACGTTCCTGCACTTGAAGCAATTCAAGATGTCGCACCAGATGCTGGCTTCCGTGTACATGGTCTGAAAGTGGCACGTGAACCACGTCGTTACTCAGGTCGTACTGCGATGCGCGCACCACTTTCTATTCATGAACCAAAACAACCAGTCGATAAAGACTCTGCGTTGACGTTCTCTATGGAAGGTTATGTAGGTAACCAAACTCCAGCTTCACTTGTACCATTTGCTTGGTCTGCAGGTTGGAACTCTCCACAAGCTTGGAACAAATTCCAAGACAACGTGGGTGGTCACTTAAAAGGTGGCGATGCAGGCGTTCGTTTATTCGATCGTTTAGCGAAACGTCCAGCACGTACATTCGTTGCACCTGCACCAGTTGCGGTTAATGGTGAAAGCTTCCGTCTTGTACCGATGCATCACATCTTCGCTTCTGGTGAATTTACAGTGAAAACACCTGCGATGGAATCACGTATTCCTGAAGCAATGTTTGCTGTGGGTGAACAAGATGCAGCACGCTTAAATGTTCAAGATGGTCAACGTATCGCTGTGAAAGCAGGGGATGCTGAAATCGTCCTTCCAGTTCAAGTGATTGAATACTTACCTACAGGTTATATCGGTTACCCAGTGGGTCTAGCACCTACAGTATCGCTTGCAGAACCTGTTTCAGTCGCGGTAGGAGTGTAATTCATGGAACAAGAATTAATCCGTCAAACGCCGCTGTGGGCTGAAAACTGGCCAATCGCCTATTCAGTTCTTCAAGCAATTGTGATCTTACTGGTTGTGGTATTGATCGCTGCGTTGATGTCTTTTATTGAACGTCGTTTACTCGGCTTGTGGCAAGACCGTTACGGTCCGAACCGTGTAGGTCCGGGCGGTATGTTCCAGATTGTTGCCGACATGCTGAAAATCATGTTCAAAGAAGACTGGACACCAAAATTTGCTGACAAATTGACTTTCCGTATGGCTCCAGCAGTTGCGATGGCAACTGCGGTGCTATCGTTCATGGTTATTCCTGTTTCACCTTATCTAGGTGTTTCAGACATGAGCATCGGTCTATTGTTCTTTATGGCAATGGCTGGTATTGCGGTATACGCAGTATTGTTCGGTGGTTGGTCTTCAAATAACAAATACGCATTACTAGGTGGTTTACGTTCTGCTGCTCAAACCATTTCTTATGAAGTGTTCTTGGGTATTTCACTGATGGGTGTGGTTGCGATTGCAGGCTCATTCAACATGCGTGAAATTGTTGAAGCTCAACGTGATGTTTGGTTTGTTATTCCTCAGTTCTTAGGTTTCTTGATCTTTGTGGTTGCGGGTGTTGCGGTAACTCACCGTCATCCATTTGACCAACCAGAAGCAGAACAAGAATTGGCGGAAGGTTACCATGTCGAATACGGCGGTATGAAATGGGGTATGTTCTTCGTTGCGGAATACGTCAACGTCGTACTGATCTCTGCATTAATCGTGACTTTATTCTTCGGTGGTTGGTTAGCGCCTTTCAACCTAGATATTCCATTCATTCCAGCTGCGTTCTGGTTCATTATTAAAACAGCATTCTTTGTAATGATGTTTGTCTTGGCTCGTGGTTCTTTAATGCGTCCACGTTATGACCAAGTCATGAACTTTGGTTGGAAAATTTGCTTGCCATTGGCGTTGGTTAACCTTCTGGTAACTGGTGCTGTGATTCTGATGAATCAGGCCTAAGACAGCAGGGAGAATAAAATGTTTAAATTTCTAGCTGGATTTGGGTCAATTGTACGTTCGTTGTGGATGGTTTTCTCACACGCGACACGTAAACGTGACACCATTTTATATCCAGAGGTTAAAGCGGAAGACATCGTACCACCACGTTTCCGTGGTCGTATCGTGTTAACGCGTGACCCTGATGGCGAAGAGCGCTGTGTAGCATGTAACCTTTGTGCGGTTGCATGTCCAGTCGGCTGTATTTCACTACAAAAAGCTGAAAAAGAAGATGGTCGTTGGTATCCGGAATTTTTCCGTATCAACTTCTCACGTTGTATTTTCTGCGGTATGTGTGAAGAAGCATGTCCTACAACTGCGATTCAAATGACACCTGACTTTGAGTTAGGTGAGTATGTTCGTCAGGACTTAGTTTATGAGAAAGAAAACCTTCTTATCTCAGGTCCTGGTAAATACCCAGACTATAACTTCTACCGCGTAACAGGTATGGCTGTTGCTGGTAAAGATAAAGGTCAGGCTCAACGCGAAAGCACACCAGTTGATGTACGGAGTCTATTACCATGATGTGGCCATTTTATTTGATGGCGCTTGTGGCCATCGTCTCTACCGTTCGTGTTGTAACTAACACGAACCCAGTACACGCTTTATTAAGCTTGATTATCTCTTTACTTGCAGTTGCAGGTATCTTCATGATCGTGGGTGCGCCGTTTGCCGGTGCCCTCGAAATTATCGTTTACGCTGGCGCAATCATGGTGCTATTCGTATTCGTCGTGATGATGCTGAATCTTGGTCAAAATACTGTTGAACAAGAAAGCAAATGGCTGACTTCTTCAGCGTGGGCATATCCTGCGTTGATGAGCTTCCTGATGGGTCTAATCCTTGTTTGGATGTTGAAGTCAGACTACACAACTGCTGGCACTGTCATGGGTGCTCAAGTTGTCGGTCCGAAAGAAGTGGGTACTTCACTCTTTACTCAGTACTTATTGCTGGTTGAAGTTGCTGCGATGTTATTGCTTGGCGCACTTGTCGCTGCATTCCATCTTGGCAAACGTGAGCCAGGTGCAGAAGAGGACAAAGAATAATGGGCAACATCCCTTTAGAACATGGTTTGATCGTTGCAACCATTCTTTTTGCACTGGGTTTTTACGGTGTGATGGTTCGACGCAACCTACTATTTATTTTAATGAGCCTTGAAATCATGATGAACGCTGCTGCTTTAGCGTTCGTTTTGGCAGGAAGCGCATGGGCACAGCCAGATGGTCAAGTGATGTTTATCTTGATCTTAACGCTTGCTGCAGCAGAGGCTTGTATCGGTCTTGCGATCGTCCTTCAGTTCTATCATCGCTTCCATCATCTGGATGTGGATGCTGCTAGTGAGATGCGCGGATGAGTTATTTATATTTAACAGTACTTTTCCCGCTAATTGGTTTTATCCTGTTGGCGGCAGGTCGTAAAAATCTTCCTGAATCAGTTGCTGCAATTATTGGTGCAGGTTCAGTTGGTCTTTCAGCTTTATTTGCATTAATTGCCGGTATCGACTTTGTTAATAATGGTTCAGTTGCAACAACTCAGCATCTTTGGACTTGGTTCAGTGCAGGTAACTTAGCACCGGGCTTCACGCTTCATTTAGATGGCTTATCATTATTGATGATGGGCATGATCACAGGTGTGGGTTTCTTAATTCACATCTTTGCAACGTGGTACATGCGTGGCGAAGAAGACTTTGCACGTTTCTTCTCATACTTCAACCTATTCGTGGCAAGCATGCTGCTTTTAGTGTTGGGTGACAACTTAGCGTTGTTATTCCTCGGTTGGGAAGGTGTAGGTCTATGTTCATACCTATTGATTGGTTACTACTACCAAACACCTGCAAACGGTTTTGCTGCAATTAAAGCATTCACTGTGACACGTGTGGGTGACGTATTCTTACTGATCGCATTGTTCTTGATCTACCAACAATTCGGCACTTTAAACATTGCAGAAGTTGTAGCTGCTGCGCCAACAGTTTTGGCTCAGAGTTCTTCGATTACGATTTGGACTGCATTGATGTTGTTCTTGGGTGCTGCAGGTAAATCTGCTCAGATCCCATTACAAACATGGTTGGCAGATGCGATGGCTGGTCCTACACCAGTATCTGCATTGATCCACGCAGCAACAATGGTAACAGCAGGTGTTTACCTATGTAGCCGTATGTTCAGCGTATTTGAACAAGCGCCAGAAGTGATGATGTTCATCTCAATCACGGGTGCAGTGACATTGTTGGTTGCAGGCTTTGCTGCATTGGTACAAACAGACATCAAACGTATTCTTGCTTACTCAACTATGAGTCAGTTGGGTTATATGTTTATGGCTGTAGGTGCTGAAGCTTACCAAGCTGGTCTATTCCACATGCTGACTCACGCATTCTTCAAGGCATTATTATTCTTGTCTTCTGGTGCTGTGATTTTGGCTTACCATCACGAACAAAACATCTTCAAGATGGGTGGTCTATTCCACAAAAACAAATTCTTGTTTGCTTGTTTCGCGATTGGTGGCGGTGCATTGGCAGCGATTCCATTCATCACTATCGGCTTCTTCTCGAAAGATGCGATTCTTGGTGCGGTATGGGTGAAAGGTCAAGCGATTGCAGTTTATGACTGCTTGTACTGGACTGGTGTAGCAGGTGCGTTCTTAACTTCAATTTATACATTCCGTCTTATTTGGGTTGTATTCTTTGGTAAAGAAAACACGCCTTACCATGAAATCAAAGGTGTTACTTACTGGGGTCCATTGGCGATTCTTGCAGTGCTTTCAACTGGTTTAGCTTATGTATTAAAAGCACCAGTAACGAATATTTTAAATGCTGCACAAATCCCAGCATTTAATATTCCAAAAGCGCTAGAACATGGTATGCATAGCGCTGAATACACAGCTGTTGGTATTGCACTTGCAGGTCTTGCAGTGGGTGTGGTGTTATTTGCCTTTGCTTATGGTGCAGTGAAATCGTTCGCGAAAACTTCACTGGGCGCGGGTCTTGCAAATATCTGTCGTAATGCACTTGGTTTCGATGCTTTGTACAACATTGTTTTCGTTAAGCCTTATTTGCTACTGGCTAAAATCTTTGGTCGTGATCCAATTGACGGCTTATGGCTTGTATTGCCTGCACTTGTTAAAGGCGGTAATAGCTTTACAAGTTCACGTCAAACAGGTTCATTGCGTGAATACGCATCTAGTATGGCATTCGGTACGTTTGCATTACTATTGATCCTGGTCGTGATTCAGGTCGTGGGGAAATAAAATGGAAACTCCAAACAATTTAATTCTACCCGCTCTGATCCTTATTCCGTTCATTGCAGGTTTTGTATGCTGGCTTGTCGATAAACTCGACAAGCACTTACCACGCTATATTGCCTTAATTGGTATGCTATTAACGTTGGTGTTAACCGTCGTTTTATGGCAAAGCGGTACTTATAACTACGAGTTGGGTACACAAGCTCCACAGTGGGCTGCTCAATTTAACCTACCGTGGATTACCACTTTAGGGATTAACATTCACCTTGCGGTGGATGGTCTTTCACTGCTTATGGTAGGTTTAACTGCATTACTGGGTGTACTTGCAGTTGGCTGTTCATGGGGTGAGATTCAAAAGAACGTTGGTTTCTTCCACTTAAACCTACTGTGGTCTTTAGGTGGTGTGATCGGTGTATTCTTAGCGATTGACATGTTCCTATTCTTCTTCTTCTGGGAGATGATGCTGGTACCAATCTACTTCTTGATCGCACTTTGGGGTCATAAAGGGGCAGAAGGTAAGTCACGCGTTTACGCTGCAACTAAATTCTTTATCTATACTCAGGTGGCAGGTCTGATCATGTTGATCGGTATCTTGGGTCTAGTGGTTGTTGGCTTCCAACTTCACGGTCAAATCAGCTTTAACTATGACTTCTTGATGAGTGTTGCACACACTGTTGAGGCGAAAGCTCCAGCACTTGCGTATGCATTCATGATCTGTATGTTTATTGGTTTTGCGGTAAAACTTCCAGTTTTCCCATTACACGGCTGGTTACCAGATGCACATGCGCAAGCACCTACAGCGGGTTCTGTCGACCTTGCAGGTATCTTGATTAAAACTGCGGCTTATGGTCTTTTACGTTTCGTTATTCCATTCTTCCCGGTAGCATCTGCTCAGTTTGCTGACATCGCGATCATTCTTGGTCTAATCGGTATTTTCTACGGTGCATGGTGTGCATTCCAACAAACAGACATGAAACGTCTGCTTGCGTACACATCTATTTCGCACATGGGCTTCGTACTTCTTGCTTTGTATGCAGGTAACATCCTGACATTCCAAGGCTTGATGATTATGATGCTGGCTCACGGTCTATCTTCTGCTGCATTGTTCATTATGTGTGGTCAGGTTTACGAACGTCTGCATACACGTGACATGCGTTTAATGGGCGGTATCCGTGGTCAGTTCCAATACCTTTCATTCTTCTTAATGTTCTTTGTTGCGGCACTTGTAGGTATTCCGGGTCTAGGTAACTTCATCGGTGAATTCCTGATCTTGATGGGTTCTTATGACAAGTTCCCTGTGTACACAATCCTTGCTGCAGTAAGCTTAGTATTTGCCGGTCTTTACGGTTTAATCCTGATCCACAAAGCGTTGTTTGGTACACCAAACGAAGAACAAAAACAGCATTACGCAAATCCGTTGAAAGACTTAAATGCGCGTGAAGTTGTGATTCTTTTAATCTGTGCTCTTGGTCTAGTATGGCTTGGTCTATTCCCACAAACCTTCCTTGATATTTCAAATTCAAGCATGGCGTGGATTGCAAATAGCTATATCCCAGTTCAAGAAGTCGTTGATGTTGTGCAGCAGATTGCTGTACAACCTGAAAATGTGGAGATGCAATAAGCCATGGACTTCACAATGTCATTTTCTGAGCTTATGCCATTAGCTCCTGTGATGATCGTGGCTTTAACTGCGATCGTCGTGATGTTGCTAATTGCAATCAAGCGTAACCACAATTTAGTTGCAACGACTTCCGTTATCGGTCTGAACCTTGCAGCCTTTTATATTATTTTTGTTTTCGTTGCAGGGCAGTATGCACCTGCAAACGTAATGAATTTGTTCATCGTAGATCCATTTACGATGTTGTACCAATTCGTGATTTTGATTGCAGCACTTGCTTGCTGCACATTGTCACATGCGTATATCGAAACCTATAAAGATAACCGTGAAGAACTTTATATCTTGATGCTGTGCTCTGTAACAGGTGCATTGTTAATGGTTGCAAGTTCGCACTATGCGTCTTTCTTTATCAGTCTTGAGTTAATGTCGATTCCTGTATACGGCCTATTGGCTTATACACACCAACGTTCACAGTCGCTTGAAGCGGGTGTGAAATACTTGGTGCTTTCAGCAACTGCTTCTGCGATGTTGTTGATGGGTATGGCTTATGTATATGCGTACACAGGTACAATGGCATTCGTTGCTGAACCAGGCAAAATGTTCACAACATTCAGCCAACCGGGTGTAGTCCTTGGTCTTGCACTGATTGTTTTTGCTGTTGCATTTAAATTGTCTCTTGCGCCATTCCACAAATGGACACCAGACGTGTATGCAGGTGCGCCAGCGCCAATCGCGACATTCTTAGCGACTGTGGCTAAAGTGGCAATGATCGGTCTATTCGTTCGTTACTTCTTGGCTTCTGGCTTAATCCTTTCTGACAGCTTCATCACGATCGTGACCATCATTGCAGTATTGTCTATCCTTGCGGGTAACTTACTAGCAGTACGTCAAGTGAACTTGAAACGTATCCTTGCATACTCTTCAATCGCTCACTTTGGTTACTTACTTGTTGCGATTGTCAGTGCACGTAATACTGACTTTGTTCAAGTACAAGGCTTTGCAACATTCAGCAGCGTCAACGTCTATGTGATTACTTATGTATTAACAACGATTGGTGCGTTCGGTGTTGTGACACTGATGTCTAGCCCTTACAACAACAAAGACGAAGCAGGTAGCCTTGCGGAGTACCGTGGTTTGTTCTGGCGTCGTCCAGTGTTGACTGCAACACTGACTGTCATGATGTTATCTCTTGCAGGTATCCCATTAACAGCTGGCTTTATTGGTAAGTTCCTTGTGATCAAAACAGCGGTTGCTGGTGGTTCATGGTTCTTAGCTGCGATGGTGATCCTTGGTTCAGGTATCGGTTTGTACTACTACCTACGTGTGATGATTGTGATGTACATGACTCCACCAGAAAACCCACGTATCGACGCTGTTGATCATTGGGGTCAAAAAGTGGGTGGTATTATGGTGCTTGGCGCAGCTGCACTTGTGTTGTTGATCGGTGTATATCCAGATCCAATCATTGCAGTATCTCAAGTGGCATACTTTGCGATCTCACCTGAATTACAACAGTTCATTTTTAGCTTAATTCAAAGTGGATTTAACTAATGAATTAAGCAATTAATTTGCTTATTACAAAAAAGCCTCCTGTAAAGGGGGCTTTTTTATTTTTATCATTTGTTAAATAGCTTTATAATGGTTGAAATTTTATCTTAACCTTTTAGGTGTTCTCCCGTGGCTATCCATGAAATCCGTCATCCTTTAATCCGACATAAACTCGGCTTACTTCGTCGTGCAGATATTAGTACTAAAAACTTCCGTGAGCTTGCTCAAGAAGTGACTATGCTTCTGACTTATGAAGCAACGAAAGATTTACCAATGGTCGATCATGAAATTGATGGTTGGAATGGTAAAGTAATTGTAGATCGTATTGCCGGTAAAAAAATAACAGTCGTACCGATTTTACGTGCAGGTATTGGTATGTTGGATGGTTTCTTAAACCTGATTCCAAGTGCGAAAGTATCTGTATTGGGTTTAGAGCGTGATGAAGAAACTTTAGAAGCGCGTACTTACTACAAAAAATTAGTACCAGACGTACAAAACCGTTTAGCGATGATTATTGACCCAATGCTTGCAACAGGTTCATCGCTCGTTGCTGCTATTGACGTTCTAAAAGCCAGTGGTTGTAAAGATATTCGTGTCATGGTGCTTGTTGCCGCTCCAGAAGGCATTAAACGTGTAAATGAAGCTCACCCAGATGTGATCATTTATACAGCATCTGTAGACCAAGGTTTAAATGAAAACGGTTATATCGTTCCTGGTCTTGGCGATGCAGGCGATAAAATTTTCGGTTCAGTTCAAAAAGATTAATTTTTGCAACATGAACAGAAAAGGGGCTTTTATAGCCTCTTTTTTATATACTAAAGACATTGGCATAAATGGAATAGGGTACTTTATGAAGTCCGAACAATATAAAGGTAAGGTGAAGCAGTACAATCCTGAAAAGGGCTTTGGCTTTCTTTCATGTGAAGAAGGTGATGTATTTTTCCATATCTCTGACTTTCCCGCAGATGGTGTCGAGCCAAAACGTAATGATCGTGTGAAATTTAATGTGGTGAAAAATGGTGATCGTTATAAAGCCATAAACATTGAGCGTGAAGAAGACAAATCTGCAAAAGCTAAAAAATCTAAAGTAGTGGCAAATAACCAGTCAATTACTTCAGCTTTGCTTTCGAATTTGCGTAAATAATGTGATTTTGAGATTTCCATGAAATCTTTGAAATAAAAAAGAGGTCTATAGGACCTCTTTTTTATTATCATAAGAGCATTAAAAGAAAATGTGAGAGACAATTTTTATGTTTAAAGAGGGGAAAATCAAAAGCTATAACGTTGAGCGCGGCTTTGGATTTATACAACAAGATCAAGCAAAGGATTTATTTTTTCATATTCGTGATTTTCCTAGCCGACACATCGAGCCACGTGTTGGAGAAAATCTCAAATACAGGATTGAAGCAGATCAAGGTAAATTTAAAGCGGTAAATATCATCCGTTTAGATTTGAAAAAAGAGCAGTCCACTCATGAACAGATAAATCCGTCATTTGAATCAATGACAGATCGAGTGAATGAGCAAGTTATACCTCACGATGTAGGTAAAGGCACAGTTTGGGGCAGTAAAATCATCAGCATGATTGGACTCATTGTAATTGTGGTATTAGCTGTGGCAATCTATGGGAAATATCAGCAGTATCAAGAACAGAAGCAGCTACATTTACAACAGCTCATGCAAGAAAATGAAAATATTGTAAAAGAACAACGAAAAGCACAGGGGGATTTACCCGATCGGGTGCTGTCTGAGCAAGGTGAAAAAAACCTATACGGCACAGCTTCAACGCAGGCTCAGTCTGTTGTTCAAGACACTGCGCAGGCACCTTCTTCAAGTGATACGCCAAGGGCAGTAGAGAAAGTACAGTTTAGTTGTGATGGGCGTACGCATTGTAGTCAGATGAAATCTTATGAAGAAGCGGTCTATTTTCTACAACATTGTCCAGGTACGAAAATGGACGGAAACAACGACGGAATACCTTGCGAACGACAATTTAATAAATAAAAAAAAGCGCCATTAGGCGCTTTTTAGTTTAAACAGATTTTTCACAAAATTGCATAAAGGCTTTGAGACCCGGTCCTTGGTATTTCTGACGATGTACCAACATAAATAATGGACGGGCAAGTTGCCAAAACGGCGTATCTAAAACCACCAATTGACCTTTTTCACGTAAAGGCTCAATCGCAAGTTTAGAAATACATGACATACCAAGACCACCTGCCACGATTTTTAGAATGGCTTCGTTATGACCCAAGGTTAAACGAATATTGGCATCTGGCAGGTCTTTTAAAATTGCGTTATCAAATACTTCACGTGTGCCTGAACCTTCTTCACGTAAGATCCATTCTACGTTATCAAAGTCAGCTGCAGTGAGTGCACGATCCAACTTCGCTAAAGGGTGCTCAGGTGAACAGCACACAGCAAGTTCATCGTCACGCCAGTGAATACATTGCAGCTGTGGCAGATGACATGAACCTTCAATTAAGGCCAAATCCAACTGAAATTGGTTTACCGCTTCAATCATTTGGCGGGTATTGCCGACTTGAAGTTGTAAATGTGCTTGAGGCTGAATTTGTAAGAAATCTGCCATGAGGTCTGGCATCAAGTAGTCACTGATGGTTAGGGTCGCACCCAAACGCAGATCAATACTTTGTAGTTCGCCTTTCGCTGCTTGTTCAAAAGCTTCACAGCGCCCTAAAATTTCCAAAGCTTGTGGCAATAAAAAACGACCCAAGTCATTCAATTGCAAGCGTTTACCAAGTCGGTCAAACAGTGGAGCACCGAGACCATCTTCGAGGTCTGCCAATGCCATACTTGCTGCACTTTGAGTAAGTTTGACAGCATCACTGGCTTTGGTAACGGTACCTTCTTGAGCGACTGCTACAAAAACAGCCAACTGGCGTAAAGTCATGCGCATGAATCAGGCCTTAACATTTAAAAAATATTAATAAATTATGCTGTCATGCTAACATGAGCACAGTCTGTCACGCCACGTTCAAATCATGTCAATTGAAAAATTTAGCTTAGAAAAGGTTTTATCTGTACACCGTTGGACCAATACTTTGTTCAGTTTTACCATGACACGTCCTGCGCATTTTAAATTTACCGCTGGTCAGTTCGCACGAATTGGTTTGAAAGTGGGCGATGAATTGGTGGTTCGTGCCTATTCTGTGGTGTCGTCCCCCTTTGATGAA
This sequence comes from Acinetobacter sp. YH12069, assembly GCF_013419675.1. Lineage (NCBI taxonomy): Bacteria > Pseudomonadati > Pseudomonadota > Gammaproteobacteria > Moraxellales > Moraxellaceae > Acinetobacter > Acinetobacter sp. YH12069. Next base: position 189,847 of record NZ_VOZS01000002.1, on the reverse strand, counting down.
ACTTTAGAGTTTTTCTCTATCGTCGTTCCTGATGGTGCGTTTACTTCAAATTTGCAGCATCTACAAGTGGGCGATGAGCTGTATTTAGAAAAAGTTCCATATGGTTTCCTTACCTTGGCGCGTTATCAGTTGCCATTGCCAAAGGACTTATGGCTGTTGGGAACAGGAACGGGTCTAGCACCATTTTTATCGATGCTACAAGACTTTGAAACGTGGTCTAAATACGAAAAAATTAATTTAGTCTACAGTGTGCGCACCGTATCAGAACTGGCTTATGTAGAGCGGATTCAAGAAATCGCTGAGACCTTTGGCGAAGGGCATACGGGTTTTAAATTTATACCTATTGTGACACGTGATCCAAATGCACTGCTGCATGATCGTTTACCAGTTTTAATTGAAAATGGCGAGTTAGAACAGGCGGCAGGCTTAGCGTTTAATGTGGAAACGACGCATGTCATGCTGTGTGGTAATCCACAAATGGTTGATGACACCAAGGCAGCATTAAAGGCGCGTGGTTTGACTATGAACCGTCGTGGTGAAGGCAATATTGCGGTAGAAAATTATTGGTAAGGTGCCATGAAAAAAGCTCATCGATGGATGAGCTTTTTTTATTTTTGAAAACTAAATACGTTTTGATGTTAATGCAGAATTTTATTTAAGAACTGCTGCGCTCGTTCACCACGAGGGGCATTAAAGAAATCATCTTTGCTGCAGTCTTCCACAATTTTTCCTTGATCCATAAAGATCACACGGTCCGCAACCTGACGCGCGAAGCCCATCTCATGGGTTACACACATCATGGTCATACCTTCTTTTGCAAGACCCACCATGACATCAAGCACTTCGTTAATCATCTCTGGATCAAGTGCCGAAGTCGGCTCATCAAACAACATGGCAATCGGGTCCATACTGAGCGCACGTGCAATGGCAACACGTTGTTGCTGTCCACCTGATAATTGTGCAGGGAATTTAGCGGCATGCGCACTTAAACCCACACGGTCTAAATAAGCCAAACCTTTTTTCTTGGCTTCGGCTTCTGATCGACCCAAGACTTTAACCTGCGCAATAGTCAGGTTTTCGGTAATGGATAAATGTGGAAACAATTCAAAGTGCTGGAATACCATGCCGACACGACTACGCAATTTATTTAAATCGGTTTTTGGGTCATTAATGGAAATACCGTCGACTAAAATCGTACCGGCCTGAAAAGGCTCAAGTCCATTAACGGTTTTAATGAGCGTTGATTTACCTGAGCCAGAAGGCCCACACACCACAACCACTTCACCTTGTTTAATTTGAGTCGTGCAATCGGTAAGCACTTGAAAATCTTTATACCATTTACTGACATTTTGGAGGTCAATCATCGTTTTTTGATCGGTCATACACTTAACCTCCGTTGTAATTTTTTAACTGCATAGGTAGCGATCATACTAATAGTGAAATACACCAAACCAGCAAACAGAATGTATTGAGTTAACAATGACATAAGGTCGCCTCGAACATAGTTGGTGCGGAAAAAGTCTAACAGTCCGATGGCATAAACCATGGTTGAATCTTGGAACAGAATGATGGTTTGTTGTAAGAGAAGTGGCGTCATTTTGCGAAAAGATTGCGGCAAAATAATTAAGCGCATTGCTTGGCTATAACTCATACCGAGAGCATAAGCTGCAGAAGTTTGACCTTTAGGAATTGATTGAATCCCGGCACGGACAATCTCTGAAAAGTAAGCCGCTTCAAATAGCATGAAGGCCACGATACTCGAAACGAGGGCAGTATCAATCGTCAGATAGTTACCGGTGATCCCTGTGTAGATAAAGGGTACGGCAAAGTAGAACCACATCAGCACCAAGAGCAAAGGAATAGAACGAAAAAGGTTCACATAGCCTTTAGCAAAAATATTAAATACTTTAATCGAGGACAGGCGCATCAACGCCAATAAAGTCCCAATAAAGACACCACCAATGGTTGCCGTGATCACCACTTTTAGCGTGATGCTGAAACCATGCCATAGTGCAGGGCCAGACGCTTGGAGGTCTTGAATAAAAGAACTGAGCCATTCCATTATTTATCTCCTGCAATTAAGCCAGGAACGCGTAGGCGTTTTTCCAGAAAATTCATGAAACCAATTAAACAGATGTTGATCACGATGAAAATAATGGTGACGTAGGTATAAATTTCGATGGTGTTTTGCGTGTATTCACTGATGGTTTTCATCTGTGAAATGATTTCTGCAACACCGACCAAAGACGCAACTGAGGTGTTTTTGACACAGTTGGTCAACTCAGAGCTGAGGGGTGGCAAAATCGTGCGGAATGACTGCGGTAAGATCACATAGCGGTAAAGTTGAGCCGTGCTAAATCCCATGGCATAACCTGCATTGGTTTGCCCCAAAGGAAGCGCTTCAATACCTGTCCTGACTTGCTCACAGACCCGTGCAGCTGTAAATAGACCCAAGCCGACACTTGCAGAAATTAGGGCGGTCGTATTTGCCCCAAGGTCATTCATCCACCAGCTTTTAATCGCAGCAGGAAGGAAGTTAGGTACAACATAGAACCAAATAAACAGTTGAATCAATAAGGGTACATTTCGGAAAATAGTCACGTAGGCAGTACCAATACCTCGTGCTACAGGACTCGGTAGGGTACGCATAATACCCAAGATGCTGCCGAGCACCATCGCAATGCTCCATGCCACCAAAGCGATGACAAACAACCAGCCGATTCCAATTAAAATCCAATTCAGGTAGGTCGAATCACCTACACCAGTAGATTGGAACAGCACACCCCAATTCCAGCTATAATTCATAGGAACTCCCTATAATGAGCTTAAGCCAAAATCCGTTTGGCTTAAGCATCTTTAGAATGTTTAGGGAAAGTTATTCGTCACGGTCATGTGGATTGCTAATCAATGCTTTTAATTGATCAGACATCGGGAAATTCAAATTGATATTTTTTGGTGGAATTGGCGTTTGGAACCATTTTTTATACATGTCATTGATTTCACCAGAGCTATAGGTCGCTTTGATTGCATCATCAACCACTTGTTTAAAGCCAGTATCGCCTTTACGTAGCATACAACCATAAATTTCTTGAATCGGTGCTGTACCCACGATTTCCCATTTGTTTGGATCTTTGGCTTTCGATTTTTCACCCGCCAGCAAAATATCATCCATCATAAATGCCGCTGCACGACCATTTTGTAGCATGAGGAAAGACTCAGCGTGGTCTTTGGCAGAAATGACTTCACCAATACCTAACTCTTTTTCATGTTGACGAATATAACGCTCAGATGTAGTTCCTGCCGTGGTGACTAATTTTTTACCTTTAAGGTCAGCGAAGTCTTTAATCCCAGAGTCTTTTGCAGTAAGTAAGCGTGAACCCACTTCAAAGAAACCTGTTGAGAAATCAACTTGTTGTTGGCGTTCTTTATTGTTGGTGGTTGAACCACACTCTAAGTCGACGGTGCCATTAGAAACTAATGGAATTCGGTTTTGGCTGGTCACTAAGTTATAACGGATTTTTAAATCGGGAAGATTTAATTGTTTTTTTACTGCTTCAACTACTTTTAATTGAAGATCATGCGCATAACCCACAGGTTGGTTTGGATTATCTGCGATATATGAAAATGGAATCGATGAATCGCGATAGCCTAAAACAATCGTGCCCGATTTTTTGATCTTATCTAAAGTCCCTGAGTCAGAAACAGCAGCTTCACTTCCTGCAGCTTTATCCGTTGTAGGTGCTTTATTGTCACTACATGCGCTAAGCCCTAAAGTGAGCGCACTTGCACAGAACAAAGTTGCTAAATGTTTTTTTGACGTCATCGTTAAAACTCCTTTTACCCTGATTTAATATCCACTTTTTATGATCTTGTTACGTATTTAGTTTTATTGCTTTGTTTTTAAGAATGTTTCAACAATAAAAAAGAGATCATTTTCTACATCTTAGGTGATAAATCGAACAAGGCTCAAGCAAAATTTATTGCCGAATTGTTACTAAGAAATGGGATAAGTTATGAAGATTTTTTATAAGTAAATTTGTTATAAGTGATTGAATATTAAATGAATTATATTTATTGTGAAATAGATAATGAAAATAAAAGGGCATAAAAAAACCTCCAAATGGAGGTTTTCGGGATTAAACTTTAGTTTAATCTCCGTGTTAATGCACAAACATATCCATAAATTCACGAATTTCTTGAATCGCTGTGTCTACGTCGGAAGTCAACCAAGTCGGTTCAAAAAAGCCAGCATAATGCTCCAGTCGATCTTGGGGAACAACTAAGCGAATCGGGCATTCTTCTTCGAGCAAGCGCCAAGGAATAATAGGCACTTCATTATCTAAAAAAGCCGCAATATTTCGAATATCAATCACCATCGCATTGATGCATTCAGGGAATGGCATCACTGAAAACTCTTCAGTACGTCGGCGGAAATATTCCAAATCACCCCATTTCAACACATAACTTGGCTTACTAAATTCAATAATGCCAATAAGATGCTGATCACGAGTGTAATGAAGGGAACATTGATGAGTGACGTCAGTGTCAAGATCAAGCGTTACACCTTGTTGATGGTACGCCATAGATTTGATAACAGGTGAAAAATAAGGTGCATGATTATAGCTCATTTCATTCATCAAAAGCAGAGAATTCCATCTAGCTCAAAAAAGCATTTATTTTTGCAACACTTGATACTCTGAAAATGAATACGATTGAAATGGTACATTCATTTCATGCTCCGATATTTTTACCTTAGCGATTGATTTTAAATCTAAAATTAAGGGAACTATCTAAACAGAAAAACGGATGTAAATTGAACTGATCTTTTAAGTTACATGTTTTCACGGATTGTAATTGTTCTTCACACAACAATGGATATTGTATTGCTAGTATAAAAAGTGAACGACGAACAACAAAATAGCGAGGGGAATATGACACACGATTTTAATAAACCACCCCATACCACCAGTACGGAAGAAACAACACAAAAAAAACGTATCCCTGTGTACATACTGATCTTAGTGGGTATCTTCTTAATCGCGTTATTGTTTTATATGTTTGCAGATATGAAACCGTCTGCTTCGGATGCACCACCTGATCATCCTGCACCGAATGCACAAACTGCAACTGCCAATGATACGACTAGCGGTACAGCGGGGGATGAAGCTGTTGCTAATGATTCAAATACTGCAACTGCGACAGATCGTTGATAATAATTGATGATAAATACATGAGTCAGATTTACATGATTGCAAGATCTGAACCTTAAGCATCTCATCAGAATGACACAAATAAAGCCTTGGTTATGCCAAGGCTTTTTTACATTCAATTGTGAGCTTTTGTTGGAGTTATGCATACTTTGGTTGATTAAAAAATACGCAAAAACTAAGGTGGAAAAGAAAGCTCAAGTTTAAAGCACCAATGCTGTGTGATATCGCGGCATACGTAAAAATGCACATAACAACAGATCATGTATAACAATGAGGGCGAACGTATGAATGATTATCTGGGTGGTCCGCGTGGCCGTTTTGATGCCATGTATTATTGGGAACAGTTTCACCCCATTTTAAGTGCAGTAGCAATTCTCCTGATTGGTTGGGTCATTGCTTTATTGATTGCTGCTGGCGTCAAAAAAGTTCTGCAACAATTAGGTACAAATCAAAAACTTTCAAATGCAACTGGGCACCGTTCCAATGTTGAAAATATAGTCTCCAGAGTAGTGTTCTGGATTATTTTGATCATTGCCGTCATTGGTGCGCTCAATGTGCTGAATTTGACCAGTGTCAGTGGCCCATTCAGTAATATGATTCAGCAGTTCTTGTTATTTATTCCACAGCTCTTGGCTGCGGTAGCTGTAGGTTTTATTGGTTGGATCGTGGCGAGTTTGGTCAAAGTCGGTTCAAAGAAACTGCTTGATAAAACCCAACTCGATGAAAAACTTAGTTCTGAGGTTGGCGTCAGCCCAATCAGTCAAAATATCAGTGAAATAGTTTATTGGCTAATCTTGTTACTTTTCCTACCGATTGTTTTATCGATCTTGGGTTTGAATGGTCTCTTGTTCCCAATCCAAAATATGGTCACTGAAGTTGTTTCTTATCTTCCCAATATCTTTATTGCCGGTGTCATCGTCTTTGTGGGGTACATCTTGGCGAAGATTGTGCGAGGCATTGTGGAAGGCTTGGTAAACAGTTTGAGTTTGCAGCAGCAAGTCGAAAAAGTGGGCATGTTCAAAAATGCAAAACTTGCTCAAGTTTTGGGTAATTTTGTCTTTGCTATAGTTATTATCACGGCTTTAATTGTGGCTTTCGAAGCACTTGGTATCGAGGCGATTTCTCAGCCTGCAACAGCCATGTTACATGAGATCATGTATGCGATACCGAACATCATTGCCGCAGGTTTAATCTTAATCTTGGCCTATGTGGTGTCACGCTTTGTAGCGCGTCTAGTGGTGGATGTGATCTCGGGTACAGGTGTTGATACTGTGCCAGAAAAATTAGACATTCAACGCTTTTTGGGCAAAACCAAAGTGTCGGATGTGGTCGGTTGCCTCATTGTATTTTTCACCATGTTGTTTGCGGTATCTGAAGCTGCTAACCGTTTAGGCTTTGAGCAAATCAGTGCCCTTATTGCTATGTTTATCCAGTTCGGTGCAAGTATTTTACTTGGTGCTGTAATCTTGGTGGTGGGTTTCTGGCTTGCCAATATTGTGGCAAATGTGGTGCAACGAGGGGAATATAACAGTTCACGTTGGTTAGGTAATTTGGTTCGTGTGCTGATTATGGGCTTGGTTGTTGCCATGGGTTTGCGTGCCATGGGTATTGCCGACTCGATCGTGAATTTGGCCTTTGGTTTAACTCTCGGTGCGGTTGCAGTTGCTTTCGCTTTGGCCTTTGGTTTAGGTGGTCGCAATCCGGCGGAACGATTGTTATCAGATCTTATCGATAAAGCGAAACGTGAAGCCAACGAACCGAATCCAGTACAGGAACAGGCGAAGGCAAAAACCACCTTTAATACGCCTACATCGTCTGTAGCGAGTCCAACGCCATCAACATCTGTGATGACTTCTGAAGTGAAAACCGATGATGGCTATCCAAACATTCAACAGGCTGCTCCCGGCGTCAGTGAAAAAGAAACTGCGACGCCAGATCAGTTGGATGTAAACCCAAGTGATCAACCACAAAATAATCCATTTGGATCGACAGGCGAGGCTGAAAAACAGGTCGATGCACCTTCGGAACCTTTAACCCCGCCAAAACCAGATGATCCAAATTAAACTATTCTGTCTTTAAAAAAATCGGCCACGCTTAAGTGGTCGATTTTAATGCTTTATAAGGAATATTGTATGGCAAAAGCACCGAATAAATTTTTAGCCCCAGTGATTATTGCAGGGATCACGGTGGGTTTTTTGGCAAGCGCACGACGCTTTATTTTTGCAAAACCAAAACGCACTAATTTGGAGCAGGCAGAACAATCACCGCCAAACAGTGAAAAAAATTATACCAATCAGTCCAAAAATAATGATTGAAATTTACTCGAAAATTGGTATTTTAAGTAATAGTGATATATGGAATATTACTTAAAATATAAAAACTTAGGATTCATATTGCTGTCATGAATGACACTTATGATCCGTGCAAAGGAATGGCAAAATGGGGGTAATTTCAATGCTCAATACTTTAGTATCGACACTCAAACAAACCGCAAGCGTGCAACCACAACATATTTCAGTTGCCGTTGAAAAAATGGATCTGACAATTCAACGAACTTCGTCGTCGTCAGTATCATTATTTAAAACCGACTATCTTGAATAAGTCAGATCGGGCATAAAAAAAGGGCTGAATGAATCAGCCTTTTTTATGCAGAGATCATCTGCAGATTATGATTAATTCATTCTATGTCGAGATCAGACGTATTCAGAAGCTGCATGTGCAGAAGCCCATGCCCATTGGAAATTGTATCCACCTAAATGACCCGTTACATCGAGCACTTCGCCAATAAAGTACAAGCCTTTCTGTTTTTTACTTTCCATGGTTTTTGATGAGACTTCAGTGGTATCCACACCACCGAGTGTAACTTCAGCAGTACGGTAACCTTCAGTGCCTGATGGCTTCACTTCAAAGCTTTCTAAACGGCTTGCAATAAGTTCTAGTTTTTCATCACTAATATTGCCAATGGCTAATTCAGCTTGTTCAGGCCAAATCAGATTTTGTAATTCTATAACTACACTTTTCGGTAAGTGTTCATTGAACAGTGTACGCAGTAACACTTTGGGTTGACTAGATTTCTTAGATTTGAGGAAATCTAAAACATCTAAAGCTGGAAGGAAATTGATATTAAAGCGTTGGCCGACATCCCAGTAGTTTGAAAGCTGCAATGAGCTTGGGCCACTTAAACCACGGTGAGTAAAGAGTAGAGCCTCAGTAAAACTGTTTAACTCATTCGATAACGTGGCTTCAACAGCATTGCCGCTCAAGCGTGTGGTGACTTCTTTAAAACTATCGGAGAAAGTGAAGGGTACTAAGCCAGCGCGAGTGGGGTAGACAGAATGACCAAATTGTTTGGCAATCTCATAGCCAATTCCTGAACCACCTAAAGTAGGAATAGAAAGACCGCCACTGGCAATAACCACCGATTCTGCTTCAAAATAGCCTAGATTGGTTGCCACTTGAAAGCCTTGTTCTGGCAAGGCATTGACTGCTTTTACTTCACAGTTGGTTTTAATATCCACCAAGCCTGTTTTGTCACATTCTGCCAATAGCATGGCGAGAATTTCTTTTGCACCATTTTGGGTAAATAACTGCCCATGTTTGCGCTCTTCGTACTCAATGCCATATTCGCAGACCATACCAATGAAGTCCCAGTTGGTATAGCGAGTTAATGCTGAAATAACAAAGTGCGGATTATGTGAAATATAATTTTCTGGTTCGACATATAAATTGGTGAAATTGCATTTACCGCCGCCAGACATTAGGATTTTTTTGCCAACTTTATTGGCTTTTTCAACTACTAAAACTTTGCGTCCACGCTGTGCCGCTTTATATGCCGTCATTAAGCCTGATGCACCAGCACCTAAAACAAGGACATCATATTGATTTTGCGACATGGTAAGTTTCCGCGTGGAAGAAAGGACGCAGGATTATACGCTTTTTAGCGCTTCGGTTGAACCTTTCAAGCGACCTTGTAGGCCACCAGTATGGATCACTAAAACACGCTGATGGTTTTTAATCTGACCCCGCTCAATCATGCTGAAAATACCTCGCAACATTTTAGCCGTATAAACCTGTTCTAATGGAATCGCAAAGCGTTGTTCAAAGTCATGCATAAACTGTAAAAGTTCCGGCGTTGTTTTGGCATAGCCGCCACAGCAAAATTCATCACTGATGCTCCAATTGGTTTTCTGCGTCAGCTGAGCAACATCGTCGCAAAGAAAATTGCCTTTGAGCGCTGAAAAGCCAAGAACATGTTGATGTTCAGCACTGGCTTCAATCAAGCCCGTTATGGTTCCACCTGTACCGACTGCACAGCAGATGAGATCAAAATTTTTTTGATTTTCATGGCTTAAGATTTCTCTACAGCCACGGATAGCCAATGCATTGCTTCCACCTTCAGGAATGACATAATGTTCGGGAAATTCCTGTCGTAATTGCGCTAAAGCGTCAGCTTGTTTCTGTTCACGATACTTTTGGCGTGTGACAAAACTGAGCTGCATACCAAACTGTTCGGCGGTGGCTAAAGTAGGATTTCGGGCTTGATGTTGTAATTCTTCTCCACGGATGATGCCTAGACTGCCGAATCCAAATAATTGTGCAGCAAATGCAGTGGCTGCAATGTGATTTGAATAAGCACCGCCAAAGCTAAGCACCTGTTTAAACCCTAATTTCTGTGCCTCAATAAAATTGTATTTAAGTTTATAAAATTTATTGCCTGATATTTGTGGGTGTACCAAGTCCAAACGCTTAATACACAAATCAACCCCTTGATATTGAATAGTCTGCTCAGGAATGGCGTGGGCGATAGATTCAAACATGTTGGTAATCGTTATCTTGGTGGTTAGAGTTCAAATAGGTAGGCATTGTAAAACGGGAGGTGCAGAAGATAAAATCCTTTGCATCTTGGTCAGTTCAACTCTGCTTATAGCACTTCACTGCTGATATCTGCTAACTAGCAACATCAACGGAGGTGACGACAGACATGCCGGGTCTTAAGTTTTCCAAACCTTGTTGATTGGGATCAATTGCAATTTTCACGGCAATGCGTTGCACGACTTTAGTGAAATTTCCTGTGGCATTGTCAGGTTTCAATACACTAAATTCAGAACCAGCCGCAGGGGAGATTTGCTCAACTTTGCCGTAAAATTTTTGATGTTTCATGCCATCGACGCTGAACCACGCTTTTTGACCAATATGCATATCTGCAATTTGCGTTTCTTTAAAGTTAGCAGTCACCCAGCGCTGCTGTGGAATTAAATACATCAGTTGAGAGCCTGCCGCAACATATTGACCAATACGCGGGCTGACTTCGCCAAGCTGACCATCCATAGGTGCCACAATCGTGCTGTAGTCTTTAGTGGTCACTGCCTGATCAAATTGTGCTTTGGCACTATTCACTTGCGCTTTAAGCCCTGTCGCTGCAACTTGTGCAGTTTTGAATGATTCTTTGGCAACCAGCAAATTGGCTTCTGCTTGATGAAGTTGGGCCAAACTATTTTTAGCGTCTGCAGTGGCTTTATCTTGTTCTGATTTCGATGCAGCGCCAGTATTGCCGAGTTGTTGGTAGCGCGTCATTTGTGCAAGAGCTAATTCATAAGCCGCACGTGATTGGTCCACTTTCGCTTCGGCTGCCGTAATATCTGCTCTGCGTTGTTCAATGGCCTGGCTTTGATTGGCAAGTGAGTTCTGTGCTTGTTCCACCCCAGATTCAGCCTGTGTGACTTTTTGATCATAGGTCGTTGCATCGATATGCATAAGCACTTGACCTTTTTTCACATGATCAAAATCCGTCACCAAAACATCTTTCACATAACCATTAATTTGTGATGAAAGCACCGTGGTTTTGCCTTTGACATAGCTATTTTCAGTCGACTCGATACTGTTATGAAATGGACCAATCCGCCACACCCATAAGATCAGTGCAATTCCCAACAAGAGGATGATCAACATGAAAACCAGGGTACGCTGCGGCGTAGAAATAAGCTTGCTCGATGGCGCAGGCATAGCGGTTGCTGTTTGTGGTTGCTGTGGTGCTGCTTGCTCAGTGGGTTTATGGTCTTCGGTCATGTTGTTCTCAATATCAATTAGGTCATTTGGCGGTTGCTTATGTTGTTTAAGTCGGGAAAATTTTAACTACTATCCGTGCGTTGCTGTTGGCGTAATTGATATTTATTTTTGCCCATCAGCAATAAACCCCAAAGCAACAATAAAACGGCGAATATGCCATTTAAAAAAATCACATCGTTATAGGCTCGAACTTGGGCTTCTCGAGTGATGGTTTGATTAAGGCTACGTATGGCTTGTTGTTGATCTAAATTAGGGTCTAAAGAATATTGATGCGCAATTTGAGCCAATAGTTGTAGGCGCTGTTCCACTATAGGTGAGGTTTGCGATAAATCATTATAAATCTGTGCCTGATAGGTTTGGGTACGCATTTGCTGGTAGGTCGAAAAGAACGAGGATCCGACCAATCCCCCAAAGGTTTGCGTTGCAGAAAACAGCACGATAAACGTCACCATGTGCGATGGGCCTTTTTACAAAGCACTGACAATGCCTGTAAGCAAAAGTGGGCCAATAAACATGCCACTGGCAAAGCCCACCAAAAACTGACTCCAATAAAAATCATGCGGTCGTACATCACTGGTCAGGTGGTAATCCAGGGCACAGGCAAAGAGCACGAGACCTGCTGCACCGAGTAGATGAAGCACAATTTTTTCTTTGGAAAAGGTCAGGGCACTAAACACTGTTCCTAAGACAATCCCGATCAGCACGACGGTATAAAAGGAAACAAATTGGTCGGGTCCCATGCCCATGGTTTTCAAAAAATTCACGGCTGCATAGCTTTGTTCTGACATGAGAAAGCGAATGGCAAAGGCACCGATAATAAAACTTACGGTCGACGATGTTCCGAGCCAGCGTGTGACAATCAGGGGATTGACCCGAAAATGTTCATAGGTCAGACCGACAACTAAAAGAATCAAAGCGGCGATGAGTAAATAGGCCAACCATTCAGCCTCAAACCACCAAAGAATCGGGCCTTGAGTTAGCACGATACATAGCAAAGCAAAGCCGGGTGTCAATAATGTAAAGGTGAATAAATCCTGCTTTTCAAACACTTCGATACGTAGACTTCGTGGCAATTTAAGAGAGACCACCATCGCCAAACAACATAAGGCTAAACCTAATTCAAAGGTGTAAAAAATAGACCAATCGTTGACATCGACCAGATAGGGAGACATGATCCATGCCAACGGAATCCCCAACTGCTGAAAGCCTAAAGCCAGATATAGCCCACGACCAAAATGAGCACGTTTAAAGGCTTGCATGATGTAATACATCCCAAGCGAACTGAGGGGAGCTGCAAGTAAGCCGCTAATCACCCGTGCAAAAATTGCCATTTCATAGGTATGGACGAATAAATGCAGCACCATCACCGCGATAAATAAAACCAAACCAATTTCTGAAAATAGCCTAAGTCCATATTGTTGACGGGCTTTAAATAAGATCAGGTTAGAGCTGACATTTGCCATAACAAATGCCGCAGGAATCCAAGCCGCTTCTGAAGGCGTTAAGCCATATTCACCTTGTAGAAGGGGAAGATTTGCCGTGATAAATCCATTACTTAAACTCCCCGAGATCGCAACAAATAAACCGATAAAGAAGTATAAGAAACGCTTATAGGTGGGATGTGCAATGGCAGCGGGAGATCCGGGCAAAGTCGGTTTTTCTTCGGGTGTCCAATCCGGAGCAGTTTCTAATAAACGCGGTGATTTGGACATGACGTGTTACCCGCAAATACCATGTAGTAAAAATTCCACGGCACGTTTGGCGAGTTTTTCCTGATCTGCTTCGGTATGGCCTTGCAAAGCTGCACGTAAAATGGAGGTGACCATGGCATAGTCCGCCGGTTTAAAGTCTGCTCGGCAGCGACCATTTTGAATGGCCTGATCAATCATCGGTTGCAATATGGCATCACGTCGTTGGTATATTTCAACCATGGCTGGATCATCCCGATCGATCACACGCCAATATTCCATTAAAGCCGTGAGATAGGGAATATTATAAATATGGTCTTGAATGAGGCGAATAAATCCATCATCGAACTGTGCATAATTAAGCGCACGCTGTTCAAGTCGGTTCAAGGCAGCTTGCATTAAGGCGAGTACCAACTCACGACGGTCATTAAAATTACGATAAAACGTCGCACGTCCAACTTGAGCCTGATCCATGATGAGTTGTAAAGGCGCATTGATCCCGTGAATACGGAATACCTCAATCGCAGCTTCTAAAAGGATTTCACGATTTTGTGCAGCGAGTTGTTGACGTGTGGACATTATTCTTTGGCATCATCATTTTAAATTTATCTTGCTATTAAACGGACAAAAGTGTCCGAAGTAAAATCGTATTCGATAGCAGTTTTGTAACTTGTCTGCTATGTAGTTTTAATAAAATAAATAAATGATTTATTTTTAAAGGAAAAATATTCATATCTACATGAATTTTCATCCGCATTGGTAAGATCTTTGAGACATAATTCCTGACAATTGACCCTAAATCGGCAGATAAATAAGGTGAATATCTGCATAAAAATGCTATGCTGAATTTATAAACAAGATAATTATAAAAATGGAGGGCATCCAATGAGCAAAGTAAGTCAGGCTGTGCTGCCTATGCTGTGCCTGTGCAGTTTTTGGATGGTGGGTTGTGATACGACAGACGAATTGCATCGTCCTCAAAATGAACATCGCACCATGATCATTGGCGGTGTCCCTGTAAATGACCATGACTATAAATTGCCCCGTGAAGATGTTGCACTCAATGAAGCCGCCGCAGATGACGATTAGCAGATAGATGCATCAAAAATAGGGTGGACATACTGTCAGTACACGGTAGTGAGACGTGACATGTAAAGAGTCACAGATGCAGTGTGCTACATCAGATGTGTGAACATTTTGAAGTAGACGTCTTACTTCTGCAGTTTAGTTTGTTGGATTAAAGCCTTACAAACATTTAAAAAGGCTCTGTACTCGCCCAGTATGCCCGAACTGGAATGAACCGTGGTTCAAATGACTAAATCAGGTCAATCTATCAGGTCAATTTGCCAATTGGATGCCTGAATTTCTAAATTATTTTGTCTAAGTTGCTGACTAATGCTATCAGCCTGTTTCTGTAAATCTGCCACTGCAATGGTTTTAATCCAACGGATTTCACTCGAGCTATAACGACCATTTTCACGGCGTGAGCTGTCAATTGCTTGTTGCAAGATTCGATGCTGTTGGGTCAATAAATCACGTTCATTGAGCACTGAAAGCATGCAGCGTCCTGAACCGGTTTTAGCTTGTGCATTGGTGGCGTGAATCTTTTCAATTAAACCATAAAGTTCTGTATTTACAGCAAATGCTTCTTGAATTAAAGCATTTGGTTCTTCGCTAGGTGCATCACCTTCTTGAATGAGCACGTTGTTATTGATTCTTTGTTGCAGCGAGGCCAATTTTGTTTGTAAGTCACTGCGTAAAAGTAGGGCTTCAGCTAATTTCATTGTCTTGATATTAATTTGTACTTTTAGCGATCATGCGATGGATTAATGCGGTATTCAAGTTATTTATAGTGAAAAATTTGGTCAATTAAAATAAACACTGCAAATTATAGGGAGAAATTCAGAGATTCTATCTGTAAAATTGCCACGAATTTAAGTGAAAACGGTGTGACAGTGGAATCATTTTGGATATTAGGCTCGATTGCGGCAGCACTATTACTTGGTGCAATGAGCCCGGGGCCAACGTCAATTTATGTGGCGAAGAATTCCATTGCGATTTCACGTAAACACGGTTTATTTACCGCTCTTGGTACAGGTTTGGGCGCTGCAATATTTGGCCTATTAGCGGTATTGGGTTTGCAGGCATTTTTATTGGCTGTACCTTCTGCTTATTTGGCTTTAAAAATTTGTGGTGGTTTATATTTGCTGTGGATGGCATTTAAAATTATTAAACATGCCAAAGAACCGATTGAAGCAGGCGATGCGAGCAGCTCGCAAATGTCACTCCGTCGTGCATTTACCACTGGTTTAATTACCCAGTTGTCGAATCCTAAAATTGCAATTGTGTTAGCCAGTATTTTTACGGCACTTCTACCGAAAGAGATTCCGACGTATTTTTACTTTGTACTGCCAGTTTTGTGTTTCTTTATCGATGCAGGGTGGTGTTCATTGGTCGCTGTGGCTTTGTCAGCAGAAAAACCACGTAAAGTCTATTTGAAGTTTAAAGCGGGTTTTGATCGGGCAGCAGGGGCAGTGATGACAGTGCTTGGGTTAAAGCTGATTTTTGGGATGAAGTGATTATAATAAGCAAGTATGTTTTTTAAAAATCCTATATAGTTTAGGACTCATGTAGAATTCTTAAAAGTTGCTCACTGTTTAAGATGGTTTTTATTTGAGCAAATTAAATAGGTCTTTATGTAAATTTCATTTGTTAAAACAAAAAATAAATCTTATTAAAATATAGGTAAAGTTTAAAATGATAATAAAATCAATAATATTTATGGGAATTATATTTTTGAGCTGTATTGTCTATTCAAAGCCAACAGTATTGGCACAGGCCGGAGATGTTAAAATTATTCAAACAAATTGTAATGATAAAACTTATCAATGTGACTATATTAAAACCTATCAGAATAAAACTGAGAAATTGATAAGCGAATGGAGTAAAACTGCAATTGCTTATCAATTTAGTCCTGATCTGATTGGGTTTAAAATTGGTGCGACAAATATTCCACACTTACTTATGGTCTATAATGAATCAAATCATAAGCAAGATTTTTTTGAAGCTTTAATGGTAGATAATAAAAACAAATGTTTCATTACCCATGAAAAAGTTAAAAAAGGCCAGTACGAGATTAAATTTTACCGAATACCGAGTTTAAAAACGTATTTTGTTATAAGTCATAAAACAAAAGGTTTAGAAGATTTTACTAGGCTTGCAACATATTATAGATTTGAGGAAGATGGTTCTTTTCATTTTAATTATGAATTAATCGAAGATGATGAGAGTTACTATAAAGAAATTAAAATTATGAATCCGTGTAGTGAGAAACCAAAGGTAACTTTAGTGACATAGGGGGATAATAGGGGCTAACCTCATTATATTTTAATTCTAAGTTTAAAAGAGAATAGTAATGACATGATCCTTTTTTTAATATTTAGCATTAATATTCAAGAAATGTCAGTAAAATAATATTGTATCGTAGAAGTTCAAGAGTACTAATAATGATTTATAAAGCTTTATTCTTAAGTTTACTAAGTGGATTTGTATGTCAAGCATACGCACATGAGCATTTTCATAAAACACGTTATGGTAAGTTTCAAATAAAAGAATCAGATGATTATCCACGTGGTGCGTTGTATTTTAATAACAAACTGGTTAACCCTATGGTAGAAGGAAATACTAGTTTAGATGTTAGAGGGATATACCAGTTAAATAGTGATGATATCCTACTTGTTGAGGAGATTGGTGGAAGCGGTTGCCCTGTTACATTGTATTTCGTAAAAATTTCTTCAACTAAGAAATTGACAGTTTCACCTGCCTTTGGATCATGTTCTGATTTAATTAAAGTCAATGCTTCGGCCAGTAAAATTGTAGTGAAAATGCCTGATTTTATGGGTGTACCTGACAATGAAGCTCAACAAATTGCAGGTGCAAAGTATAAAATTACCTATATTTATGACGGTCAAGTACTTAAAGAAAATGGAAAAATAATACGCTAAAATAATATAGATTATATTTAAGTTTAATAAGAAAAAGCCCCTACAACGTAGAGGCTTTTCTTATCTTAATCTAAAAAATTAAGAAACTTTATCACCAGCTTTAGCACCAGTTTCAGGTGAAATAACCCAAACACCTTCGCCATTACCCGCAGCTAAAACCATACCGTTAGAAATACCAAAACGCATCTTACGTGGTGCAAGGTTAGCCACCATCACCACTAATTTGCCTTTTAAGTCTTCAGGTTGGTAGAACTCACGAATACCGCTAAACACGTTACGTGGCTCAGCTTCGCCGACATTTAAAGTCAATTGAAGCAGTTTGTCAGAACCTTCAACGTGAGCAGCTTCTAAAACTTCCGCTACACGTAAGTCAACTTTCATAAAGTCTTCAATGCCAATAATTTCAGCTTCACCTACTTTAGGCTCAGGCTTCTTCTCGACAGCTTTTTTCTCTTTTTTCTTTTCCGCTTTTGGTGCTTCCGCAGGTGCCGCTAAAGAATCTTTAGATGCATCGACCATTGCAGCAACAGCTTTTGGATCTACACGTTGCATCAATGGTTGGAATTGAGCAATTTCATGATCCACCAAAATCGTTTTACCAGAAGCAAAGTCGAAAGATTCTAATTTTAAGAAGCTCTGAACTTCTGCTGCCAATGTAGGAAGTACTGGTGCAAGGTAAACCGCCAATTGACGGAACAAGTTAATACCAACAGAACATACATCATGAACTTGCTGTTCCTCGCCTTCAATTTTCGCAAGTGCCCAAGGCTTTTTCTCGTCGATGTATTGGTTGGCTTTATCTGCAAGCGCCATGATTTCACGGATGGCTGCAGAGAATTCACGTGCTTCGTATTGCGCTGCGATTGAAGCACCTGCATCAATAAAGCTTTGTACCAATTCAGGCTCAGCACACGTTGCAGAAAGTTTGTTATCAAACTTAGTATTGATGAATTTCGCACAACGGCTAGCGATGTTTACCACTTTACCAACAAGGTCTGAATTCACTTTTTGAACGAAATCATCAAGGTTCAAGTCAGAATCTTCAACTTTGTCAGAAAGTTTAGATGCGAAGTAGTAACGTAAGTATTCAGGGTTCAAATGCTCAAGATACGTTTCCGCTTTAATGAACGTACCGCGAGATTTAGACATCTTTTGACCGTTTACAGTCAAGAAACCGTTGACGAATAAGCTTGTTGGGGTGCGGTAGTTTGCACCTTCAAGCATTGCAGGCCAGAACAACGCGTGGAAGTAAACGATGTCTTTACCAATGAAGTGATACACCTCATTTTTAGAATCTTTTTTCCAGTAGTCTTCAAAGCTTAGGTCAGGACGTTTAGTCTTGATGTAGTTTTCAAAGCTCGACATATAGCCAATTGGCGCATCAACCCAAACGTAGAAGTATTTGTTTGGCGCATCTGGAATTTCAAAACCGAAGTAAGGCGCATCACGTGAGATGTCCCAATCAGACAGACCTGCTTCAAACCATTCATCGAGTTTGTTGGCAATCGACACAGGCAGACGACCTTCGTCACGTGTCCATTTTTGTAGGTAATCACCAAAATTCGGTAGCTTAAAGAAGTAGTGATCTGAAGATTTCTCTACAGGTGTCGCACCGCTTAAAGTCGATTTTGGATTCAACAATTCAGTTGCGTTGTATGTTGTACCACACACTTCACATGAGTCGCCGTATTGGTCTTCCGCTTTACATTTCGGGCATGTACCTTTAATGAAACGATCCGACAAGAACATTGCTTTTTCAGGGTCAAACAATTGCGTCACAGGGCGTACAGCAATGTTGTCCGCTTCACGGTTCTTAATGTAAATCTCTGAAGCGCGTGCTTGGTTTTCAGGGCTATTAGTTGAGTCGTAATGGTCAAAGTCAACTCTAAAGCCAGCAAAGTCACGTTCATGTTCTTTTTGCACATTGGCAATTTGCTGTTCAGGCGAAATACCATTGGCTTCCGCACGTAGCATAATCGCTGTGCCGTGAGCATCATCCGCACATACATAAGTCACGTTATGACCCATTGCACGCATGGCACGAACCCAAATATCAGCTTGGATATAACCGAGTAAATGACCCATATGAATTGGGCCATTCGCGTATGGAAGGGCGTTAGTAACTAAAATATTACGCACGGATATGACTCTCTCATTCGTATTTATGCAATGGGCTGTAATTTTACATGAGATAGCCAGTACTTGCACAAGGGAATAGGTGAAATCTTTGCAAAAGTAAAAAAATCTATATTGCTGACACAATTACAGTGATAATAGGGCATAACTGTGATGCCTAAGAGTAACAAGCCCATGTATGAAGATGACTATGAAGACGATCAGCCAATCACTCGTATTCCTCAAAATGAACAGCGTCATAAATTGGGGCATCACATTATCAAAGATGCGCAGCAATATTTAGAACAGATTTCAGCAGATGAACATGCCTTACTGATTCAAACCCTGCGTCATTTGGCACAAGATGAGCCTTACTTCGATATTTTGGCCGATGAATTAGATCAGCCGGTAGAAATGAAAGTAGCGAATGATGCTTTAAATTTATTGTATTTTTGGCAACTGCTTCATCAACATGAAAATGATGCAGACTTTGATTTTCTGAATGTCATCAATAGCGAGTTTTTCCAAACTGAAATGTTGAAAGCCTTTGATGCTTTGAATATTGGTGAACATAAAGCAGCGCGCCGTCAGGTACTTTTAGATGCGTTTAAACTGTATAAATTAAATATTCATGCAGGCTGTATCCCTGTGTTATATGCACAGCTTGAAGGTATTTTGACGGACGTCTTGATTCAAACCGGTTTCTTAAATCAAAACGGCACTAAATTTGTCGATGTCTATAAAATTGTACCGGGACTTAAAGGCAGTGAAATTAAAAGCCTTTGGCACAAATCTAAAATTGCCAATGAGTTGAATCCGTATTTTGCCGAATTGGCGGCCTATCAAATGGATAGCAGCTCTACCGTAGCGATGACCCGCCATAATATTTTGCATGGTACCGATGTCGCGCATTTTAATCAGGGACGGAGTTTCATCCTGTTTATTTGGCTGTTTTCCGCAGTGAGCTTTATGAGTACGGTCAGCAAATAAGTTTAATTTCAAGAGATCAATGCATCGGAATGGCGTTGGTCTCTTTTCATAACATCATCCTTTAAAATTAAAAGCTTAGAAAAAATAACCATACAAATTTTCATTAAACCATTGTGAAAATAGGCAATCACATGGCGTTTTCCTGTGGTTGATTTGTTTCTAAATGCATCTATTTCAGGTATCTGCTTCAAATCGCGTTATAACTATTGTTAGACAATAACTGCGAACAGGGTGAGCGAGATGACAACAGAAAACACATTAAATGATTTAAAAAATAAAGCATCAGAACTCGGTGATGACATACAACTCAAGGCCAAAGAGGCGCAACTAGAAGGCGAAAAAGCACTCGATGGTGCAAAGCATAAAGTTGAAGAACTCAAGCTTGAGGGTGAAAAAGCCTTAAATGAGGCCAAACATGAACATGCAGAACAGCATGCAGAAACCAAAGACCGTCTAGAGCAGTTAAAAGCAGAAGCGAGTCATAAGTTTGATGAAGCCAAAGTCAAAGCAGCCGAACTTAAACATGAGGCTGTGGAAAAATTTGATGAACTAAAAGTGCAGGCTACAGAGAAATTTGATGAGTTAAAAAAGAAAGCCACTGACACACTGCATAAGTTTAAAAAAGATGATCAAGCTTAATTGGGTCTGATGAAAAAAGCCGCTCTATCTTGAGCGGCTTTTTTAGGATTCATTGTTTTAATCCATCTAAATTTTCAGTCTTAATATTTTTGACTTGATCATCGACTACGGTAATCACGTAGCGCATATTAGCAATTTCATAGGTGTAATCTACTGCTAGTTTTGCAGGTTGATTTTTCTCTTGCAGCGGATAAGACAGCATTTTCATCGGAGAAGCTTGCATACGCGAGCGCATGAGATCGAGGCTATCACCAATCGCCACAGTTTGTCGGTCAGGTGTTTGAATGGCTTCAGTCGCAATTTCTGCATAGGCTGCTGAAGTCAGGAGCATCAAGGCACATAAAGTCGTTTTATACACAGACTTCTTATACATAGTCTTCCCCATTTTTAAAATTAAAAGCACAAAATGTGCCGTTGAATGGCACATCCATCGCTATGATTATTTTGTTGAAACGATTGAAATATAGACTGAAATTACGCTGTAAATGTATGGTTGAAATGTAATCAATTTAAAATTTAATTGCATTGGTTTAACCGCATAGATCAACTACAAGGGCATTTTAAGTGTCGCACGTTTGAAAACTTGTTTGAAAGCTGACTAAATTACTCAACTTTATAAGCTTATAGGGATAAGTCATTCATCTCCCTCTTACTCTGTGGCAGATGAACAGGTAAACTATCGCTATTATCTTTTGATGTTCCTGTTTGGAGACAACATAATGTCGTGGCTTTCTTCTCTAAAATCTGTGTTTTCACCCTCCCAAGAGGTGAAAGAGGAGGAAATCCAACAGGTTTTACAAAACTATGTACTTCCCAATTCGAATAATGCCTTAAAAGACCGTATTACTCAGGTGAATGTGCAAGGTCAGATCTTACAGATCACGATTAATACCTTTCCTTCAGAAGCCGATGACTTACAAAAAATCCATGATGATTTGGCTGATGCGTTGGAAAAATGCGGCATTAACGAACTGAATATGCATGTGATTCAACAAAAAACAGGGCATAAATCTGAAGGTGGTTGTGGTCATCATCATGCAGAAGGCGAAAGCTGTTCTAGCCAAGAAAAAGCTGATAGTTCAACAGCAAAAAGTCAGTTACCTCCAGTTGTGGATGCGTCTGCGAAAACACCTGAAGTACCTGCTGAAGTTGATCCGAATAACCCACCGATTCAAAAAGCCGCTCCACAACAACGTGATGTACCGAAACATCCACGCATTAAAAATGTCATTTTGGTGTCATCTGGTAAAGGCGGTGTGGGTAAATCGACCACCACTGTGAACTTGGCGCTCGCATTACAACAGCTGGGTTTAAAGGTTGGGGTATTAGATGCAGACATCTATGGTCCAAGTATTCCAACGATGCTCGGCAATGCAGGCCGCACGCCGATGATTGAAGCTGAGCAATTTGTTCCTATTGAAGCATATGGTATGGCTGTGCTTTCAATTGGTCACTTAACTGGGGATAACAATAAGCCAGTGGCTTGGCGTGGGCCGAAAGCGACAGGGGCGTTAATGCAGCTCTTTAACCAAACTTTATGGCCTGATCTGGATGTATTGGTCATTGATATGCCACCAGGCACAGGTGATATTCAGTTGACGCTTGCACAGCGTATACCGGTGACAGGTGCTGTGATTGTGACGACACCACAAAACGTTGCATTAATGGATGCGACCAAAGGCATTGAGTTGTTTAATCGTGTACATATTCCCGTGATGGGCGTGGTTGAAAATATGTCGACTCACATCTGTTCGAACTGTGGGCATGAAGAGCAAATCTTTGGTACAGGTGGTGGCGACCAACTTTCAGCCCAATACGACATTCCGCTCTTAGGTCGTTTACCGCTGAATGTACAAATTCGTGAAAATGCCGATGCAGGGAAACCATCTGTGATAGCAGGTGATGATGCTGCTGAAAGCTACATGGCGATTGCACAAAAAGTTGCAGATGCATTACCTCAGGCTGAAAAAGATAAAAACCGTATTTTCTAAGGGTGAACTGAAATTTAAGTTGATCGTATTAAAATCTGGCCTCGTGCCAGATTTTTTATAACGTGGTATTGGGAGTGTTTGAAAATTATGAGTACTGAACTTTAGACATTCAACGATGTCTATGAATTACACATCTAAAAAACGATTTGCACAATTTCTTATTTTTCCTGCGATTATAAGCCGTCTGCCAAGGATAAAATTCTTGAGGCATATCAAAGGATGTCGCGTTTGTACTTAGTTTTTACAAAATAGCTTTCACGATATTTCTATTATTTTGGCTAGGATCAATTCTTTGAACGGCAGTAACTGTACAAACGCATTGTGTCTTAGATTTTTTGCCAAATGTCCTCTGTTACAAGGGGCTTAGCATTGAAAAAATATAGAGGAACAAATAATTTTAAATATTATTTGAAGTCATTAAAACCCACCCATCAAATGAGGGTACGCCTTAGTCTAAGAAATTAAAAAGCCCGGTAATTACCGGGCTTTTTAATTGGTTTTTTAGGAGGAAAGAGACGGGTTTGCTTTACGTTTAGCAGTGATAATATTCACCGTAATTGCGATGATGACCATGATAATGCCTACAATATCTGTAATGGTTTCTGGAATAATCATACACAGCGCACCCACACCTAAAAAAATACGCCAGAACCAGTTGAGATAAGTCTTGAAATAACCTTCAACTGCGGAGCCTAAAGCGAGAATTCCTATCACTGAAGTGACAGTAATACTCACTATAGTTGTCCATGCAGGAAAGGCAAATTCTCGAGCATTGACTGCAACATTGGTGGTATCAATCATCAGCATGGCAGGGTTATAAACGAATAAAAATGGAACAATAAAACCAGCAAGAGATAGTTTTAAGGCCTGAAACCCAGTGCGCATTGGATCACCGCCTGCAATTCCTGCGCCCGCAAAGGCGGCAAGGGCAACTGGTGGGGTGATGTTTGCAAATAAACCAAAATAGAACACAAACATATGCGCGACTAATACAGGGATATCAAAGTTTGCGAGTGCTGGTGCTGCCATGGTGGCAGTAATGATATAGGCCGGAATAGATGGAAGCCCCATGCCTAAAATCATCGATGCAATCATGGTTAAAAATAAAGTGAGAAAGAGACTACCTGCACCTAAACTCATAATTGAAGAAGTCATTACTGAACCAAAACTTGTCAGACTTACTACGCCGATAATAATACCAACGACAGCACAAGCAGCCATCACAGATAATGATTGTTTGGCTCCATCAACGAGCGCATCTAAAATATCTTTTACACCCATTCGTGTTGATTTTCTTAAAGCTGCTACAAAGATGGTCAGGACGATGGTGTAGACAGCAGCATAGCTCACAGGAATATTTTGAAATAAGAAAAAGACCAGTGCCAAAATTGGAATAAGTAAATGTCCACGCTCTTTTAGAACTTCTTTTACTTTAGGTAAATCAGCTTTAGGTACGCCTTTCAGATCATCTTTACCCGCACGGAAATGAACTTGAGCCATGACGCCAAGGTAATACAATAAGGCAGGTAATAATGCGGCTAGTGCAATCGTGCCATAACTCACGCCAGTTGTTTCGGCCATAATGAAGGCACTCGCACCCATGACTGGCGGCAAAATTTGTCCACCGACGGATGCACTGGCTTCAACGGCACCAGCAAAATTCTTGTGATAACCAATTTTTTTCATCAATGGAATGGTAAATGAGCCTGTGCCAACAACATTGGCAACAGCAGTTCCATTAATACTGCCCATAAATCCACTTGAAATTACAGCAACTTTGGCAGGACCACCTTGTTTATGACCCGCCAATGCCATGGCAAGATCATTGAACAATTTCCCCATACCTGATTTTGCAAGAAAAGCACCAAAAAGGATAAATAAGAAAATAAAAGTGACGGATGCACCAATTGCCGAAGAATATAAGCCTTCGGTTTTTAAATACATATGTCCGAAAATGTCGCTGATGGTATAAGGGCGAGTAATTAATCGATCTGGCAACCAATCAAAGTGACTGATAAATGTATAGGTCAGGAAAATTAAACTTAAAATGGGCAGCATCCACCCCATGACCCGGCGAGTTGCTTCTATGACTAATACCACACTCATAATTGCAAACGCGATATCTAAGGTATTTGGAATACCACCTCGAGTGGTCATAATAGATTGATATTCTTTCCATAAATATAAAAAACTGAAGATGGAAAGCAAAGCCAAGAACCAATCGAGAAGTGAAATATGCTGCCGGGAGCTTGCTTGACGAGCTGGATAGAGTAAGAAAATGAGTGCTAGGCCAATAGCGACATGGGCTGCACGCTGTATTAACTCAGGTAAAGGATTAAACGTAATAAATAAATGAAATAATGAATAAAAGATCGCTACAAATGCAACAAAGTAGGTAACAGATTTGCTCATATTGATTCGAGTAACAGATTCCCGATCAAATTTTTCTAATATGGCTTGTTGTTGTTTCTCATCGAGTTGTTCTAATACAACTTTATCTTCTTTGGAATTCATAGGCATTCTCCAATCCACCAAGACTTCCATTTGGGTTGATATTGAACCGAGATGTTGACCAAACTATAGTCTGGGTAACTTTGAAAAATAGACCAAATTTTTTGGTCAGCGAGGATCGTGCCTTGCATATTTCTAGAAATCACCCAGTTGATTTCATCTATATTTTGATTGACCCGCATTCTAATCACACCATTTTTTTGAAACTCAATGGGATAATTTGAGGGTGTACCTGCACCAAATGAAATCAAATCGGTGTGGCGCAGTAAAAACTTATTCTTTTGACGCTGATATTGTTCAGACCAAGCCGTCTTTTCTACTGAATGCTTCCACTGTAAATCAAATTGATCAGTTGAAATTTTGCATATATCAGTTTCAACTCTAACCTGCGTATACAGTGTTGGATAGCTAGCATAGATTAAGAAGAACAATATAAAAAATGCAGTATAAACTGCATTTTTTTGAAGCTTATTATTTTTTAGCCACTTCATCATAGTAGCGTTTCGCGCCTGGATGTAGAGGCGCTACAAGGCCTTGTTGAGCACCTTCAAGCGTGATTTCTGTTGCTGCTTGGTGTGAAGTTGCCAATTGAGGCAAACTGTCAAAGAAAGTTTTTGTTAGTTTGTAGACATCATCATCCGATATATCTGTGCGAACAACTAATGCATTTTTAATTGCGGCAGTTTGAATGTCCGCAGTATTGCCATATGTGCCTTTTGGAATAATCATCGGTAAGAAATAACTTTGATCTTTAGCTATTTCTTTGACTTTATCTGCATTGATTGAAACTAACTGTAGATCAAAGCTTTGTTGAAGTTCCATGAGTGATGAATTTGGAATGCCACTAGTCAGGAATGCTGCATCAAGCTTGCCACCTTTTAAAGCATCAGCGGCTTCAGCATAGCCTAAATAATCAACTTTAATATCTTTATAGGTGATTCCAAAACCATTCAACAGTGTACGTGCATTTACTTCTACACCTGAATTTTGTGCACCTACAGCGATACGTTTACCTTTCAAATCTTCGATATTTTTGATCCCTGATTTTTTAGAGGTTACGATTTGTACGTAGTTGGGATAAAGCGCTGCGACTTGGCTGACATTCTCAACTTTACCATTTGCGAAACTTCCTGCTCCGTTCAGTGCTTCTGTTAAGCTGTCACTCATAACAAATGCCATTTCAACTTTATTCTGTTTGAGAAGGTTTAAGTTTTCGACTGATGCACCTGTAGTCTGAGTCTTAGAATTTACACCAAAAGTTTTGTTATAAATTTCTGCAAGACTCGTCCCAATCACATTGTAAGGTCCTGATGCTCCGCCAGTTGCAATGGTTACGAACTTGGTTTGAAGTTTGTCAGATGTAGCAGTTTCTGCGCTTTTTCCTTCCGTGGTATTTTTTGAAGTAGATTGATCATTTGAGCAAGCAGTAATACACGCCAAAGTAACCGAGAGTAACGTGAGTTTTGTCCATTGGTTCATAGAAACGTCCTTTTACACATAAATTTTGAATATTGATTTGATGAGTTTTAATTTTAATTTCCACTACTCAATTGAACATAACTTAATCAATTATTTTTGAAAAGTATTTTTTTTTTATTTTTTAGTCTCCAATAAATAATGGTTATGCGTAAGAATGGCATGGAGCTATATCGTTTATTTTAATAATATTTTGTTACGTGTAAAAACTGTAGGGTATACATGGAATCATGTGAAATTTCTTTTATAAATATAAGTTCAAGATATTTCTTTGAATTGTAAGGTGCTCTGAATGACTGTTCAGCTAAGGTTTTGTTTTTCTATTTAAGTTACTGAATTTATAATTAAATAAGGAGTTTTTTATAAGCATTTCTATTTTTTATTTTGCTAATACGAAACAACTGAATTAATCTTCGCGGATTAAGTTTGAGGTCAAAGTATGATTTCATGGTTTTTTATTGGTCTAGTTATCAGTATTTTGTTAACGCCGGGACCAACCAATACGCTACTCGCATCTTCGGGTATTCAAGTTGGGCTACGTAAATCATTCCGACTCATTCCAGCGGAAGCCTTTGGTTATCTTATTTCGATTAGCCTATGGGGTTTTCTCATCGGTAAAATTTCCGTATATCTACCTTTATTGCCGACCATTTTGAAATTGTTTAGTGCTGGCTATATTCTATTTTTGGCTATGCGATTATGGCGTACAGCAACTGTTGCTGAAAATTTTAATCAAAAGGGCATTCGTGCACGCGAACTTTTTGTTGCGACGTTATTAAACCCCAAAGCATTATTATTCGCATCTGCGATTTTTCCTGCATTGGCTTGGCAAAATGCGCAGTATTATGTAGCTCACATGCTAATTTTTTTGTTGTTGATCGTTCCAATAGCATTCTTTTGGACCTTTCTTGGTTCAGTTTTGGCATCGAATAAAATTAGTTGGCTCAATCAAGCCAATTTACAACGAACAGCGTCATTGGTCTTGGTTAGTTTTTCGATACCACTGAGTTATTCTGCGATTTTAAAACTTTAAATTGATTTGAAAATGACTAAATCCGCTTAGTTCGGCAAAGCTTATTTTCATTAAGTTGGATTTCAGTTAAAGTACCACGCAATAATTGATTTAAGTTTTTGGATAGAGATAAATGGCTATTAAGTCTGATCGTTGGATTCGCGAAATGAGCGAAAAACACGGCATGATTGAACCGTATGCAGAAAACCAAGTCCGTTATGATGAAAATGGCGAAAAGCTTATTTCGTATGGCGTGTCGAGCTATGGTTATGACGTGCGCTGTGCTCGTGAATTTAAAGTCTTTACCAATGTTCATTCAGCAATTGTTGACCCTAAAAACTTTGACGATAAAAGCTTTATTGATATCGAATCAGACGTTTGTATCATTCCGCCAAACTCGTTTGCACTAGCACGTACAGTCGAATATTTCCGTATTCCACGTAATGTGTTAACCGTTTGTTTGGGTAAATCAACCTATGCTCGCTGCGGTATTATTGTCAATGTGACGCCTCTTGAACCAGAGTGGGAAGGTCACGTGACTTTAGAATTTTCGAATACAACCAACTTGCCTGCACGTATTTACGCGGGTGAAGGTGTCGCACAAATGTTGTTCTTTGAATCAGACGAAGTGTGTGAAACCTCTTATAAAGACCGTGGTGGTAAATACCAAGGTCAAACCGGTGTGACTTTACCGAAAGCTTAATCCTTCGGATTTAGTTTAAAAAAAGCGGGCGAATTAGCCCGCTTTTTTGTTGGGTCATTCATCGGAAAATAGACCATTCGGTGGGGAAGTTTTTGCAATTGAGTAATTATTCAGCATAATAAAAAGTTAAGTGACTGGTCTATCACAAGTCTCCATTTAAGGAATAAATGGACAATAACATCAAAGCCAGTTCTCAGGAATAAATATAAGAGAGATGCAGAGCATCTGATAAAAGGAAGGTCGAGATGACTCAATTCACCCAGGCTAAGTTATTCCGCCAGAGTTGCTTAGCAGCCGCAGTCAGCATGTTTGCTGCACCATCTGTTTATGCGCTTCAAGATTTATCAGATGAAGCACTTTCAGCCACAACAGGTGAAGGTGTTGCACTCACTTTAGAAAATTTCAAAATGGTCTTTCAAGGGCCAAATGACCGTTCTACGGCTTCTAGTTATGCGTCTGGTATGGTTGATCCAGGGAAAAGCGATACAGGTTTTATTCGGATTATTCCTACAGGTGAAAACTATGAACAATTAGGCCAGCGTGCTTACGATAAAATCTATAAAGCTGCATATGTTGATGCCTATCAGCAAGGCCGAGTTACGGGCTATAACGGTGTTTATGACTCCACTTTCTTAAGTTCTAAAAGCACCTATGAGACCAATAATGCTACACGTATTACCAATGAAACCATAGCAACATATTCAACAGAATATCGTGGCCGATTAGTACAGTCTTATCTTGAATCACCAACGATGAAGGCATATTACGATCAGCGTTATGCAGATTATTATGATGGTTCATCGTCTGGTTTGAAATTAGAAGATGATGGTACAACGAAAGAATCAATTACACCGTGGTTAAAAGAAAAGTCTCAAGCTGCTGCTTTAAAAAATACCTATGAAATGATTGAGTTACTATACGGTAACAATAGTACGGGTAATTTACCTACTGGGTCTACGTTTTATAAAAATTATGTCTCAGGAAAAATTACACGTTCAAATCTTATTGATCCAACAAAAGATGCTCAGTTAAATGCCAAAGCTGCAGAAACCCTCAATCAGTTGGCAACGGACTATGCCAAGCTTGAAGCTCAAAAGGCGAGTGATTCAGCATTAGCAACGGTGAAGAAAAATGCTGAAATTACAGCAAAACAAATTGCCTCGACTGCGACCGTATCGAGCCTCAGATCGAAAGCAGATGTATTTATATATGGCTTAGCCCTGTCCAATAGCAAAGATAAAAATGGAAAAAGTTCATTAGCAACGCGCTATACAGACCAAGGATTTAATTGGGGTACAGCAGAAAACCCATGGCTTTTCCATGCGGGTAATCAAGATGTTGAACAATTTGCGAAAGATAATAAGGGGAATGTTGGTTACTTAGCGATTGAGGCACCATTAAAGAAAATTGCGGCAGATGATGCATCTAACAACATCAAGCTTGGTTTGTGGATGGATGTATTTTCACGGTCGTTGAATTCAAGCAATGTTGTTGATCCGATTACCGGTGCGCCGACTAGCGGCTTAGATAAAGACTATCGTTTACGTACTCAAATTGTTGCGAATGGCCTGAGTTTTAATGGATCACAAGTTCGAATTTTTCAAACCCTAAAATCTACAAATACAAATTACAACCAAACCTTAGGTTTAGCCAGTTTAATTCGTATTAATACCAATGATCGTGCTGAGTCACTGAGTATCAATGATGGAGATTTGGATGCTCGCGGCATGCGTATCAGTACAGCTGCACGCCCTGAATTGGATGATGGAACAGCAGCGACACCAGCGATGGATCGATCTGCAGCTCCAATCTTTCATGAAACTGAAGGTCTATATTTATATAGCCCAAATATCAATTTAGTTTTAGGAAATATGTATCAGCCCTTTATTGTGGGTTCAGAAGGTCGAAATATTATTTTGGAAGTGACACGTATTCCAAATGTACCTTCTATTTACAGTAAAATTTATACTTACTATACGGATATCGCTGGTAATACCACAGGTACATCGGGTTTAAATGCCTCAGACTTTAAAGGATCAACCTGTAACGTCTATAGTTGTGGCACGGAGTTAAAAGCAAACTCTTCAGATGCGACAGCACTATATCAAGGACGTAATGCAACACACAGTAGCATTGCGATCGGTACAGTAGAGCGCTTGCCTGGTAATCTGTTGAATGCAAAAAGTACGGATACGGCGACAGGTGTGGTTTTTAAAGGTGTCAATGGACAAAGCACGAACTTAGGATCTGTTGCCATAGATGGCGTCTTGATTCAGCACTTAAAAATAAGAACAACAGGGCTGTAGGAGAAATTACATGTATAAAATTTTATGCGCTGTTGTTTGTGCTGCACTGACACAAACTCATGCAGGTTTAGTGTCGATGGATAATAGCGAACTTACTGCTGCAACCGGTCAAGGGGGAGCAGATTTGAGTTGGACGCTTTCATTAAACCATCAATACGCCAATGATATGTCGAAAAACAACATTTCTATCATGGATGCGAATGGTAAAACGACTCAAGCTTTTTATGGATATCAATGTTCATCCAATGAGTTTTGTCGCTTAGCACTTGCACCCAATAATCATGTGGATGCAAATGGTAATAAGAAATGGTTGGTGTTTAAACAGTTTCAAGGAACGTTACAGATCGATCAATTTTCACTAGATGGTGTGACGATTATCAATCGTGAAGGTAATCCGCAAACGGCTATGCAGTTAACATTTTATGATGACAAGCCATTAAAAATCAGGAATTTAGGCTTTTCTACGTTGGCGGTGGAAACAGGTACGACAGGTAAGGAAGGTTATGAGAATACCAGTACTTATACGACCTATACCGAAAAGAAAGCTGATGGAACAACTTCAACTTTAGCTGTGCCTGATTTTGATCGTGGTTCAGAACAAGGATTTATGGGTGTTAATGTGCATGGCAACATGCACATGAGTGGAAAGTTAAACATCTTCAGTTTTAACTGCTCTGGAAATGGTGCAGGTCGCTGTTAATCAGCTGTGACTGAATATAAGGATATAGTGATGAAAAAAATAACAACTTTGACGGCACTCGCAACCAGTATTTTACTTGCTCAACACACCTATGCTTTTGAAGCAATGACCGACGAAAGCTTGGGTGCAGTTACTGGCCAAGATGGTATTTCGATTACCCATGAAGTTTCTAGAGTCAAAGTCGATCAATTAAATTGGGTTGACCCAACCGACCAAAATAAGATGAAAATGGGTTTGCACAATGTACAAATAGATGGCGTTGGACAAAGTACCATTAGATCAAAATTAGATTTTGATGTGGGGACGACGGATGCAGGTGTAGGTATGCGTATTGCAGCCAGTGTCAGCCCATTTACGGCTGTTGCACAAAATATTATGCTGCTCTGTCAAGGTACGACGTGCCAAACGCCTGCGCAAAACTTAGGTTCGCTTACGATTGCAACAACTTCACCTTTAAAAGTATTACTTGAAACCAGCAATGGTCTATTTAACCGTAATGATGCGGCTTATATGGAATTTCAATTGCAAAATGCCAGTATTAGTCATGGGATGAATGGACATAGCGTAACGTTAAAGGATTTTAACTTTAACTTTGCGGGTTCAGGTTATATGTATATCGCAGCAGATGAAGGTATTGTCCTCACCACAAAATCAACGGGAAGCAAAGACCATACGATTAACCTTGGACGAGTAAAAGATACATCAGATGTTCATAGTTCACGTAGTGATGCAACAAACCCTGGAGTGAATATTGATCTACGCTATGGTACTGATGGTGGTGCGCAGCGGAATTTA
Organism: Acinetobacter sp. YH12069; assembly: GCF_013419675.1. NCBI lineage: Bacteria > Pseudomonadati > Pseudomonadota > Gammaproteobacteria > Moraxellales > Moraxellaceae > Acinetobacter > Acinetobacter sp. YH12069. The sequence goes on along the minus strand of NZ_VOZS01000002.1, from coordinate 157,641 downwards.
ATTCGTATGGGAGCATCGGGTGCTGTCACCAATGCACGAGTTGCCTTAAATGCTAATCAAGACGGAATTAAAGATTTTGGTCTAGCAACGAAAGCTTCAGGATATGAGTCCGTTGGCTCAGGTGGTTTACATTTAGGTGTGCGCGCAGATTTCACTTCAAAGGATGATCCTAGCCTTGTTGCAGGTCAAGCACCGACAACCTTAGAAATTGGCCATACGGGCATAGGTAGTTATGCCATTGAGTTTTCTAACTTAACGTCTTTAGTCGCTGATAAAAATGCCTATATTGATTTTGGCGATATTTATATCAATACCATTCAAGCAAAAAGCCTTGATTTTCTGGTAAATGAGAAATTAAAAGCGACATTAGGTTTAACCAATAATGTTTTAACCCAAAACTTGTCAAATCAAACGGCGGGCGGAAATTTTGCACTAGTGGCGATTCGTGGTATGGATTTTCAGTCCATCGCGCGTACCGCACGATTTATTTCTGATAACTCAATTGCTGCAATTGCAAGTAATGACAATAGTTGGGGGATTGGTATCCCGATTTATAATATGAATGCCAATGTTGCATTATCAGAGAAAAAATACAGTTATAAAAATGCGGCTGAAAAATCAGGTATTGGCTATAACCTTGTAATGAGCACAGATGGTTATGGTGTTGATAAAAAAACAGGAACACCAAGTACAACTTCCATTATTTTGATTGATGGTAAAAAAGGTATTAATGGTCAAGAAGTCAATTATTATGCAGGCTTACGAAACATCAATGCCCTTATTCAATCTGATGGTGTGATTGGTTATGAAAATGATGGCATCTATGTACGTGCAGATAATTTATTGATTGCAGCTAATGCCGAGTTAGCGATTGGTCAACTTCCGGGTTCAACCTATAACTGTGCGACTACAGCTTCTGCCAAATGTGGGACTACAGTACCTTTAGATAATTTCTCTAAACGTGATGATGTGTTGACGAATATTGCGTTTAAACTTGATGGTAAAGGTGAGCTATTTATAGTACCGGGCCTAAATGACAGTGCAGAAAATAATTATTTATCTTTTCGTGGAAGCTTTGAATTTAAAGCATTAACAGATGCTGAAAAGAAAGATCAAAAAGTTATGGGAAGCTATTTAAGTTTGATGAATGAAGATGTAAATGCCAGCGGTGTCGTTTCAGCTTCAAGTATCAATATTAATAAAATGCAGGGCGATCTAGGTTTTGATGCTCGAATTAAAATGAAACAAGATTCGGTAGAGTTTGATAATCAGGTGAAATTCAATCCAACCAATAATATGTCTAAAGCGTTTCGTGCAGAAGTATCGATGTTAACAAATGGCAATATGCAAAAGATGGCGGATATAGCCCTAACCGGTGGAACAATGCGAAGCACCATGGGGATTACTCCACGCTAATAATATTAAATCAATAACAAATAAATAAAATAACGAACAGGGAATTTGTTATGAAAAAGAAGTTAATCAGAGGTTTGATCTTCTCGACATTTGCGATGAGTAGCTTATCTCATGCAATGATGGCTTTAGATGATGAAAGCTTATCAAAAGTTGATGGTCAAGCATTACTCTCCATGGAATATACGCAGGGGTATAATTCTGTGGATGAGAGTGGACAAGCCGTAGACCAATCCAATGTCGGCTTTTATAAGCTTGGTTTAGAAGCTGAAATGGAGCTCAATGCCAATATTAAAAAGCTGCAATTGGGTTGTGGTGGTGCAAATGGCTCAGGTGCTTGTGATATTGATATCGATCATATTTCATTGAGTGGATTGCCTGTAAATAGCAATTATACGTCTGATGAACGTGCGGCAACTTCTGCTTTGTTGACCAATCCTTTTATCGAAATTGCAATTAAAGATCCCAAATCAGCTGCAACTCGTGAAGTGATGGGCTTTCGTCTGAGCGCTGAAAAAATTTCTGGGTTAATGACATTAGGTACAGAAAATAGTAATACACCCAATGGTATCAACACCTTTAGTGGGTATATGAAAACCAAAGCGTCTGCGGGTGTTGCAACAACTGCCGAGCGTGTGATGGACTATGCTTCTACGCAGCAATACATTGAAGGGGCAGTTAAGGGGACATTATTTGGTGCTGAAGTTGATCTACCGCTTCACTACAAATCAGATAATTATTCTTTTAATTTAAAATCAACCACAGCACCTTTTACAATTCCAGCCACTGTCGTGAGCGGGAATAGAATTAAGGATAATATTGCGGTATTAAAAGGCACAGGTACAGTTGATCGTCTAGATTTTAGTGGTCCATTAGAAGCTCAGATCTCTCTACTTGGGTTAAATATTAATTTGAATAAAGACGTAACAGGCTATCTTACTGGACTACAAACCGATATTACGGTAAATCAAAGTTTAGGTTTGATCCATGCACTTTATCTAAATAACCCTGCTTCGTTATCCTTACAAGCTCAAAAAATACTCTGGCCTGGTGCTGCAGTTGCAGCAGAAAGAGGTTGGTGGTTGGCGATGGAAGATGAGGTCGATTTGGGGAGTATTACACCTTCAGATAAAGTGGCGATTACGGATGAAGTGTTGAAACAAACGATCGCTGGAATTAACCATGACTTAAGTACCAATGTTCGTAATTGTGGAGATTTAATCTTTGGTTGTGTTGCAGGTTCGGCTTTAGATGTTAAAGAAATTAAAAACCCGTCATTAATTGATTTCCCATTAAACAATTTAAAACTTTCTGGACAGGAGTTTCGTTCTAACTGCTTCGGCGGGCTGAAATTCTGTTAAGGCTTAAAGTATTTAATATAAAAAAATCCCGCACTTAGCGGGATTTTTTTATATTTAGCGCAAATTATTTTGCAATTTTCGCTAAAAGGTCTTCTTTACTGAGGTTGCTTGATTCTTCATCACGGCGACCTTTGTACTCAAATGTACCAGCATCCAAACCTTTCTCACCAATAACGATACGGTGTGGAATACCTGTTAACTCGATATCAGAGAATTTAACACCTGGACGTTCATTACGATCATCTAGAAGAACATCATAACCAGCAGCAGTTAATTCTGCATACAGTGCTTCAGCTGCTTCTAACGTGCGCGGTGATTTATGCGCATTCATTGGCACAATAGCAACTTCGAAAGGAGCAATTGCAGACGGCCAAATAATCCCTTTGTCATCGAAGTTTTGTTCAATTGCAGAAGCAACAACACGGGTTACACCAATACCGTAGCAACCCATAGTCACAACGAGAGGTTTGCCATCTTCACCTAAAACTTTACAGCCAAGCGCTTCAGAGTATTTTTGACCCAACTGGAAGATATGACCAACTTCGATACCACGTTTAATCAAGATTGTACCTTGACCGTCTGGAGAAGGGTCACCTTCAACAACATTACGAAGGTCATAAACTTCGGTGTATTGTGCATCACGTTCCCAGTTTACACCTACAGCATGTTTATCAACTTGGTTTGCACCAGCAACAAAGTCTGAAAGTACAGACGCTGCACGGTCAACAATAACTGTAATGCCTTTTTCGGTTAAGCCTTGAGGGCCACAGAAACCAGCAGTTAAACCTAAGTCAGCCAATTGTGCTTCAGTTGCAAAGGCCAATGGAGCAGCAATTAACGGGTGTTTTTCAGCTTTAATTTCATTTAGTTCATGGTCGCCACGTAGGAATAAAGCAACCACTGGCGCAGCTTTACCTTCTTCAGCAACACCTTGAACCAACAATGCTTTTACAGATTGAGCAGGGTCTGATTTAAGAAATTCAGAAACATCAGCAATGGTTTTTTGATTTGGTGTATCAATAATTTCAAGTGCTTTAGTCGGAGCAGCACGTTCACCAACTAGTACGGCTTCAGCCATTTCTACGTTAGCAGCATAATCTGACTCTGTAGAGAATGCGATGTCATCTTCACCGCTAGAAGCAAGTACGTGGAATTCATGTGAACCCGAACCACCAATTGAACCTGTATCCGCTTGAACTGGACGGAAATTTAAACCTAAACGAGTGAAAATTTTGCAGTAAGCTGCATACATGTTGTCATAGGTTTCTTGTAACGAGGCTTGGTCTACATGGAAAGAATAAGCATCTTTCATGATGAATTCACGTGAACGCATCACACCGAAACGAGGGCGAATTTCGTCACGGAATTTGGTTTGTACTTGGTAGAAGTTTGCAGGTAATTGCTTATAGCTTTTCAACTCATTGCGAGCAAGATCTGTAATTACTTCTTCATGTGTAGGGCCAAGTACAAAGTCATTGTTATGACGGTCTTTAAAACGTAAAAGTTCTGGACCATATTGTACGAAACGACCTGATTCTTCCCATAAAGATGCAGGTTGAGTGACAGGCATCAGGACTTGAAGTGAACCAGCACGATCCATCTCTTCGCGGATAATCGCTTCAACTTTATTTAATACGCGAACGCCCATCGGCAGCCAAGTGTATAAACCTGAAGCCAATTTACGAATCATCCCGGCACGAAGCATAAGCTGATGTGAAATAACTTCAGCATCGTTTGGGGTTTCTCTTAACGTTGCAAATAAAAAGCGACTCGCGCGCATGGAAACTGTCCTAAAAAATTAAGCGTTAAAGTAGAGAGTATACAATAAAAAATGAGGTGAACATTTTCCAAAGTCACCTCATTTTAGATTTTGTCATTATGACATGATTTTTTTGGCCTGACGTGCAAGGAAGTTTCGGAAATCATCCAAATAAGTAAAAATCACTGGGACTACCACGAGTGTCAGTAGGGTAGAGGTAATCACCCCGCCAATTACAGCGTGTGCCATTGGCGCGCTTTGTTCACCGCCTTCACCCAGACCAAGTGCAAGCGGAACCATACCCATTACCATTGCACTGGTGGTCATTAAAATGGGGCGTAAACGGGTTTTTCCTGCTTCAATAATCGCTTCATAACGATCTACCCCATGATCCATGGCTTTTTTAATAAAGTCGATGAGTAGAATTGCGTTCTTTGTCACCAAGCCCATGAGCATAATAATCCCGATAATGGAAAAGAGGTTCATGGTTGAATTAAATAAGAACAGGGCCAAGAACACCCCAATCAATGATAGGGGTAATGAAGCCATAATGGCTGCAGGGTGAATGAAGCTATTAAATTGTGAACCCAAAACAATGTAAATAAACACAATGGAGAGCGTAATCGCTGTCATTGCATAACCTGCAGATTCAGCCATATCTTTATTGGCACCTTGCGTGACAAAACTATAACCCGGTGGCAAGTCAAAGTTTTTCTCGATCTCATTGATTTCGGCACCAATATCACCCGCAGGGCGACCTGCTGTGTTGGCTTCAACCATCACTTCACGTGCCAGATCACGACGGTTAATTTGTGAAGCACCGAGTGTTTCTTCAAAGCTAGCCACACTTGCCAATGGAACCAAGATAGGTAAGCCTGTGGCATCGGTTTTTTGTGATGTGATGTACATGCTTTGAATGTCTGTTGGCAGTCGACGCTGATCTTCAGTGAGTCGTAAATTTACATCATAGGTTTCGCCTTTATCATCCTTCCACGTTGTTACATTATCCCCCGCAAGTAGAGGGCGTAATACATTGGCGATTTGATTGACGGATAAACCTAAATCACTGGCTAAAACACGATTGATATGTACACCTAAGGTCGGTTTAGGTTCTTTGAGTGAGCTTTCTAAGTCGACAATGCCTTCGACTTTGGAAACTTCAACCAAGAAACGGTCAGAAATGCGTTGTAACTCATCTAAGTCTGGGCCTTTAATCGAGATCATGACCGGCTTTTGACCTGCCGAAACTGTTTCATCAGCTGAGGCAATCGAGGTAATAGTAATTCCTGCCACATGTTTTAAACGGGTACGGAATTCATTGTTGAGATCCGTTAAGGTTTGACTACGCTCTGTACGTGGTGAAACGGTGACACGAATGCTGGCATGGTTTTTACCGCGATCAGTGGCACTATTAATGGCACCATAAGTGGCTTTGACTTCTGGATGCTGGCGAATGATACGATCGACTTGCTTAAGCTTCGCCTGTGAATATTCAAGGGTTGCATCAACGGGTGTTTCAAATTTGATCCGAATTTCACCTTTGTCTGGTACCGGTACAAATTCGGTTCCGATCAGTTTGGATAAACCCAATGCACCAAATAATGATGCGACGGCGATTAAAAGGGTGATGAGACGGAACTTTAAAGCAAGCTTGAGTAATTTTTCATAATGATGGCTTAAGTTATCGAGCTTGCCCGAAATCCAGTTAAAAAAGCGTTTGATTTTGCCGGGCTTTTTATTTGGATCGTGGCGTTCTGCCCAGTGAGCAGACAACATCGGGTCAAGGGTGAAACTCACAAACATCGAAATCAGTACAGCGGTACTAACGGTTACACCGAATTGATAGAAGAAACGCCCAATAATACCGCCCATAAATGCCACAGGTAAAAATACCGCGACAATGGTCAAGGTCGTGGCCAATACAGCTAAACCAATTTCTTTCGTGCCGTCGAGTGCGGCGGTGACATGGTCTTTGCCCATATCGGCATGGCGGACAATATTTTCACGAACCACAATGGCATCATCAATGAGTAGACCGATACTCAGCGAGAGAGCCAGTAGGGTCATCATGTTGATGGTAAAACCAAAAATCCAAACAAAGGTGAGGGTGCCCAGTAGCGAAATCGGTAGGGTTAAACCTGTAATAGCTGTCGAACGAAATGAACCGAGAAATAACAATACAATGAATACCGCAAGTACAGCACCTTCAATAATGGTACGTGCCACATCTTTAATGCTGCCACGAATACCTTTAGATGAATCAACCACAATTTCTGCCGTCGTGCCTTGTGGTAATTGCTGTTGAATTTTACTTAAAGTTTTACGGGTATTATCAACCACCTCAATCACATTAGAGTCCGAACTTCGCAGAATGTCGACAGCAACGGCTGTTTTACCATTCAGATAGGCACTCGACTCCATTTCGGCTTGGCTATCTTCTATCTCGGCAATTTGTTTGAGATAAATCGGCGCGCCATTTTTATTGGCAACCACTAAATCTCCAAAAGAATTTGGGTGAATAACCCGAGATTTAATTTCGACCACCAATTCTGAGTTCTTTTGTTTTAAGGTTCCTCCCGGAACTTCAATATTTTCAGATTTTAGGGTGTTTATAACTTGATCGATCCCAATCCCGAAACTTTGTAATTTTTGCGGATTTACTTGTATTCGAATTTGTCGCTGCGCATCGCCCAATAAATTGACCGTACCTACACCGGGAACTGTTCTGAGCTGTGGCACAATCCGTTGATTGAGATAGGAACTCAAATCACGTAAAGACATGTCCTTTGATTCAAAAACAATCGACATAATCGCACTGGCAGTAGGGTCGTAGCGTTCTACAATGGGGTCATCAATTTCATCACGAAATTGTGCGGTTACCGGTGCAATTTTATCTCGAATATCCTGTGCAGCTACAGAGGATGAGACGTCTAGATTAAATTCGACAATGACCGTGGATAAACCTTCACTGGACTGTGAAATGACTTGCTTAAGGCCTGAAATGGTATTGATCTGATCTTCAAGTTTCTTGGTGATCTCAGATTCGACAGACTCAGGAGAAGCACCCGGATAGTTGGTGTAGACAACAACAAAAGGGAAGTCGATATCAGGAAACTCTTCAACACCCATACGTTGCCAAGATGCGAGTCCTAGTACCATCAGACAGAACATCATCATGATAGTGAAAACAGGATATTTCACACTAATTCGGGTTAACCACATAACAACTGTCCTGCCTTATTCTTTTAATTTTGGCTGATACTTACATCTTGTTTGATATCTGAATCATTAAATTTAATTCGGCTGATCAGATCACTATTTTGTAAGCCCTGAACAATCGCGGTGTTATTGCTATAACTCTGATTCAAAATTTGTACAGGTACTTTGGCAATTTTATTTTGACGAATGACCCAGACGTAAGGTTTATCTTTTAGACTTTGAATGGTGTCGAGTGGAATTTTTTGGCCTGAAATATTATCCGTGCCTAAGATGTGGCCTTCGACAAAAGCACCAATACTTAATGAAGTAATAGTTTCATTTGGGGCTGCAAAAAATTCAATTTGACGACTAGCCTGATCGGCAATTGGTGAAATCCGGCTGATTTGTGCTGTGAGTAAATTGCTATTACCTTGGATGCTATATTCAATCTTTTGTCCAATTTTCAGTGCAGCTTGCTGATCACTTGGTAATTTGGCTTGAATTTCTAATTGGTCTGGATTGACGATTTCAAAAAGGGTTTGTCCCGCAGCAACCGTTTGTCCCGGTTCAACATCACGTTTGGTAATCACGCCTTGGATAGGGCTATAAATGGTGCCGTCTTGATTGGCTTTACGTGCAATATCGACATTGGCTTGTTGAGCGCGAACATTTTCCATTTGAGCTTGGTAATCGACACGACTTTGTTCAAACTCTACTTTGGAAATAAAGCCTTGATTCAGCAAACGCTGTTTACGGTCCATCATCAGTTTAGCTTGATTGGCTTGAGCTTGTGTGGATGCAAGGTTTGCTTGTGATTGAGCAAGACGTGCGGCATTGTCTTGATTATTTAAACGCACCAACACTTGGCCTTTGCTGACACGTTGTCCGACCTCTGCATTCACATTGGTTGCAGTCGCAGTGACTTGGGCTTGAATACTGCTCTGATTGACCGCCCGAATGGTACCAGTAAAGGCCGTTTTTGAAATGGCGTTGCCTTGTTCGATCGTCACCAGATCTTGTTGAATCAATTCAATCTTATTTTCTGGTTTTACACTTTGCTGCGGATCTTCTTTTTGACATGCAGCCAAAGCCAGGCTTATGCAAAGCAGGCTAAGCTTTAAAAATGGGGATGATTGCTGTGCAGAGTGCATAATGGTCCTTATATCAGCGGTCTACAAAAGCAATTGAATAACAAGTTTATTCCATCGCTTTTAAACGCGTAATAATTTTGTCGTATTCAGCTTCTGTATTTCGATAGCGAGTTTGTAACGATTGAATGTATTCTTTTTTCGCTACCATATTTTTTTGATTATTATCCAACATTGTTTTTAATTTTGCCGGAACGGTTTCACCTTTTCGAAAATGTTCACGTTCTTGGCGAACAAATAATACACGATCATTTTGTAATTGTTTTAATTGTTCTTGTTCAAACACGATCTGTTTACGTATACCAGTCAGTGCATCACGCTTTTTAATTGCCGCAGTTCGGCTATTGGTATAGGCTTTTTTAAGTTTGATATCTGATGCTTGCTGACGTGCTTGGGCAGCACGCTGAGGAGCTTGTCTAACATCGGCTTCAGCATTGTAGGGGCGGTTACGTTTAATCACTTGCATATTTTGATCAAGTGCTTCATAACCATAGCGGATGTGATTTGGTGTCACATTGGTACTGATGTTTGCTACACCTTTATTGTCATAGTAGCGATACCAAGTCGCCTTTTGTGGTTGCTGCATATTGTTTGGTGCAGCAAATAAAAGCGGGGTATAAGCCAGTAAACAAGTCGTCAGGATGACTTTTTTTGAGAAATGTTTAAGGCCAATCAAGTGAATTTTTTTTGTAAGCGGACTCAACCTTGTACTCCCCAGTTTAAAGTTGACTAAATTACTTATTTTAAAGTAATAATCTTGCTATAATATGCTTAATTAAGACAATTAAATACTATTCCAAGTTAAAAAAAAATCGTTGGTCATCGGAAAGTGTGAAGCAGTTAATAAAAACAAGAAATCTTGTGTGTTTGCGCAGAAAATGTTCATTGAAAACGCAAGTAAAGATATGTTAAAAATGTTCACAACTTGTAAATAATAATGCTGCTAACTTAATTGTTTGTACATCCTCAATGGGTAGGGTCAATAAATGGACGATAAATTCCAAAATCTAAAAGTCATGGTAATTGATGATTCAAAAACCATTCGTCGTACGGCCGAAACGCTGCTTCAGCGTGAAGGATGTGAAGTAGTCACTGCTGTAGATGGTTTTGAAGCACTTTCAAAAATTGCAGATGCGAATCCAGATATCGTATTTGTCGATATAATGATGCCACGTCTAGATGGCTATCAAACTTGTGCCCTGATTAAAAACTCTCAAAATTATCAAAATATTCCTGTGATTATGCTTTCAAGTAAAGATGGTTTATTTGATCAGGCGAAGGGTCGCGTTGTAGGTTCTGATGAATACTTGACTAAGCCATTCAGTAAAGATGAATTGCTGAATGCAATCCGTAATCACGTTACAGCTTAATTAGATTTTTTATTTTTTGGGGAAAAAGCATGGCACGTATCCTAATCGTTGATGATTCACCAACAGAAACATTCCGTTTTAAAGAAATTTTAGGTAAACACGGATTTGAAGTGATTGAAGCTTCAAATGGGGCAGATGGGGTGACGATGGCTCAAGCTGAGTTACCTGATTTGGTCTTGATGGATGTGGTAATGCCGGGTGTGAATGGATTCCAAGCAACACGTCAAATTGCACGTGGTGCGACCACCAAACATATTCCGATTGTCATTGTAAGTACCAAAGATCAGGCAACTGACCGTGTTTGGGGTAAACGCCAAGGTGCTTCTGATTATCTAACTAAACCTGTAGACGAAAAACAATTAATTGATGTGATTAAGCAACACCTCAATGCAGGATAAAGCTCTATGGCAGCAAATGGATTTATCGAATTACTTCGAATCGCAAAACGAGGAAACAAAAACTACGTTTCCACTGAAAATGAAGTAAACCGATGGTCAGGCATTGCTTTTGAGATGATGGGGCAATATTACGTTGCTCCTTTAGGTGAAGTAGCTGAAGTGATCTACCCACCAAAATATACGCCAGTTCCCAACACCCAACCTTGGGTGATGGGATTAGCCAATATTCGGGGACGCTTACTTTCTTTGTCTGACCTAGCACAATATATAACCGGTCATCGAAGTAGTTTTTCACCCACTCAAAAAGTTTTATGTATTAGTCATAATGACCATTATGTCGGTTTGGTAGTCGATCAAGTTTTGGGTATTCAACACTTTAATAAGAAAAGTTATTTTTCTAAACATAATGAGTTGGATCGAAATTTACAGGAATATTGTCAGGGGTATTTCCACCAGCATAACCAGCAGTGGAATGTATTTCTCTTCAGTCGTTTACTGCAAAATCCAAAATACATGAACGCATCTATAAAATTTATAAATTAATTGTCGCGCACGAACGAAAGAAGGCGTAATCGGGGAGAAGCTGAATGGGCTTTAAACTTAAAAAGAAAAATACGGGTGAAAGCACCAGTGGTCGTAAAGGCGGTAATGCTTTTCTGGCAAAACTGCAATCACAGACAGATCAATTATCTCGAGTTTTTGGTGATAGTGAAAAATCCAAACCATTTATTTATGGTGCGATTGGTTCATTAGTACTGGCAACGATTATTTTATTATACCTATTCTATAGCGTTCCTCGCGGTAACCAATTAACGCAAAGTTTGGGTGAACTCCGTCTTCTTTCGCAAACAATTTCGCGTCAAGCAACTGAGGCAACTGCTTCAGGTACTGAAGATGCAATGAAAAAATTAATTGCCTCTCAAGATTCGTTCAAAGAAAACTTAGAAACTGTAAAAGACATTCATGCAAATACAGATGCGCTGAAATCTGTAGATACGCAGTGGGCTGAGGTTTCAAAAAGTATTGACTTGATTACTTCGCAACAAAAAATCATTAATAAGTTATATGACACGAACATCGCGATTGGTGAAACCATTCCGGGGATTCAGGCGGAATATAACTTGATGGTCGACCAAATGGCACGTCAAGACATGCCTTCGAACCAGGTGGTGATTGCGAAAAACCAGGTATTCATTGCAGAACGTATTTTACGTTCGATCAGTTCGGTGCTTTCAGGTTCTGATAGCTCACGTGAGTCTGCAGATGACTTCAGTGCCGATACTGAAACCTTCGGTTTGTACTTAAATGCCCAATTGGATGGTAGTACAGAGCTTGGTGTACAACGTATTGAAAGCCCTGAATTACGTGAGTCACTTGAAGGCATTAAAGCTGAATATGACGATGTATTAAAATCAGCGGCTGCGACAATTTTGAAAAACTCAACGCAAATTGTGAACGTACGTAAAGCATCTTCACAAATTTTTGCTGAGTCAGACAAATTGTTGGACAACTTAAATCAATTGTCTTCTAGCACAGGCTTGAAAACCATTTTACCTGCGGTACTGTTGATTCTTGCTTTAACAGCCTTCTTGATCTGTGTGTTCAAACTTCTTTCTTTACGTGGTCAATCGGATAAATTCCGTGTAACCCGTCTTCAAGAAGAATATGACCGTAACCAGAACGCGATTTTACGTTTACTCGATGAAATTGCCGATCTTGCAGACGGTGACTTACGTTCGTATGCGACGGTATCTGAAGACTTTACTGGTGCGATTGCCGACTCGATTAACTTCGCAATCGACCAATTACGTGACCTTGTATCGCGTATTACAGAAACTTCTCAAGAAGTTGCGCAATATACGGCGAATACGCAGGGTATTACCAACCAGCTTGCAGAAGCATCTGAACATCAGGCGCAAGAGATTGCTGGTGCATCTGCCGCGATTAACGAAATGGCAATGTCGATTGACCAAGTATCTTCGAACGCTGAAGAATCAGCTGTCGTAGCAGAACGTTCAGTACAAATTGCTGCAAACGGTGCAGATGTTGTAAACCGTTCAATTGAAGGTATGGACACGATTCGTGAGCAGATTCAAGAAACTTCAAAACGTATTAAACGTTTGGGTGAGTCTTCTCAAGAGATTGGTAACATTGTCGCACTGATTAACGATATTGCCGACCAAACGAACATCTTGGCATTAAACGCAGCAATTCAGGCGTCGATGGCGGGTGAAGCAGGTCGTGGTTTCGCCGTGGTAGCGGATGAGGTACAGCGTCTTGCGGAACGTTCAGCGTCTGCAACCAAACAGATTGAAGGCTTGGTAAAAACCATTCAAACGGATACTAACGAAGCCGTAATTTCAATGGAACAAACGACTTCGGAAGTTGTACGTGGTGCGAACTTGTCTAAGGATGCCGGCGTAGCACTGGATGAAATTCAGTCTGTATCGGGTAACTTGGCGAAACTGATTGCAAACATTTCGGATGCTGCAAAACTTCAGTCTGCTTCAGCAGGTCATATTGCGACAACGATGAACGTTGTACAAGAAATTACCTCGCAAACCACCAGTGCAACATTTGATACTGCACGTTCGGTATCTGAATTGGCGAACATGGCTGAATCATTACGTGAATCTGTATCTGACTTTAAACTCCCAGAGTAAGTCAGGCGCAAACCTGGAGTACCTTAGCTGCGGCTAGGGTACTGCACCGATTACAGATAACACATCGATAAGGTGAACTTAACGTCACAGTTAAGTCTTAGGTGATGGTTACAATTAAGTTTGAGCAACCTTCTTGGTGGCAAAACATAAGAAGCCTTAGCTATGAAAGAAATATTAAAAAATTTAGTTGAAACAACTACGCTTCCTGAAGATAGTTATCTTGATCAAGATGCAGAAATTTTAGAGATTTTTGTTGAAGAAATAGAAGAAATCTTTGAAGAACTGGCGGGTTTATTTACAACTTGGTTGGAAAATCCACAAGATAAAGACACTTTAACGACGATTCGTCGTCATTTCCATACCCTGAAAGGTTCAGGTCGTATGGTCGGGGCAAAATCGGCGGGTGAAACTGCATGGGCAGTTGAAGATACGCTGAACCGTGTCATTGCAGGTTCAGTACAGTTAACGCCGACCGTTCAAAAGTTTGCACAAACAGTTTTAAATGTTTATCAATATAAGCTCTATCCACGGTTTAAAAATGTTGCCGAATTGGATGTTGACTTACGTCCATTGGTTTTAATGGGGCAACAATTACAACAAAATATCAGCCTTGAGCCTGCACTCGAAGAATTATTAAAACTGGCAGATCAATTAAAATCTGAGGATGCTGTCACTGGTTTAGAACTGACTGATGTTGAAGCTACAGCACCTGTAGAAGTGCTTGAAAGTACGATCGTTGCGGTTGTTGAATCAGAACTTGCTCCTGAACAAGTGGATGCAGATGCATCTCTGGTCGAAGAGACCGTGAGCATTTTTATTGAAGAAGCTGAAGAACATCTACAAACGATTGATCAGTTCCTCCAATCTGATGACAGTAAATCACAAGACTATAATGGTTTAATTCGCGCGCTACACACCTTACGTGGTAGTTCGTCGATGGCGCAAATCGAAGAGATTTTTGAAGCCAGTTCAAAAGTTGAAAATTTATTTAAAACCTTATTGCAAGATGAAATCGTATCGAGCTCGAAAGAAACTGCTTTATTGATTCAATATGCTGAATTTGTTCGTGATTATTTACACGTGCTGCGTTCAGGAGATAAGGCAAATCTTGCATCTATTTATGAAACCTTCAAAGCCGCTTGGGATGATTATGGTTTTGCTAGCCAAGATCAATTGGCGCCTGAAGATAATCCACAAGGTTTGGTTTCTAAACTAATCGAATTAAATATTGATCAGTTATTGGATGCTGAATTTGAGTTTGATAAACGTGCCCTTGCTGAATTCCCAGACTATATTCAACAGCTCAGTCAACAAGCTTTAGAGTTGATCGAACATACAGATAATCGTGCGTCTGTTGGTATTCATGATTTTACAACTCAACTGCGTGCAGCGTATCAGTCTTTAGTTGAAAAGCCTGAATTACTCCATGCTGATTATGGCTATGAGTTATTTGCGCAAGCACATCAAGAGTTTATTCACTTATTTGACACTTTAGCTGCGGGTCAGCGTGTGGTGTTAAGTGAAGAGGTTCAGCGTTTCTTAAATGAGCTGACTGCATTTGTTCAACAAGACATTGAAGCAGTTGCAGCGACGACAACACCAGAAGCCCATGTAGTTGCTGAACCTGTTGCCACAGTAGAAGATAAAGCCGCTGTTGCAAATACAACAGCAGTAGACTTTGCACAATTAAGTCAGCGTATTCAACTTGATCATCAACAGATGCAAGCGGTGGATGCGAATAATGACTTTGATGAAGATCTTTTAGGGATCTTTATTGAAGAGGCAGAAGAGTTATTGGTGGGGATTGACCAAGACCTTAGTACTTGGACACGTGATCAGACCAATACTTCAGCTTTGAATAATTTAATGCGTTATTTGCATACCCTAAAAGGTGGTGCAAATATGATTGCCGCATCTCATGTGGGTTTAATTTCGCATGAATTAGAATCGATTTATGAGCGCATTATTCGTCAGCAAATTTCGATTACGCCTGCGTTAATTCAAATTATTCGTTTAGTGCAGGATGATATTTCAGATCGTATTCAAACCATTCGTGACCAAGGGATCGACTACCCAGCGAATAATGTGATCGATATTCTCAAGAATATTCAGTCAATTGTGGCAGGAGAGCGTTCAGAAGCTGTTGCATTGGCTTCGGCCCCTATTTCTGCTGAAACTGAACAAACAGCAGTAGAACCAGATGTATCGGTGTCAGAGCCGATGGATGTTGCTGAAGACACTGCAGAAGCAGTGGTTGAAGCTCAAACGACTGCTCACACTGAGTCTGCTGTTGAACATCTTGAACATGCGGTGGCTGAACATGTTGAGCATCCAGATGACGATCTACGTTCTGTCATGGAAGAAACCTTCCTTGAAGAGTCTGAGGAAATTCTTGAACAAGCCGTTCAATTATTAAATCAATGGACTGAACAACGTAGTGACCGTAACGTATTGCTTCAATTACAACGTGCTGCCCACAGTATTAAGGGTGGTGCGCGTATGGTTGAAAATGAACCTGTTGCCGCAATTGCGTATCAACTTGAGACGACGTTTGAGCATTTCGCGGTTCATCATTTCAACTCAAATGCATATGACGGCTTACTCAAAACGACGTTGGCATGGTTAAAAGAAGCGATCTTCAACCACGACTATAGTAATTTTGATAGCATCAAATTGAGCCTAGAATCCATTCAGTATGTGGATGTTACGGTTCAATTGCCAAACCGTGTTGCAGAATTAGAACAAGGTATTGTCAGTAAAGGCTTTGAATTTATTCAAGGTGATGGTGTTGAACCTCCATCTATGTTGGGTGAATGGTCTGAAGCTAATTCTTCTGATAACAGTAATGAGATGATTCGTATCTCGGCTGATCTCGTCGAGAAGATGATTGACTTATCAGGCGAAAACTCGATTAACCGTTCACGTATTGAGATGGACTTAGGTCAGCTAGGCAATACCTTGAATGAAATGGAGTTAGCAATTAAGCGACTTGCTGACCAGTTACGTCGAATGGATGGTGAGCTTGAGTCACAAATTATTGCCAAACATGGTTCTGAAAATTCACGCTATGCGGATTTCGACCCATTGGAGATGGACCAATATTCATCGATTAACCAATTGTCAAAATCTCTAGCCGAATCTGCGTCGGATTTGGTTGACTTCAAGAGTACTTTGGCAGAAAAAATCCGTGATGCGGAAGGTCTGTTATTACAACAATCACGTATTCAGTCAGAAATTCAAGAAAGTCTGATGCGTACCCGTTTGGTGCCATTTGATCGTTTGTTACCACGTTTACAACGTATTGTGCGTCAAACCTCTTCGACCTTGAACCGTCCTGCAGAATTGATTGTTCAAAATACAGAAGGTGAATTGGACCGTACGATCTTAGAGCGTTTGGTGACACCATTTGAACATATGCTGCGTAATGCGGTCGACCATGGTTTAGAAGATACTGCTGACCGTTTGGCTTTAAAAAAGCCAGAAGTAGGTAGCATCGTCTTGAACATTAGTCGTCAGGGTACTGATGTACTGGTGTCTTTCAGTGATGATGGTAAAGGGATTGATGAAACCAAAATTAAAGACAAAGCCTTAAAACTTGGTTTAATCAAAGCGGATCAGTTCCTCGATAAACAAGAAATCTTGCAATTGATCTTCCATCCAGGTTTCTCAACGGCACAAGCGGTAACGCAAATTTCGGGTCGTGGCGTTGGTCTGGATGTGGTGCAAAGTGAAATTAAAGCCTTGGGTGGTCATGTTTCCGTAGAGTCTGAGTTAGGTAAAGGGACAACCTTTACCATTCGTGTACCAACGACGGTAGCGGTCAGCGATGCCTTGATGGTGAAAGCTGGCGATCAGCAATATGCGATTTCATTAGCGCAAATTGAGCGTATTGTCCGTATTGCACCTACGGCACTCGAAACTTACTTCAATAGTAAGGATGACGTGTTTAAAATTGACAACACCAATTACAAACTACGGTATTTATCAGAGTTTGTGGGTAATCAGCCAATTCCACGTTTAAATAATGTCGGTCATTCATTGCCTGTACTGTTAATTAAAGGCAACAGTGGTCAAACCATTGCTTTATTGGTCGATCAGCTGGTGGGTTCACGTTCTCAAATCGTGGTGAAACCTATTGGTCAACAATTTACCAGTGTCGGCGCGATTGCAGGTGCCACGATTTTGGGTGATGGTCATGTATGTTTGATTTTGGATGGGCAAAATATTGCACGTCAAATTCAAACTACGCAGCGTGTTAAACATTCAGCTGAACAGCGTGATTTGGGCCGTCAAGCCAATGCGCGTCGTTTAGTGATGATTGTCGATGACTCGGTGACAGTACGTAAGGTGACTTCACGCTTACTTGAACGTCAAGGTTATGACATCGTGACCGCGAAAGATGGTGTAGATGCAATTGAGCAGCTTGAAAATGTCCGTCCAGACTTGATGCTACTCGATATTGAAATGCCACGTATGGATGGTTTCGAAGTGACAAACTTAGTCCGTCACCATGACATTCACCGTGACTTGCCAATCATTATGATTACATCGCGTACTGGTGAAAAACATCGTGAGCGTGCATTTAGCTTAGGTGTGACTCACTATATGGGTAAACCATTCCAAGAAGCTGAATTGCTTGCCAATATTGAAGCTTTAATTGCAGAAAAGCAGGGGTAATCTATGAGCCAAAATACTGTTTCTCAGGTTGTCAGCGATAAAATTGATCAGCAGGAACTGCAACATCTCATTACGGTTTCTACCGGTTTTATCGATGCTTATATCATTGATTGTCATGGTAAAGAGCCAATGTTGTTACCACAAAATATTGTTCTTTCAGCGCTCGATAGTGCAACCAATGTTCCTTTTGTTGAATGGCATGAATTGAAATTGCCTGTTTTCTCAGTCAATGATCCTGCAAAAAATCAGGGTGTGGCTTTGGTCATTGAAGGGGATGATGTTGGACAGCGTTTTGCACTGATGTGTAATGAGATGCCGAAAACCATTCGTTTGCGTATTTCTGAAGTGGTTGATGAAGAAAAAGCCGTGAAAGACGCCAATATTTTCCAATATGTACGCATGGCCGATCAGGTATTTCATATTCCAAATTTAGCCAATATTCAAAACAGCATTGGGCTTCAAGCGGCTTAATATTTGCAAAAACGAGATATAAAAAAGGAACTCAATGGAGTTCCTTTTTTATATTGCAGAGAATACTTAAGCCAACAGGTTTTCTAAAATCTTTTCGTAAATTTCAGAAAGTGACTCCAACTCTTCCACATTGACGTGTTCATTGATTTGGTGAATCGTGGCATTCAAAACACCCAATTCAAGCACCTGTGCACCTGTAGGCGCAATGAATCGACCATCAGAAGTACCACCACTGGTCGAAAGTTCAGTTTCTGTCCCTGTAACATCACGAATGGCATCACGTGCGGCATTCACTAACTCACCGACAGGGGTGAGGAATGGAAGACCAGATAAGGTCCAAGAGATGTCATATTCAACGCCATGACGATCTAGAATTTCCAAGGTGCGTGCTTTGAGTTCGTCCGCCGTCACTTCTGTTGAATAGCGGAAGTTAAAGAGTAAATTCATCGTGCCCGGAACAACGTTGGTTGCGCCTGTACCGGCATTGATATTGGAAATTTGAAAAGATGTTGCGGGGAAGTATTCGTTGCCATTATCCCACACGGTATCGCAAAGTTCAGCCAGTGCCTTTGATGCTGTATGGATTGGATTGACCGCTAGATGTGGGTAAGCAACGTGCCCTTGTTTACCCTTAACCGTTAAATTCGCATTTAGCGAACCACGACGACCATTTTTAACAATATCGCCAAGTGTGTTGGTGCTAGATGGTTCACCCACCAAACACCAAGTCATTTTTTCATTACGCGCTTCTAAAGTTTCAACAACTTTGACAGTCCCGTTGATCGAAGGACCCTCTTCGTCAGAGGTAATAAGAAATGCAATCGAACCTTTATGATTTGGATGCTTTGCAACAAAACGTTCTGAAGCAACAACCATAGCTGCCAACGCGGTTTTCATATCTGCGCTGCCACGACCATACAGTTTACCGTCGCGAATTTCAGGAAGAAATGGGTCAGAACCCCATGCATCCAAGTTACCCGTAGGTACTACATCCGTATGACCTGCAAAGCAAAATACTGGTGCTTCAGTCCCTTTACGTGCCCAAAGATTATCTACATCATCAAAACGCATATTTTCAATGTTAAAGCCAATTTTGGCTAAACGATCCGCCATAATGTTCTGGCAGGTATGGTCAATCGGTGTCACCGACGGTTGGCGAAGTAGTTCTAGGCTGAGATCAAGAGTTGCTGTTGAGGTCATGCTAAATACAGAAGTCAAAAATGTCGCAATATAATAGGCGAATCAACAAGCGAAGGGAAATTTAGACGTAAAAAACCCTATTAAAAAAATAGGGCTCTTTTATAAAATCTTGGGAAATAAATTAATTGCGGCGAATTTCTTCTGAAGTTTTCTCTGCAGTATTGGTTACCGCATCTCCAGCTTTAGATACGTCTTGACCCATACCCTTTACTGTATTACAACCTGTCAGTATAAAAGCGACCATAAGTGATGCAGCTAGAATTTTTTTCATTGACTGTATTCTCCATTATGAAAGAATAATTTTTAGAGGAATAAATTATTCTGATGTGAGATTTAGATTAAAAAATGGCCGTATTAAACAGTAGGTGGTTTTTATGGTGATTAAGTAAATTAATGTAATTTCTACTAAACTACAAATTTCGTCTTCCGTTATTTTAAGTGATTTGCGGTAAAACCAAGCGTGGTTGTCTATACATATAATAGCTTTCCTCACTGTCTTTTTTATATAAACCATCTGTCCACCAATGTGCGGTTTTACTTGTCGGTTGCTGCTTCACGCAAATCCATTCATGTCGTTGTAGGCGATAATAGCCTTGACTCGTAGATGGAATGACATGTCCCCATTGACCTATTCTACGTGCAGGATTGACCCAGTGGGGCAATGTGCTGGTACGCTGAATAGGTAAATATAATTGACCCTTTAAAACGCAATAGCGTTGTTGAATCTGCTGCCCAAGTGCTTCATCAAATTGGAATTGTTTTTGGGTGAAATGATTGAGCTTTCGAGCCAAAGTATCACTACGATTTAAGCCATACCAATAGGGTAATTGAAAATCACGCTCGGCTAGATAATATTTTAAAGCAACTTCCCAATGTTCAACTTCACCACTTTCGGTATTTTTTAAAACAAAATCGAGTTCACCTACTGTACGAGGGCCGTCAATTTTTTGAATGCTATGTCCGAGTAACTGGTATGGATGGTATGGGTGATCGAGAAGCCAAAACCACATAAACATTTCGAAACGTAAACCAAGACGAGTACTTTTTAATTTTTGTAAAAATTCTACTAATGTACTTGGGTGTTGTTCGAGTTGTTTTAAACGGGGTAGGTAGGCTTCAAAATGTTTTTGCCAAAGCTCGCTTGGATGAAAATGAAAGGGATAGCGGATTTCGAGTTCATAGGGAATTTGCTGCAGAATATTTGGGCTGGCAATACAGAAAGCCAATTGGCGAACTAAGGGCTGTTTAAATTGCAACCATGGCTCAAAATAAGACGACGTTGTCGGGGTTGCAGCCATATTGAAACCTTTCGAATAATGCAGAATAACAACGGATAATTGTTAAAAACATCTTATACTACCTGAATTGAAAGTTCAGGGTAGCGGTATGAAGACGTTGTTTTGGCGAAGCTTAGTGGTTGTCTTTGTCATTTTAGGCTTTATAGGGGCTTTATTGCCGGGAATGCCCACGACAGTCTTCTTAATATTAGCAGCATGGGCAGCTTCAAAAGGCTGGCCACAAATGGATGCTTGGTTATTGAATCATCCTAAATACGGCCCAACCCTACGCGCTTGGCGCGAAAATGGCACCGTCCCCCGCAAAGCAAAATGGTTTGCATCGATCATGATGTTTGTGAGTGGTCTGATTATGCTTTTTACTTCTGCACCGATTGCCGTCAAGATTTTCACGGACTTAACCATGTTGATCGTTGGTATTTGGTTATGGACACGACCTGAGCCAAATCAGATGCGGACTATTGAACAATCGCCGCAGACTAAACAAGAAGATAAAGATAAGCAGAAAGAGCAAGAGCATGTCTGAATATACCCAAGATCAAGCCGATATCCTGATTAACTTGAAAGATCAAACTTTAACTTTGCCGAAGCTGAATAAGTTTTACCTGATTTCATCGGGTAAAAATGGCATTGGTGAGCAGGAAAATAGTGGTAAGACCCCACGAGGCTGGCATCAAGTCGCTGAAAAGTTTGGTGGACAACAACCTCAAAATGCAGTTTTTAAAGCACGTCAGTGGACCGGAGAGGTTTACGATGAGCAACTTGCCGCATCACATCCTGATCGGGATTGGATATTATCTCGAATATTATGGCTCAGTGGTTTGGAACCGGGCTTTAATGCAGGTGAGGGCTGTGATACTTATCAACGCTATATTTATATCCATGGCACACCAGATCGCGAGCCTATGGGCATACCGATGTCACATGGTTGTATTC
This sequence comes from Acinetobacter sp. YH12069, assembly GCF_013419675.1. Taxonomy (NCBI): domain Bacteria; kingdom Pseudomonadati; phylum Pseudomonadota; class Gammaproteobacteria; order Moraxellales; family Moraxellaceae; genus Acinetobacter; species Acinetobacter sp. YH12069. The sequence goes on along the minus strand of NZ_VOZS01000002.1, from coordinate 135,752 downwards.
GCATGCGAAACAGCGATGTTGTAGAACTTTATCAATTGATTCCATTAAATGCGCTGGTTTACATCACTGAACATTGAACACGTCGTTATAAGCATAAGCCATGAAAACCGAAGTTCATGGCATCAAAACAAAGATTTGAAAAATTAAAGTGAGTTTGAAAGGCGTTTTTTTGTCAGAAGTAATGCTCGCAAACTAACAGAAAATCGTGTTTGAATGTATTTTGTACACTAGGTTGTTTTAGAATGCCGTGAGTGTGGTGAATTAATCGTCGGTTCGCTGAATGATTAGTTATGAGTCCATCTGAAAAACTGTTTTTTATGTGAATGATGCAGAATATAAGTCCTATTTTTAGTAATAAATTTACAGGTTTATAGCTAAAAAATGTTCAAAAATACTGATTTTTCCGCAATATAACTTATTTTTTAATCACTCAAACAGAAAAAGTGGAAAAGAGTTAGAAAAGCGTTTGACAGACCGTGAGGATTCTCTATAATGCACCTCATCAAACGATGAACATGTTTTGAAAAGGGCGCTTAGCTCAGTTGGTAGAGCGTCTGCCTTACAAGCAGAATGTCGGCGGTTCGATCCCGTCAGCGCCCACCAAGCCTTTTCAGCGTTAAGATATTTAGAGTGCAGCGGTAGTTCAGTTGGTTAGAATACCGGCCTGTCACGCCGGGGGTCGCGGGTTCGAGTCCCGTCCGCTGCGCCACTTTAAATCTTAATTCGTTTGAACCACAATAGCGACATTGTGTAAGTGCAGCGGTAGTTCAGTTGGTTAGAATACCGGCCTGTCACGCCGGGGGTCGCGGGTTCGAGTCCCGTCCGCTGCGCCATTTACATGATAGACCTTTTGAGGGCGCTTAGCTCAGTTGGTAGAGCGTCTGCCTTACAAGCAGAATGTCGGCGGTTCGATCCCGTCAGCGCCCACCATATTTTTTGCGATGCAGCGGTAGTTCAGTTGGTTAGAATACCGGCCTGTCACGCCGGGGGTCGCGGGTTCGAGTCCCGTCCGCTGCGCCATTTCAAAGAATATAATTGTTGTACCCTTTAAGGGCGCTTAGCTCAGTTGGTAGAGCGTCTGCCTTACAAGCAGAATGTCGGCGGTTCGATCCCGTCAGCGCCCACCATATCTTTAAGATATAGGTTGTGTTTCGAAAGAAACTACGTGATGCAGCGGTAGTTCAGTTGGTTAGAATACCGGCCTGTCACGCCGGGGGTCGCGGGTTCGAGTCCCGTCCGCTGCGCCATTTATCTTAAAAATCTCTGTTCAAGAGAATGCCTTTAGAAAAATCTTCGATTTTTCTCTTGCGCTCAGACAAAGCTTCGCTTTGTTGCTCTTCGCTCAGGGCGCTTAGCTCAGTTGGTAGAGCGTCTGCCTTACAAGCAGAATGTCGGCGGTTCGATCCCGTCAGCGCCCACCATATTCTTCTATAGAAACTTCTTTCTCCAAAAGCTTGCCTAAATTTTCTGATTTACATAGAATCCGCTCTATAATAATTTTAATATTGTATGTGATCTATGAGAAATCCATATCAGCGCAAGGCAGCGTCTAAAACTCAAACTACAAATTACAATCCTCAAGAAACCTATAAACAATTTATTGAAAATATGGTCGCTCAAGGTGGCGTGATTGCGTTATATCAAGATGGTTGGGCACTTTGTGCGACACCTACTGGTCAACGTTCCTTTGCCATTTGGCAAAACCGAGGTTTGGCACGTTTATTAATTAAAGACAATTGGTCCAATTATGAAATTCAGGAAATTTCATTAAAAGACTTTATCGAAAAAGTCATTCCGTTTTTACGTAGCGAGAGTACTACGGTGTCTTTAGATTTGACCCCGGAAGGGCAAAATATTTTGGTTGCACCTGAAAAGATGCTGTTAGATATTAAAAATTATTTATATCAAGTCTATCAGCAGCGCCCAGAAATCTTTGAAAACCTTAAAATTCCTTTGCCACGTAGCATTCGTTTAAATTAATGGTTTATTTACAGCATAAAAAAGCCCTTGTTCACTAATCGAACAAGGGCTTTTTTTAATATTCGTTGAGTACAAAACCGCTCAAAAAGGCAAAATATTCTCGTAGCCAAGAATTGTAGCGGATGTACAGCGGTGTAGGTGCTGCAATGGTATACACCCGTGTATAGCCTAACTTCTGTGCAATTGCTTTTGCACGTGGTAGATGAAAGTCACTACTGGCAATCGCAATGGGTGCATCAAGAGAAATCTGATGTCGTTTTAAAATCATTTTACTGTTGATCAGATTGAGTTCTGTGCTGGTACTTCTGCTTTCTTCATATATGCGTGCGGCTGAAATGTCATAGTGTTGAAGTAAATAGCGCTTCATGACAGAAGATTCGGTCATTTTTTCATTAAAGCCTAAACCACCCGTCATGATCATAATAGTATTGGGCTGTTTCAAGGCATACGGTGCTGCAGCATCGAGACGCGCCTTTAAGGTCGGAGAAGGTTGACCATTTTCAATACCACTGCCTAAAACGATGATGGCTTGGACAGAAGTGAAAGACTTGGATTGCTGGCTATTGAAGTGTAAATACGCAAAAAACAGCAAAAGGCTCAATAGCCAAAGCCAAAACAACCACCATGTAGCACGCCAGAGCCTTTTGAGTTTAGGGTATTGATCTAAAATATTGTGGATTTGGGTTGTAAATAGTCCGGATAAAATAAAAATACACCCAATGACTAAGGGTAAAAGGATGCCTAAATGAATTTTATCTAATGTAAGTAACCAAATGGCATCTACGCAGAGCAGCAAGCCTACACAAAGCAGTAGTATTCTTTTCATGCAAAAAATTAAAGCAGTATTCGTATTTGGCCTAAGTATAGCGTGAAAAAAACCAGACACGAGGTCTGGTTTTGAGTTGGGACTATTTATGAGTAAACATCTTATTAGTAAACATCACGACGGTAACGCCCAGCTTGACGCAGTTCAGCAACAACGTCTTCACCTAATATATCAATCAGTGCGTGGTCAACGTCCGTTGCCATACCGTTGATACTACCGCAAACGTAGATCACGGCACCTTGTTCTAACCATGATTTTAGTAAGGTCGCATGGTCACGTAGCTCATGATGCACATAGCGTTTCTCCGCTTGATCACGAGAGAAGGTGAGGTCTATGCGTTGAACTAAGCCTGTGTTTTGCCATGCTTCAATGATGTCTTGATAGAAGAAATCATGTGCGCGTTGACGCTCACCAAAAATCAGCCAGTTTTGCGTATAGTCTTGACGAACGCGTGCATGTAAAAGACTGAGTAAACCAGCAATACCTGTACCGTTACCAATACAAATCACAGGACGATTATCTGCGATTAGATGGAATGATTCGTTGGTACGAATCCGCAGTTGTAGTGTGCTATTGATCGCTGCATGTTGTGTTAACCAACCTGAGCCTAAGCCAAGTTCACCATCGGCATTGGATTGCTGACGCACCACTAAGCGTAATACTTGCTGACTTGGAATACTGGCAATGGAGTATTCACGAGTTGGAAGCGGTGGAAGCTGTTCGAGCAAGTGATCAAGGTTGGCAAATGGTTCAACATCCGTATTTAGGTTACGATCCCATAATGCATCTTCAATGCGTTGCTGAGTAGAATCAACCACTTGCTGACTTTGAATCTGATACTTTTGCATGAAGTTTGCAATACGTTCAGCACTATTACCCGGCTGAATCTCTGCAATATCACCCGCTTGCCAGTTGGCTTCATGTTGCGGTTTTAACTCAATATTAAATGCAGGTGCACCTAAACTATTCGGGTTGAGTAGATCACGTTTGCTCAATGTCCATGCATCAAAAGTTTTTTCAATTTGCATGTGCTGAAGTTCAAGTTTAGTCGCTTTGGCTAAAGCGCTATTCCATGCTTGAATGGCTTGGGTATCGCCATTATTGACTTCAATCGTGTCAAACAGGGGCTTTGCAGCATTATTTTGCATCCAACGATGAATCGCATGACCAAAGCTACAGAAAGTATCCGGATATTCTTCAGAACCTAAAGCTAATACGGCAAACTGAACATGACTCAAATTGAGGCGTTGTGTCATCAGTTTACGTTCAAAGCTTGAAGCGAGGTCAGGTGCTTCGCCAGTGCCATAAGTACTTGCAACAAATAAAACCTGAGAGGCTTGAGTTAAGTCATCTGCTGAAAGTTGCTGAACAGGTTTCACTGTTACAGGCTGATGAGCCTCTTGTAAGCTTGTTGCTGTACGCCATGCCAATTGTTCAGACTGACCTGTTTGTGATGCATAGCAAATTAACCAAGGCTGTGCATTTGGGTCGATGGTAACTGGTGCTAAGCTTTGACGGGCTTGCTGTGTCAGTTTTTTCTGTTTACGACGTTTGAGATAGAGCATCCATCCTGTGACAAAGAACAGCGGCATCATGAGGGATGCAATAACCGCAAAGAACTGATAAATCGGTCCGAAGAAACTACCACGATGCACAGGTAACATGCTGGTCATGATTTTTTCATTTAACTTTTTATCTTCGTATAACTCGATATCGGTGAGAGCAGACGTTTGGTAGTTATAAGTCGCTTTGTTGCGAGCACGCTCATGTTGAGGGACGGCATCCACAAAGTTAATTTCTAATTCACCATTGGCTTTTTTCGGAATATTAAAAGTGACACTTGAGTATTCACGACCAATATTTTGATTAAAGCGATTCCAACTTTGCGTAAGGGCAATATTCACTTGTTCTGGTTTTAGACCACGTTTTTCTCCGCGACCTTCAGCACCATGTTTATTTTCTTGAGCGCCGTGTTCAGAGGGACTCGACGTTGCAGGGTTTCTTTCAGAACGTGCTTGGTGTTCACCATGAGTTTGTTCTGCCTCAGTGGCTTGTTTTTCACCACCTTGCTTTGCACCCGCCTGTTCAGCAGGTTGTCCATTCGGTTTTGGACCTTCTTGTAACTGGGGCTGTGGACGTTCAATGCCCATGACTTTAAACATGCCATTACGCCACCAATCATAAGACCAATACAAACCTGTACATGCCAAAATGAGATAGAAAATAATCACCCATGTGCCGACGACTGCATGTAAATCCCATAGGAAATTACGTCCTTTGAGCTTTGGTTTAACTGCAAGCCATTGTTTTACAGAATGTCTTTTTGGCCAGCGCAGATATAAACCACTCAATACAAAATAAATCAGCATCAGTGTACATGCGCCGGTAATTTGTTTACCAACAGGGCCAACGGTTAAATTACGGTGTAGTTGCTGTACAAACTGGAAGAATTTTTGACCTTTGATTTCAGGTAAAACTTCGGCTGTATAGGGGTTAACCATCATGTTATAGCCACGACGAGCACCTTCTTTGACAATATTCACGGTACTTGAGGCGGTAGCATCTGAGGCAATAGAGATGCTGTTAATTTTCATGTCAGGATCAGACTGACTAAAGTGCTGATAAAGCTCAGCAGGGGTTAGTTTGGGCTGCTGTTGAGCCTGAACCACATAGCTGTCCTGATTGATTGCTTTAAGTATTTGCTGTTCATAGGAATAAATGGCACCTGTAACCCCCATGAGCGAGAGTATTAAGCCGGCACTAATCCCCAAGAACCAGTGAATCTGGAAAAGGGTTTTCTTAAACATGATGGATTTAATATTGATAAAAGGTTGCTGAATTGCGACGAATTATAAACGATGATGTAGTAGAGAATGTGGAAAAAGTAAGTAATATTCATTCTCATTATTGTAATTATCAATGATCATTTGAAAATTAAACAGATAAAAAAACCTCCAAAAAACGGAGGTTTTTTATACACAAATGTCTGTTTGGCTTAAATAGCTTTAGCAGGGCCTACAGTTTCATTTAAGTGCTTACGAATGGTTGAAAATGGAAACTTCTTACTATCCATACGTTTAGGCAAGATGTATGCACCGTCTTGACCCTTCACTTTAAAGTTTAAAAGGATGAAGTCTTTGGTGTCATACCATTCATGAATGTCTTTCCAACCGACAGTCATCGTACCCATGTTTGCGCCCATACGTTGCTGCATAGAGATCCCATGCGGCTGAACACCCATACGAATGCCTTTAATTTCTTGTACAGGGACTTCGTTCAGTTTGCGTTTCGCATACCACTCGATACCGAATTTACGCACAAGGAAGTAAATCACAACACAGACAATAGCTACCCAGCAAAATACTGTTGAATAGTTCTTAATAAAGATGAGGCCCAAGAGTGCCAGTGCAAGAATTGCACCCATAATTAGCCATGCTTTTTTGCCAATTTTGAAGTTACTGCGAGACAGAACAAGTTGAGCATAACGTTGTTCTTCTTCAGAAATTTCATAAGCCACTGGCTCTAGCGTGTAGGCATATAAATTTTTTGCGGTCATAGTGAAAGTAACAGATTTAAAACTGTAAAAAGTTTAGCATTATTTATACCAATTCAGTGAGTATATTGTTCCAAAATCATCCAAATTATAGCGAAGCCAGTTCAGTCGATGCCTGATCATGCTCATGACTTAGATTTTGTTTCAATTGGCTAAATTGGTTCAACACGTTAAACATCAAAGAAAGCTGCTGTAGCACGATCAAGGATTTTTGATCTTCCTCACTATTTTGTGACAATCGCTGACGGATTTCTTGCAACATATTTTGCGCAGATAAGTCTGGAACTTCGTCACGCAGCAATGCACCTTGAATGTCATCCGTGGCTTTATCCAGTAAATTTAAGACCTGTTGGTCTTGAATTTTTTCACGATGCGCACCTAAGGCCGCGATATAACTAATAAAGGTGTGATTGAGGCACAAAAACTCAAAGGCCAAAGCTTTTTGAGTCGGATCGGTATCGGGTTCGGTGGCTAAAGTGGAAATCAGTGATGCTACTTCTGCATCGGTATTATGAGCTGCACGTCGTACTACACGATAATTCAACCCGTTATTACGGCCAGATTTGTATTGTTCGACCACCTCGGCCAAATAATCACACTGCGCTTGAATCGAACGGCTGATGGTTCGAGGCAGGCGACGGAACTTCCAATCTGGGAAAATGAAACTCACACCAAACCATGCCAAGGCACAACCAATGAGCGTGTCAATCATACGCGGCATTGCTGCGGCAAAACCCATACCATCTAAGTTAAAGTTGATCAGCGCCAAAATGGTAATAAATGCAGTGGCTTGTGCATATTGCTTACTACGTAATTCAAAAAACAGCACGCCACTTAAAATGAGCAGTAATAACTGACCTTCGACAGAAGGGACAAAATATAAAATTGCATAACCTAAAATAATCCCGACCAAGGTGCCAATGATACGTAAATAGAGGCGGCGCTTGGTGGCGTTAAAGTTCGGCTGGCTGACAAACAGGGCAGTCAATAAAATCCAATAGCCATAACTGATATTGGTGACTTGAACAAAAATATAACCAATAAATAACACGGTCGATAAACGCACAGCATGACGGAACAGTACCGATTCAGGGCTCAAATGTTGTTTGAATCGAATGACGATGTCGTCCCAACCTTTTAAATCATCATCTTTTAAACGATTTTCAATCAGGGCTTGTTGGTCAATATAACGCTCGGTTTCGACGTTACGTAATTGCGCATCTATGCCTTTTAGGTTCTGGTACAAAGCAAATAAAGAATTGATCCAAACTTCATCGTATTTTTGCTCCTCACGCAGCTTTTCGAGTGACAGTTTTAGATTATGGAACGCATGTTTAAAACGTTGATTATGATGATATGGCTTTCGCTGTAAGATACTGATACTCAAATCTTTACAGGCTTTTCCTTGAATTGAAAGCACACGTTGAAAGCGAAATAAAATATCACTATGTTCAAAAATACGGGTCAATTTTTGATAATCAATATGCGCGGAATCGGCACGTTCATGAATGTCTTGCGCGACAAAATAATATTGCAGGCTACGACGCGTATCTTTTTGTCCACGGTCGCCTTTTAAACGCGTTAATAAGGCTGTTTTCATATCGTTGAAAATGCCAATTAATTTGCCATTTTCTAGCGATAGCTCAATCAAACTTTGCTGATAACTTTCCGGCGTCATATCGACATCGAACAAGTTAGATTTTGCAAATAAGAAGTCACCAAGGGACGAATAGCTTTGCGCCAATTTGTCCTGAACTTGACGCACTGGAAATAGTAGAAAGCTCAAAGTCGAAAGCAGTCCGTACCACATCGCACCGATGACCAATAAACCTGCTTGTGTATACCAATTTTCAAAAAGTTCGACCCCAAGCATGGAATACACGGAGATCACCAAACAGCCATAAGAAATGGTGGCGTAGCGACGACCCAATGAACCCAAAAGAATCCAACCGATACAAGACACAATTAGGCCTAATGCAAATAAAATCGGATGCGGGAATAACAGATAAATGGATACCGCAGTAATAAAGAATCCGATATAGGTATAAATTTGATTGAGCACGCGGACTGAAAAGCGGTCATCGATATCACTTAGACCCGCGGCAACCACCCCCAAGGTGAGGGGAATGGTCATCAATTGCTGATCTAAAAAATATGGGACAAAGGCTGTTCCTGCGAAGGCAATGACCATGCGCAAGTTATACATAAAGGTCGTGTTATAGGTTGCTTGTTTCAGTCGTGCGAGCCAGGCGTTCAAAATTTTTCCTTTGCTAAAGCGATGGGACAGTAAGCAATGTGTATCGTGTGAATTTTCACATTGAAGCCAAGAAATAATACTATGTGCAGTGTAAACTTGTCTGCAAAACTTGCTTGCGATAAATGAATTATTCTTATGAAAAGCGTCGAATCACAAAAGGAATTTTCTCAACGCTGGATCGTCTTGTTGGCGTTGCTGACTGCTTTAGGTCCACTTTCAATCGACATGTATTTGCCGGCTTTACCTCAAATGGCCGACGATTTTGGTGTGACAACGCAACAAGTGGCCAATAGTCTTCCAGCGTATTTCTTGGGTTTGGCGATTGGACAGTTAATTTACGGGCCGGTCAGCGACCGCATTGGGCGTAAAACACCGCTATATTTCGGTTTGGTTTTATATATTTGTGCCAGTTTTCTGTGTGTCTTTGCCAAAAGTGAATGGAGCTTGATCGCGGCTCGCGTTTTGCAAGCCTTGGGTGGCTGTGTTGGTGTGGTGATTGCCCGTGCAGCAATTCGTGATCGCTTAAGTATGCAAGCTTCTGCTCAAGCCTTTGCCAGTATGATGATCGTGACAACAATTGCACCGATCATTGCACCTACTTTAGGCGCATGGGTATTGCAGGTGTTTGAATGGCAATACATATTTGCGGTATTGGTACTTGTCGGTATTTTTTGTCTTTTCTGCGTACATTTTTTCTTTCAAGAAACCCTGCCTGTTGAGCGACGCTTAAAATTAAGTTTGAAACAAGTCTTAGGTTTATATGGTGCGATTTTACAGGACGAAACTTTCCGTAAACCGATGCTCACAGGCTGTTTTTCTGGCGCAATTTTATTTTGTTATATCAGTGGCTCATCTGCCATTTTAATGGATGGTTATGGTCTGAGCCAACAGCAATTTGCTTATGTATTTGGTGCGAATGCTTTAGGGATTATGGTGTTTTCGACCCTCAACAAGAAACTTGCAAATCGACTGGATGTTCGCCATCGTTTGCAATTGGGTAATGCACTTCAATTGTGTGGTGTGCTGATCTTATTGGCGGCGGGGCTATTTTATCTTTCATCTATCGTTGTTGTAATGTTGGGCATGTTCTTATGTGTTGCTTCAATCGGCTTCACTGGGCCAAATGCCATGGCATTGGCGATGTCTGAACAAGGCTCACGAGCTGGCACAGCCAGTGCCATTATGGGAAGTATGCAATTTGCCTGTGGTCTAATGGCTGGAGTGTTTTTGAACTTTTTAGTATGGTCTGCGCTGATTAATATGGCCCTGATTATGTTGCTGTTTGTGGTTATTGCAATGTTCACCATGCGTAGTTTAAAAGCTTCAGCCATGGGGTGAACTGAATGAGGGTGAAGACGTTTAGCTGCTTTTGTTTAAACGTCAGTCATCAATGTACGTGTATTAAGCATACGCGTCATTCATTATAAATGTTCATCATCCATAACTATGAATGATTGTGCTATTTTCCCATTGTGAGGTCAGTTTCTATTTTCTCGAAACTTATATCTAAACAATCATCCACTTGAAAATAAAAAGTGAAACAGTGGATCGCTGTTGTCCCACTCGAATGAAATAGAGCAACTGATAAATAAGTATTATTTGCATCAAACACAGTACTTTATGCTGAATCAATACATTGTGAATGTCTCTATCGGTAATATGTCGGATTTTATCATTTTTATGACATACCTATAGGGTATGGATATTTACCTTTAAGGTATGAGTAATGAGCTTTTTTGCCATCTGTATCGGCTAAGTCTGAATTTTAACTAAATATTTCAGTCTATTTTCAGTGATGGATTCAGCGTTTTTGCTTTTTGCTTTCAAGTATTTCGTTCTTGGGAGCTGCAAGTTGGGGCTTTAATGCGACTAAAGCACAGATAGGCAGCTTGAAATTTGTCCGCTCAAATAGGCGAATAACAAAGCGCCCAGAGTTAGGGCATACAACAATGACAGGACAATAGAGAGCTTAGGATGAAAACTCAAACTGTATTCCACCCAATGAAAACCCTTGTTGTTGCCATGAGTTTGGCAACGGTCTCAATGACTCATGCAGGCAGCAATACTTCTGAAATTGAACAATTACGTGCAGAAGTTGCAGAACTGAAAAGTTTAATTAAAGCGCAGCAGCAAGTTCAACAACAGCAACAAACAGAGATTCAGCAAGTTAAAGCGCGTCCTGTTGCACCACCACCGCCACCAGCTACTCCAGCTGCAAGCTTAAAATCTAAAACAGGTGCAGATGTAAGCCTTTACGGTTTTGTTCGTGGTGATGCAAACTATATTATTGAAGGTGCGGATAACGACTTCAACAACGTACATACGTCTAAAGAAGAAGCACGAGATAAACTTCGCGCAACTGCAAAAACCACACGTTTTGGTTTAGATTTTACAGCACCTGTCGGTGGTGATAATAAAGTGGGCGGTAAAATTGAAGTCGACTTTGCAGATGCAAGTGGTTCAAATGATGGACTTCGCTTACGTCACGGTTATTTAACCTTTAACAACTGGTTATTTGGTCAAACGACATCTAACTTCTTATCTAGCCATGCACCAGAAATGATTGATTTCAATACAAACTTGGGTGGTGGTACTACACGTATTCCTCAAGTTCGTTATAACTACAAATTAGCTCCAGATACTCAATTATTTGTTTCTGCGGAAGAAGGGGATAGTAAAGGGACTGTTGCTGCAGATCCGACATATCGCCTTCCAAACTTAACTGCCAAAGTGACTCAAGGTTTTGCAGCAGGTAAAGGTACAGCTTCAGCTCGTGCATTGGTTGAAAACTACAAATCTAAAGCTGCGGATGATACTGAAACAGCTTGGGGTGTAGCAGCGGGTGCATCTTATGCAGTGACTGATCAATTGAAATTGAATGGTGATGTTTCGTATACAGAAGGCAACAGCAACTATTTATATGGCTCAAATACCGCATATGTTGTTGATGCTAATGGGGATATTGAGCAGAATAAATTTACCGCAGTACAAATCGGTGCAACCTATAAGTTTAATGAAAAGTTGCGTTCAACTTTAGCTTATGGTGCATTATTTGCGGATGATGGCAGCGCGTATGCGAAAGATGCATCTAACTTAAATGCAAACGAAGAAGCACAGCAAGCTTGGATTAACTTTATTTACGCACCTGTAAAACCAGTTGAACTTGGCTTGGAATATGTGAACGGTAAACGTAAAAACTTTGCGGGTGAATCTTATAACGATAACCGCGTTGGCTTAATGGCTAAATATAGCTTCTAAGCTAAATCATCGAAAAGAATCGATCAAAAAAGCCTGACTCAGTTCAGGCTTTTTTTGTTTAAAAGGTGGATGTTTCAACGCAAATGAACCCACAGCACTAAGTAGATGGATTCACTAAATCGCCTGTGTCATGATGTTGTACTGGTTAAAGCAGTCGTTGAACCACGTCCTACATGAGCATCATGTTCAAATCTTTAATATTTTATATAGATAAAAAATGCGAATGCATTTAAATAAAAACAATTAGATATAACTTTAAATTATAGAAAAATTAACTTTTTGTAATAAAAAGTACTGAAATTTTATTTTTCAGGCTGCATAATGTGCGACTTTTCAGAAATAGTGCGAAACAGTACAGACATACACAATGTTCTGTCATTAAATTTGCTTCATTTGAGGCTGTTTCTCAGTTTAAAACTTTTAGCGATTTGTTAGTCATTTTGAGTTGATTTTTAAAGCTCAGACTTACTTATTTGAATCAGATGATGAATATTTTTCAAACTCTTTAGCTTGAGTCATTGAATTGCATTATTGATTTGAAATTACAAAATGTAGTTGTATTTCAGACCATAAAGGCAGCTAATGCTGATAGAAGAGCTTTAAAAATATTCAAATAATTTTGGACAAATTATATGGAATTTAGTTTTAATGCGTTTTATACCTTAATCGCAGCGGTAATTGTGCTTTTGTTGGGACGGTTTCTTGTTAATCGTATTGGTTTTTTAGGCCGATATAACATTCCAGAGCCTGTTGCCGGTGGTTTAGTTGCAGCGATTATTTCTTTAGTAGTGCACAGTCTTTGGGGCTATAGCATTACAACGAGTAGTGAATTACAAACGAGTTTCATGCTGATTTTCTTTGCTTCTATTGGTTTGAGTGCAAACTTTGCCAAATTGAAAGAAGGTGGAATTGGTCTTGTTATTTTTCTGGTAGCCGTTGCTTCTTTCATTGTTGTGCAGGATGTCGTTGGCATCAGTCTTGCCACTTTATTGGATATTGATCCACTGATTGGTTTGATTGCAGGTTCAATTACGTTGACAGGTGGTCATGGTACAGCTGGTGCATGGGGTGAAATTCTTGAAGTTGAACACGGTATACAAGGTGCATTAGCTTTAGGTATGGCAAGTGCGACATTTGGTTTGATTATTGGCGGTATTATCGGTGGTCCACTGGCGAAGCTATTAATCAACCGCTATCAACTTGCAACGCCCCGTAGTCATGAACAAATTGAAAAAAGTGATAACACGCCTTTAGCAGATATTAATTCAACAGAATATGTACCGTTTGAATATCCGCATCGAGTTCGTCTTATTACAGCAGATAATGCAATTACCACATTAGGTTTATTTGCAGGGTGTTTAGCATTTGCGGACTTCATGACAGGTTTTAGTAAAGGTACTGTATTTGAATTACCGACATTTGTTTGGGCACTGGCTGGCGGCGTAATTTTACGAAATGTACTGGAAGGTATTTTCCGTGTACAAATTTTCGACCGCGCTATCGATGTATTTGGTAATGCATCTCTATCTTTGTATTTGGCGATGGCATTGTTGTCATTAAAGTTATGGCAATTATCCGATCTCGCTGGCCCACTTGTAGTCATTTTGGGTGCACAAACGCTGACGATGGCTTTGTATGCTGCTTTTGTGACTTTCCGTGTCATGGGTAAAAACTATGATGCTGCGGTTTTAGCGGCGGGTCATTGTGGTTTTGGTATGGGGGCAACACCTACCGCAGTGGCAAATATGCAAGCGATTACAAATATGTATGGCCCTTCACATAAGGCATTCTTAATTGTGCCGCTATGTGGTGCATTCTTTGTTGACTTAATTAATGCGACGGTTATTCAATTAATTCTCAAATTTTTCGCTTAATTCTACAAAGGCTCTAATTTAGAGCCTTTGTTTTTGTATTCGCATTTTAGGTATTGATTATGGATGAACAATTAAATGCAACTCTCATGGGCTGGGTCAAAGTTTTTAATGATCCGCTTTGGGATTTCTTAGTCGTATTCTTAGTGGCGGTTGGTATTTTCTATACCTTAATCACTGGCGCAGTTCAGATTCGTCTATTTTTTCATAGTATTAAAGTGATGAAATCTAGCCGTAAAGAAGGCGATGATGAACATGGGATTACACCATTCCAAGCCTTTGTGACGGGACTGGCCAGTCGTGTCGGCGTAGGTAATGTCGCAGGTGTTGCAATTGCGATTGCAATTGGTGGGCCAGGTGCAGTGTTTTGGATGTGGTTTACCGCTTTTTTAGGCATGAGTTCAGCATTTGTGGAATCTTCACTTGCACAGCTCTTCAAAGTGCGTGATACGCAAAATCAGCAATTTCGTGGTGGTCCAGCGTACTACATCACGCAAGGCTTGAAGCAAAAGTGGTTGGGTGTGGTTTTTGCCATCGCGCTGATTTCAACTTACGGTTTTGTCTTTAATGCGGTGCAAGCCAATGCGATTACAGGTGCGACCTCACATGCGTGGGGCTGGGATAAAGCCAATATCATTTTAGACTTAGGTGGTTTCGGTTTCGAAATCTCTTGGGTGGGCTTGTTCTTGGTGTTCATTACTGCGCTGATTATTTTTGGCGGGATTAAACGAATCGCCAAAGTTGCAGAAAGATTTGTACCCTTTATGGCGTTGCTTTATCTCGCAGTTGCTTTCTATGTTGCATTTGCTAACTTTGCGATGCTCCCAGATATTTTTCAGTTAATTTTCAGTAAAGCCTTTGAATTTGATGCTGCGGCAGGTGGTTTTTTCGGTGCCATGGTTTCTATGGCAATGATGCAGGGAATTAAACGTGGTTTATTCTCGAATGAAGCGGGTATGGGTTCTGCACCCAATGCCGCAGCAGCATCAGATGTTAAACACCCAGTCAATCAAGGCCTGGTTCAGATGCTCGGTGTATTTGTCGATACATTTGTGGTGTGTACCTGTACGGCCATCATTATTTTGGCGTCCGGTTTGTATGAAAATGCAGGCTTTGAAGGCGTTGCTTTGACGCAAATGGCGCTTGAGAGTCAGATTGGTGCTTGGGGAGATGACTTCCTTGCCATTATCTTGTTCTTATTCGCTTATTCTTCAGTAATCGGTAACTATGCTTATGCTGAAGGTAATGTACAGTTTATCAATAACAATCCTAAAGTGATGTTTATATTCCGCGTATTCGTCCTCATGATGGTGTACTGTGGTTCAATCATGAGTGTGCCCCTGATTTGGAACTTAGCAGACCTCTTCATGGGCGTGATGGCGAGTATTAACCTTTTTGCGATTTTATTGCTGACTCCATTCTTATTGATGTTGATGAAAGACTACACCTCACAGTTAAAACGTGGTGTAAAAGAGCCAGTGTTTAAAATGGATGAACATCCAAAGTATAAGGATCGCGTTAATTCCGATATTTGGTAAAGCCAAAAATTAACTTAAAAAAAGCTCCGTTATTGGGGCTTTTTTTTCTAGATAAAGTCTAAAATCCTGATATGGAAATTCTGCAAGACATTGAAACTTTGACAGCCAATGACTTCCTAGTCTGTATTTCAATATAATGTGCATCGGTCAGAGGCATTAACGAATAATAACAGTGACGTGAATGCGGACTGATTAGACTACTTTTTCTCTTCAAATCTCGAGTTGCATTTGGAATATCTCTCAATGAAAAGCATAACTGTTTTGATGACTGCATTCGCAATCAGCCTTGTAGGTTGTCAAAGTGTGGGCTCAAAAACGGTCAGCGCTGAAACAACCGCACAAATTCGGACTTATACAGCAGCACCTGCACAGGTGGCGAATAACCGCATTGACTTTAAAAAAGTGAAAAAGCAGGAAAAGCGTCCGATTGTTGCTTTGGTTTTAGGGAGTGGTGGGGCACGTGGTTATGCACACATTGGCGCCATTCAGATACTTGAACAGCAGGGAATACACCCAGATTTCATTGTTGGAACCAGTGCGGGTAGCATTGTGGGTTCAATCTATGCATCAGGTAAAAGTGCCAATGAGTTAAGAGATATCGCCTTAAATATGAAAGCCAATGATGTTCGAGAAATACGCTTGGACAAAAAAGGCTTTTTTGACGGTAAAAAAGTTGAAGATTATATCAATGAGCAAGTTGATGACGTGCCTTTAGAGTTGCTAAAAACCCCAATGTATGTGGTGGCAACCGAGTTAAAGGATGGCAAAAAAGTCGTGTTCAACTATGGCAATACGGGGCAGGCTGTTCGTGCTTCGGTGTCGATTCCAAGTATGTTCATTCCCACGATTATTGAAGACACAGAATATGTTGATGGCGGATTGGTCAGCCCTGTTCCTGTGGATGTTGCACGCGATTTAGGGGCAGATATTATTATTGCAGTAGATATTTTGGCACGACCTATTCATACCGAAACGTCTAATGTTTGGGGCTTGTTTAACCAAAATATCAATATTATGCAAAATCGTTTAGCTCAAGAAGAACTCAAGCGAGCAGACATTGTGATTCAACCTGATTTACGTGAAAAAGCACATATATTTGATGTGAAAGGGCGTGAAGCGACGATGCTTGCAGGTGAAGAGGCAACCTTAGAAAAACTTGGAGAGATTTCTCGGGTTTATGCTGAACATCAATATAGCAAGGGACATCATATTCCTTATTTAGCAGCCAAAGACTAGGTTGGTACGATCCGTAAATTGACATGCATCCTGTTCACCTAGCAGGGTGCATTTTTATTTCAGCTAAGCATTTTAATTTTTGCTCTCAGCTCTTCCCATGCTCAATAGTATCTAGTAATCATTAATATATTGGATGTTGATTGGTTTTAGGTCTTAATCAAAAGATTTGCCAAATATAAAAAATCGTAATAATAAGAAAATATACAGTTAATTATTTGAAATTAATTAAGAAAATCATATTAATTGGTTTTACGTAGATTTTAAGAGTATATACCTATATTAGCGTTTTTATTCATGTGTTTACGTTTACCAATACTGTTGAAGTGTTTAGAATATCATCAGGTTATTAATACTTAAAACCAATAAATATTTTAAAGGTGGCTGTAGATGAAAACGCTTGATGTAGGACAAAAAGTAAAGCTTGCGATGATGGAAGAGAGCGTATTTATTGTCACTCATGTACATGTAGATAACTCTTACACGCTAGAAAGTACCAATGATGGTGGACAAAAAACCAGCTATGACAACGTATCTTTCGAGATGTTAAAAGTCTTAGAAGATTAAGTTTAATGCCGTGCTATGTTGAATCGATGAACAACGCGTTTTAATGAATATGTTTTAAATATAAAACACAGCATAGCTTGGATTAAAAAAAATTGATAGATAGCGCGATAACTACTTGTTTATCGGGTGTATATCGTTATCAATATATATTTTACTGAATGATGGTATGATCACTATAAATAATAATGATGGTTTTTTTGCCGATTTGAACATTTAATTTTGATTAAAATCTATATAATAATCACATTAATCATTGTTATATCACGAGTCTAGAGAAACAAGATGTCCCCATTAGATCAAATTGCGAATGCACTAGACGACCAGTCAGAATTATCGATGTCAGTTTTAATGACTCCTGACATGGCGAATTTTTCGGGTAATGTGCATGGTGGAACGATTCTAAAATTGTTAGACCAAGTCGCGTATGCTTGTGCAAGTCGCTATTCTGGTAGCTACGTGGTGACACTATCAGTCGATAAAGTAAATTTTAAAGAACCAATTCACGTGGGTGAGTTAGTGACTTTCCTTGCAAGTGTGAACCATGTAGGTCGTACTTCTATGGAAATTGGTATTCGTGTTGAAGCGCAGAACATTCAAAAACGTACAGTGCGTCATACCAATAGTTGCTATTTCACAATGGTCGCTGTTGATGATCAAGGTAAACCAAAACAAATTCCGGCATTAAATCTAGATAATGACTGGAAACGTTGTCGCTTCGAAGCTGCGGAACATCGTAAAGTGGCGCGTTTACAGGAAAATCATCATCCTTCTTGCAGTATTTATAAAAAGTCGACACAAAGCTAATCGCTTTGGTGGCTGAATATTTGAAAAGATCGCTTAAGCGATCTTTTTTTATGCTGAAATTCGTCTGGAGAGTGCAGTAGGGATTTGAATTCCGAGTGTGCGACTAAAGTTTTTTTCTTCAAAGCTTAGTTAAAGATAGTCATTCAGTCCAATACCGTTTAATATAAAACGATACGTAGCGTTTCGTTTTTTGAATTATGAGTGAAACTGAAAAAACTTCTCGGCGTAAGCAATGTATCTTACAAGCGGTCACAGATGCTTTGGCGGAAAGTGATTATCGAAGCATGACCATTGAAGACATTGCGGCTCGTGCAGGCGTGGGAAAATCGACGATTTACCGTTGGTGGAAGCATAAGTCCGATCTGGTTTTCGATGCTTTTAAAGCGCACACCGCGTCGGTGTTTGAACTCGATTTATCACAAAGTTTAGAGTTCAATCTAAATCAACAATTGCTCAAACTATCACGGGCTTTAAATCAGCACGTAGGTCGAGCATTGCTGGTTGTATTGGCGGAGCATCGTGAAGCAGCGGGTGAGTTTTTTAAACAGTATTTATTACCTCGACGAGAAGCCACACGTGAGCTGATTCAATTGGCCATTCAACGAGGAGAAATTCGCGCAGATTATCCTTTCGAACTCATGTTGGACATGTTGTACGGCCCGATTCATTATCAGATCATTTTCTTTAATACCCAGCCAGATGAAGACTATATCAAGCGACTGGTGCAGTTGGCGCTAAACCCGATTTTTATGCAGTCCCAAGCCACGCGTAGCAGCGAGACAATGACCTCATGATTACTCAACATCAGGCATCGCTATGGAACAAGTCTTTCGTTTTTTGTCTGTGTAATAACTTGTTTTTATTTAGCTATTACTTTGCACTGCTGACAATATTGCCCATTTATATTATGAAAGAATTGGGTGGTTCGATTCAGCAAGCGGGTATGGCTTTAACGCTGTTTTTGGTGTCATCCATTGCGATTCGTCCCTTTTCCGGCATGATCATTGAGCGTTTTGGTAAAGCCAATTCTGTACGTATTTCAGGCTTTATTTTTGTCGTTTTTGCGCTGAGTTATTTGTGGATTGACAGCATGTGGTCGTTGTTGGTCATTCGTTTTTTACATGGTTTTTGGTTCAGTATATTAACCACGGTCAATGTTCCCATCGTAAATGATTACATCCCAGATCATCGAAAAGGCGAAGGCATGGGTTACTTTGTCATGTCGACCAACTTAGGAGTGGTGATCGGGCCATTTTTAGCGCTGAGTATGATTCAATCCAGCAGTTTTAGTACCTTATTTGCAGTATTAGCCTTATTGGTTGCAGTGGGCTATATTTTTACGTGGTTGGTTCAAATACAAGAACACGTACAGCATAAGTCAAGTGATCAAGCGAGCCAATCCGCAGCCATCCAATGGCGTGATGTGATAGAAACACGGGTACTTGCCATCAGTTTTGTGGCATTGCTGACTGCATTTGCATATTCGAGTGTGATGAGTTTTATCACCGCTTATGCAGAGTTGAAGCATTTACTCGCTTATACCAGTATCTTTTTTATTGTCTTTGCTGTGTCGATGTTGCTCGTCCGTCCTTGGGTTGGCAAAGTCTATGATCGTAAAGGCCCGAGTGCAGTCATCTATCCATCATTTATTTGCTTTGCCATTGGTTTGGTGGTTGTGAGTTTTCTCACGAATCAATGGGTGCTTTGGATATCGGCAGTTTTTATGGGCATCGGCTACGGTTCAGTTTTCCCATGCCTGCAAACGGTCGCGATTCAAACGGTAGAAAAAGCCCGAATGGGACATGCGATATCCACCTTTTTTGCCTTGTTTGATATTGGCCTTGCTGTCGGTTCGGTCATTATGGGTGTGCTGATTGCATACTTTGGATTTCAGGCAACCTATTTATTTTGTGCGGTGATGGTGCTGTTCACTTTGTGGATGTATCGTTTATTCGTGGCAAACCAATTTAAACGCAGTGCTTTAGGAGCTGAATAATGGAATTACGACATCTACGATATTTTGTTGCGGTTGCCGAAGAGCTAAATTTTACCAAGGCTGCGCAGCGAATGTGTACTGTGCAACCTTCTTTAAGTCAGCAAATTAAAGACTTAGAACAGGAAGTTGGGGTGCAATTATTGATGCGAACCAACCGAAAAGTTGAGTTGACTGCAGAAGGTCAGGCCTTTTTAAAAGAAGCGCGTTTGAGTTTAGAACATGCTGAAAAAGCCATGATAGATGCGCGTCAAATTGCGCAGCTCAGTAAAGAACAACTGAATATCGGCTTTGTTCCTGTGGCTGAAATGAAGGTCTTTCCTTATATCATGCCGAATATCCGTGCTCAGTTTCCTGAGTTAAAAATTCATTTTCATAGTTTAATGGATGTCGATCAGATCAGTGCAGTGCGTAAAGGGGAAATTGATATTGCCTTTACCCGTTATGTCGAAGAAAGCCCTGATATAGAATCTGTTCAGATTTTTACTGAGCCTTTGGCGCTGATTGTACCGAAAAATTCGCCTGTGGCAGAACAGCGGCACATTAGCATTAAAAACATGAATAATCAGGATTTTATTATTAGTGATGAACATTCATCACCTGAGCTATACCGAATTATTCAAGATTTCTTTAAGCAAAATAAACTGAATGTGAACTTGGTACAGCATTCGACCAATATTTTGTTAAATGTCAATTTGGTCGGTATGGGCGTGGGGTGGAGTTTGGTACCGTCTTATGTCATTCCATTGCTCGGTGATAAAATATTGGTTAAAAGTACGGTTGAACCTTTGCCGACCATTGGTTTGTATGCGAGCTATCGAAAAGATCGTAAAAATGATGCAATCGAATTGATTTTAAAAGTCTTAAAAGAGCAGTTCTATATGGGCTTTTTCTAAGCCTTTAAATATTGCCCTAAGATTTAAATAAAAAAATCCTGAATTAAGCGCTTCGGGATTTTTTATTTATCGTATTTTTAATCAAAGACTCAATGATAAGTTGCCTTTATCGCTCTGATTTATTTAAACCATTTTTGTAAATAGGGTTTCATCACGCGGTAGGCAATCAAACCGATAAAAATAATCAGATAGAGTGGCCAAATCGTAATGAGAATAACCAGTAGGCTCAACACAAATTGCCAACCTTTTTGAATACCATACCACGCTCTTTGCCAGAAACTATCGCCATTTAACTGCGCAACAGCATCAAGGTTAATATCGATATGTTCACGGACAGTGGCAGGTTGAGTAAAGCCAATCACAATCGTGCTATAGCGGACACGATCTTGAACTTCTAAGCGAGTCAGGCGTGAGATTTCATTGACTTGCGCTGCTGCTACATGGTCTGGCACGACCGTTGTTTGCGACATTTTTTCTTCGAGTAGTTTTAGTTCATAGCGTTTTGCCGAATATTGCTGACGGTTCAAAAAATGCATTAGTGGTAACAGTTGATTGACGAAATGTGCAGCTTTTTCACTTGGCACACGAATGATCATTTCCGCTTGCGGATTTACTTTTTCGAAGATTTTAATTTTGCCGTCAGCAATCGGGTAGGATTGACTCTCATGCACCATAAAGTCGATATTTTTCTGTTCAATAAAGCCGCCTAAACTTAGCGTCAGTTTTTCAATTTCTAAGGCCGTTTTAACGACATCTTTCGACTCAAAACTGACATTGGCTTCTCGTACCATTTTACGAGAGGCTTCGGCTAGGTTGACCTGCTCATTTAAAATAGTTTCAGGTTTTTGTGTTGTTGCAGGCGTGGTAGACGGCTCATTGGATGTGCTTTCCGCTGCTTGATCTTGCTGTGTACTGACTTGAGCAGGTTGTGCATCTGCGCTGGCTTCAGTTGCCATTTCTTCGGTTTTCTTGGAACAGCCTGAAATTAAAATCACCGTAAACATGGCAATTAAATATTTATTTTTCATCGATGTAGAGCTCAATTGTTTGATTATCAGAAAGTCGGAGTAAATACTTTTTGCTTTAAATATAAATTCAAATTTAGCGTAATTATTAGTCGGGCGTATTGTATCGGAAAGTGTTTAAAGCACGGATGAACGCAACATAATTCTACATAAAGCCGCGTATAGTAATAGACAGAACAACAAGGATGAAAATAAGGATATCTACAATGAACCCAGCAATGAAACTCTACAGCAATCCACGCTCACGCAGTAATACCATTCTGCCTTTATTAAAAGAATTAAACATCGAGTCAGAAGTTGACATTATTGAAGTGCCATATGAAGAGATGCATCAAGCGGCATATCTCAAGATTAACCCCATGGGCAAAGTTCCTTGCTTGGTCGATGGTACTGCCGTGATCAGTGAAACTGCAGCCATCTTTAGTTATTTAGCCGATAAATTCAGTGACAAAGGTTTAGCACCCGCCTTGGATAATCCAAAACGTGGTGAATATTTGAAATGGATGTTTTTTTGTCATGGTCCGCTGACTGAATATATGGACATGAAAAATGTCGGCATTAGCACAGAGTTGATGGATGAAAAACGTGGCAGTTTGAGTTTTGGTAATGAAAAAATACTTTTAGATTTTATTAAAACAGGGCTTGCGCAGGCCCAGCCATATCTGTTGGGGGATAAAATTAGCGCAGCAGATTTATATTTGGCTTATTGGATGGTGTATGCCATTTCATTCAAAATATTGCCATATTTAGAGGAATTTAAACCTTTTATTCAGCAGATTCAGCAACGTGAATCGGTAAAAGATGTGCATTGGTTTCAGTCGGTTTAACTTGGATGCTTATTTGATTGTTGGCTGAACGTGGCGTTGCTATATGTCTAATCATGTAACTCTTTCTTTGGAACTACAAAGAAAGAGTTTTAAATATCAATCACTAAGATGGTAAAGCGATTTTAATTATTGCCTAGATAATGTATGGCAAATGTTGAGCTAAATTAAATAGACTCAATCATTGTTGGTTCTATTTAAAAAATCATGGGCTTCATCATCAGATAGAGGTGGGCCTAAATCTCTTTCAAGTTTGGCATATATTTCAAGCAGTCTTTTTTGATGTGGATCCATATCTAAGGCACGATGCTGCTGATATGTTAATTGATCATCAATCCAATCATAATCTTGAACCGCAGCCCCTGCGAAACTGGTTTTCAAATGGAGTTTGTAATAACCAGAAAAGTTATGTTTCTTGGTATCTAGACAGAGATACGCGAAGGTAGACCAACCACTTTCGGGAAATTTAAGGCGAGTTCGGCAGGGCTTCTTTTCTAGTGTAAATGTGGGTGAATAGACTTGGCCTTTTAGAATGATATTTTTATCTTGACCAAAATATTGAGTTTGTAATGCAAATAAAGCAAGAATCACTGTGGTGAGAAAAAAGCTGGCAATAACTGCATAAAAAAATGAAATGTATAAATGGAAGGACAAAAAATTAGATTCTTCGTTTTTGTTCACATCTTTTTCTAAGCCTAATAAATAGCAATTCAAAGAAATAAGAAAACAGAGGCAAAAAACGAAAATAGGTAACCAACTATTGGCATGAAAATGATGTATCTCTACGAAAATGAGTGAACAGATAAAAATAAAACCTAACAAACTATAAATGAATAATTTCTGAAATCTTTTTTGCATTTTGCGAAGCTTATAATTATGTATTGAACGATTATAGCATCTGATGTTTATAGTGATTGTAGAAAAAAATCACCATGCTTTATGCATGGTGATTTTTAATTCTTGCAGATCTATTTAGATTATTAAGCATGCAATTTTGCAAACAATTGTTGGCTCACGCTATCTAAATTTTGTGGAATTGCAATCGCTGCAACAAAGCGGTCTGGGCGAAGAATCGTAACAGATTCAGTGGTTTTACCAAACCAACCACGAATATCAGTACCAATATCACCAATCGTAATTACATTGTCGTACTTGGTGCGATTTTCATTGCTAAGCTGAACAGCAGGCAATACTTGGATAAATTTAACGCCCAATTTTTGCCATTTTTTTATGGTCGCATCTGACAGACCCCATTTTGGATCGACGCCCCAAGCAATGATTGCAAAGTCGTTACCGATGACTTCATCAAGTAGGACTTTCTCACCAGATTCAAGTTGAACATGTGGTTGAATGAACATTTTACCCACAGGTGAGTCTTTAACACCGTTATTGATCAATGCACCATCGTTGTACTTCGGCATTGGTTTGAAGCGCATTTCCAATAGATATTGCTTGATCGGTTTGATGTAATTGAGCGCATAGGCAATACCATCACGCACGAAACCTTGCCATTTTTTTGGTGGCGCAAGGACATGACCCGCCATTACAGAAAGATCAATCATCGCTTTGGCATGATCTTTACGTTCAACTTGGTACGTATCTAAAAGCGCAGGGCCAGCTTTGCCTTGTACAACCATTGCAACTTTCCACGCAAGGTTGAACGCATCGCGCATACCACTGTTATACCCTTGACCTTGCCATACTGGCATGATGTGCGCAGCATCGCCTGCAAGTAAAATACGGTCTACACGGAATTTATCTGCAATACGGGCATTGTGGGTATAAACACGCTGACGAATCACTTCAATACCATCGGTCGTTGGAAGTACTTTCGACAAAAGTTTTGCAATGTTTTCAGGTTTGCTTAATTCTTCTTGAGTCTCCCCAGGCATCACCATAAATTCGAAACGACGAATACCGTGTGGAAGTGCAGCAGATACATAAGGACGCACAGGGTCACAGCATAGGTAAATGTGTGGCGTTGCAAGTGGGTCATTATTGATGTCGATTACAATCCATTGGTTCGGTGCAGTTTTACCATCGAAGCCGATGTTGAGGGTACGACGGACCACTGAGTTACCACCATCACAAGCAATCAAATACTGCGCTTGAATTTTTTCAGCTTCACCGTCTTTATTTTGAATATTTAGCGTTACACCATTGGCATCTTGGCTAAAATCAGACAATTGACGAGAGAATAAAACATTTGTGGTTTCGTACTGTTTTAAACCTTGTAGTAGTACATTATCGACTTGCGGTTGAATAAAGGCATTACGACGTGAGAAACCAAATTCACGAGTGAGCGGTTGAATGTCAGCGAAACAACGACCTTTAGGGGTTAAGAAACGCATCGCGTGGTTCGGTGTTGTATGTGGTAATACTTGGTCCACTAAACCTAATGATTGGATGGTACGTAATGATTCATCATCAATACCAATCGCACGTGGGTAGTCAACCAGGCTGTCTAGTTGTTCAATCACAGTGACATTGACACCTTGCTTACTTAAGTAGTTTGCAATGGTTAAGCCGACAGGACCTGCGCCCAGAATGGCAACTTCCGTTGTGTAATTTGCTTTATTGCTCATGCGTAAACATCCAATCACTTCACATATGCCACTATTAAGTTCTAAAGCAAGGCTTTCAACAAGCTAGGCATAAGTCGAAACGATGAATCGAATTGTCGTGTTTTTTGCAGGGTTTTATTTTAAGTAAATGATATATATTTATTTATATGAAAATCATCAATCATTTTGAATGATTTATCGATCATTAAAATCTATCAATTAGTAGCTTTGAGCATAAAAAAGCCGAACCATTTTTCAATGATCCGGCGACTTTAATTCATTTAGCACAACATTCTATTAGTGAGGGATAAATGTTGAGCAGCAGACTAAATGAATTTAGCGTGTGGAGTACGCTATCCGTCTATTACTGAGCAGGTTGAGCTGGTGCAGAACCTTCAGCATTGGCTTCTGAAGCAGGTTGAGCAGCAGTACCTTCAGCAGCAGTTGTTTCAGTCGCTGGCTGTTCTTGAGTGCTAACCACTACTTTTTCTTGTTCAGGTGCTTCTTGTTTATCTTTGCTCGCAGCAAAACTTGTTGCAGCTGCAGCAGCTAGAGTAGAAGCAAGTAAAATTTGAGTTAATTTCATTTTGAGCATCCTTATATATTTTAGTAAGTCCTGAAAAGATCATCACGTCCATCAGGAGAGAACTCATGCTAAATCGAGAAAACCGAGTGATCAATGCGAGCAACAAAGTGAAACAGACTGGTTAACTGGATGAATACATAACCGTCCATCCTGTGTTTTAAATGTAAAAAAATATCGGAATCTTCATTTAACTTTGCAAGAAAAAATGACCAAATCGACTTCATGATTCATTCATTGTTTACATGATGATTACATCGATGTCGTAAATAAGCAGAATCCAGAAATTTCACTAAAATCCAAATGTAAGGATTCTTTTCGAGATAACCATTTTTTAAAATATAAGAGTTAACTTTGCCAATAAAGTGTGACTAGATATGTCATGCATTCATGCAAATGGAATAAACAGGCTCTTAATAGCCAGATTATCATTCAATGCCTCGGATACTAGGCTGATCTATGCTTTAGGAAAATGAAGACAGAGAAATGAAGACTTGGCTTGCAGCATTTTTTTGAAATCATTATGGTAAAGGCCATCAATCATTGGCTATTTATTTGAGTGAATCACTTTTGAAATTAGTTTCTACCCACGGTGCGATTCCTGTTCATATTATTTCTGGCTTTTTAGGTGCGGGTAAAACCACAGTTTTACAGCAGTTATTGAAGCAAAAGCCAGCGGGTGAAACTTGGGCCGTACTGATGAACGAGTTTGGACAAATCGGGGTCGATCAACAGATGTTGTCGCAAGATCAAGGTTTTGCGGTGAAGGAATTATTGGGTGGTTGTCTATGTTGTAGCAGCCAACTGCCGATGCAAATTGCGTTGTCACGGTTATTGTCAGAGGTGAAACCCGACCGACTGTTTATTGAACCGACAGGTTTGGGACATCCTGGGCAACTTTTGGAGCAATTGACCGAGCCACATTGGCATCCGCATTTAGCCATGCGGGCATTGGTGACCGTGGTTGATGGCTCACGCTTACATGATCAAGAGTGGACTTCGCAAAATCTGTATGCCGATCAACTCAAAGTGGCACAAATCGTGGTGGTGTCTCATGTCGATTGTATGAGTGATGCCGATCAAGCTGGTTTGGAACGACTCAAACAAACGTATTTACCGTATCAGCAGCAATGGATCAATGTCGTCAAAGGTGATTTAAAATTGGCAAATATTGATCTCGCCTATGTGGGAAGTCCTCGTAAAATTCAGCCTTTATTGGCGATACAAAAGCAAACGTTGGTCGATGTGCCCACAGAAATTAAACAGTTGCCTTATCATTATGTTGAATCCGCTCAGGGCTATAGTGTCGCAGGTTGGAAACTCCCAAAACGATGGACCTTCGACTTTTTTGAGCTGTTAGATTTACTCTGTGAGCAGCAAGATTGGCTACGGATCAAAGGTATTTTTCAGACAGACCAAGGGTGGAAAACCTTTAACTTTAATCCTGATCAGTTTAATTATCAGTCGAGCGAGGAAAGTATCGATAATCGTGTCGAAATTATTTACCAAACTGAACGTGAATGGCTCGAATTTGAAGATCGCTTAATGCAGTGTCGTATCGATGCCGATAAAGCTGAGAAATAAGTAAATCAATGCAGCAAAAGCTTGCTAAATCTTATATGCTAGGCGCCAAATTTGAGGACTTTACTATGGCGCTAAAAGCTACAATTTATAAAGCAGATTTGAACATTGCCAATATGGATGTACACCAATATGGTGATTATCAATTGACGATGGCTTTGCATCCTTCTGAAACGATTGAACGTTTGATGGTACGTGTCTTGGCATATGCACGCTATGCAGATGAAGCCTTAGAATTTACCAAAGATCTTTTCGAAACAGACGAACCAGCGCTGTGGGAAAAAGATTTAACAGGTCAATTGGTGAAATGGATTGAAGTCGGTTGCCCTGACGAAGATAAAGTCAAAAAAGCCAGCGCACGTTGCCCACACGTTGCTGTGATTACCTATGGTTCTTCAGTAGACGAATGGTATAAACGCAACAGCAAACTGAAAACCCTGAAGAATGTTGAAATTTGGCAATTATCTGAAGCGAGTACGGCTGCCATTCAAGAGTTATGCGAACGGACCATGTCTTTACAATTAAATGTGATGGACGGCGAATGGACTTTGATTGGTGATAAAGCTCAATCGTTGATTGAATGGACACAATTGCAATAAGCGCATGATTTTATTTAACTTTTTATGATGGGTGCGAGTTTAGGCTTGCATCCTTGTCGCTATAACTATTTTTTCAGCTAATACGATTCTGTTAATTTAACTGTCGATTTAAAACTCAGTTGACCTAAAACCAAAATAAAAATTTAATTCGGGAAATTTTCTAGCCCCCCATTTATGTAATGCCTATGGATGAATCCTCTTTATTAGCTATGTAAATAGCGTTGTTCTTACCGCATAAACGTCTTCATTCAATGAACGTTCAAACTTTTAGAGCGCTTTAAATTTTTTATTCGTTTCTTCCCAATGCATCTTAGTGATAACGGAATACTCCTAAATGTTTCAAGACATGTGAGCTTTACTAGTAAATGTTTATTTGCATGCTGATCTAAATATTTGAGTTCTCAATTTTGAGTCGTTATGTTCTAGCGCTTTCAAGGCCATCATGTTCAGACTGATTTTGTTTATAATAGGGCTTTATTTTGATTGCGGCATTTGAGGTTGAGAGCATGAGCACGGAATTAGAAATTATTGACTTAGTGGTAGGCGAAGGTAAAGAAGCGGTTAAAGGCGCTTTGATTACAACGCACTATACAGGCTGGTTAGAAGACGGTACTAAATTTGATTCATCACTGGATCGTGGTAATTATTTTGAAACAGTGATTGGTACAGGCCGTGTAATTAAAGGATGGGATCAGGGCATCATGGGGATGAAAGTCGGTGGTAAACGTAAGTTAATCGTGCCATCACATTTGGCTTATGGTGAGCGTAAAATGGGTAATGTAATTCCTGCCAATTCAAATCTTATTTTTGAGATTGAATTGTATGACGTAAAAACTCGCGATTAATAGATCAATAGTTTTAGATCAATGACATGGACGTTATTGATCAATTGGATAAAATAGATGTTGTTATTTTTGTCTTTTACCGTAGATTAGAATAATTACTCGAGTATAAACGCAGGAATCAAAGCCATTGTATTTACAGTTGCCTTGCACCAGATTGTTCTGGGTTCTTACCTTTATTATTTTTACATTGGCACTCACTGTATCGACTGCTCAAGCACAGTATGAAACTGCTCCTAAATCGTTTTATTTAAAACATCAAAACGAAGTTAACCAAATCTACTTCACGGAAGACACCAGTAGCCTCTTACAAGGCAAATGGTTGTTTTATCCAAATCAATTTTTAACGTCTCCGAGTTCGGTTCTAGTCGGTCAAACGGTCTATCTGCCTGCATCATTTAAAGACATCACAGGGGACAGTAAAGGTTTTGGGACATTTACTGGACATTTCCAAATCCCTAAACAATTTATTGGTCGACGTATCGCGGTATTGATTCCAAATCAGTACGGTGCGTATCGGGTATTTTTAAATGGTGATGTGATCGTTCGTTTGGGCGAGGTGGGGCGTACTGAAGCAGAACAAAAAACGGAGAATGCACCGCGAATTGCCTATTTTGTGGCACAAGATGAATATTTCACTTTAACCATTCAGGCTTCAAGTTTTAACAGTATGCATGGCGGGTTTGAAAACCCAATGCGTATTGGTATCGCCAAGACAGTAAACCGCCAATTCCAACAACAAATGATGAGTATTGGGATGGTGTCGGGCGCCGTCTTGGGTGTGGGACTATTTACGATCCTATTTTCTGTTTTCCGAGGTTTACGCGGTCGCAATAGCCGAAGTAACTTGGTGTTTGGCTTATTTATTGTCTTTTTAGCACTCCATAATTTATTTTCAGCACCTTATGCCTATACCACTTTTACCGATATCAATTGGTTGTGGGGCACGCGATTAGAATACTTATTTACCTATTTGGCATCGATTTTCTTTTTAAGTTATATCCACTTGCTCAGTCGTCGCTATTTATTTACCTTAAATTATCAGATCGCGATTTTGCTGTTGTCGTTGAATATTTCAGTGACTTTTGTTTCGACGCCTGAAATTTTTCAACCTTTGGCAACTTACAGTTTTGCCTATGTGATCGTTGTTCTAAGTAATTTTGCTTATGGTTTTTACCTAACACTGAAAAAGAAAGAACCGTATTCAAAATTAAATTTAATCGCGGTTATTTTCCTGTGCATTACCTTTTTAAACGACTTTTTGCTGATGATGAATTTGATTGATTCAGTCAATTTATCGTTCATTTCAACCAGTTTGTATGCCTTGTTGATCATGTTTCAGCAATCGCACCATTATGCACAGCAGTCGATGCATACGGAACAGTTGAATAATAGTTTGCTTGAGCTAAACAGTTCACTCGATCAGAAAGTCAAAGAGCGCACCTTACAGCTCCATGAGCTGAATAAAAAATTAGAGCTACAAATTCGTATTGATGCCTTAACGGGGGCATTCAACCGCCGTGCACTGAATGCTGAAATTCAACGCTTATATTCGGAGGTCCGTTTTCATAGTCACCGAACATTGGTCTTTGCGATGTTAGATGTCGATTATTTTAAAAATTATAATGACCACTATGGACATCTTAAAGGCGATGAGGTGTTACAGCAGATCGTGAAAACCATGCAAAACACCCTGCCAAGTTCAGCCTATGTAGCTCGCTACGGTGGAGAAGAGTTTGCCATATTGATGCATGATGTTCCGTATGCGATTGCCCAAGAGCAATTACAATTGGTACTCGAAGCCATGCGTGATGAACAGCTTGAACATGTTAATCGGGGTGATGACAAAAATTATGTCACACTGAGTTTGGGCATGGCATGGATGGATAAGCAAAATGACTTCGAAAGTATCGAAGCTTTAATGAAGCATGCAGACTATTATTTATATATGGCCAAACAGGCAGGACGCGATCAACTTAAGCCTTGATACCATGAATTGTATAGGTTTAAAAACTCTGAGGTGATATCGCTAGTATTCTTTGCCAATCCTTATTTAGATTCATTTATCTTTAAATTCATCTATACAATCATCTTATTTGAAAATCTGTCCCTCTACGAACTTTATCTCTCTACTAGCAGAGTTGTTTGACTAATTTAAGAGGTACATCAGCAGGCTCAAAATCTTGATGTGCGACAAAGCCATATTTTTGGTAAAAGGCGAGTGCAGTATGGGTACTTTCTAGACTGATCTCGGTAATATTTTTTTTCCGGACACAGTGAATCATGTTTAACAATAACGCCTTACCAATACCTTGGTACTGGCGCTCAGGGCAGATATAGTTCAGTAAAATTTGTCCCTGATCACTGACTAAAATAAAGCCGACCACTCGATTGTCACTGATGTAGACCCAGCTGTCGTTATAAAGCATCCACATTAAAATATTCGATTGATTTGCCTCCTCAAGCCAAGTTTGAATCACACTTTCATTACGTTGATGGTCCTGGATACATGAACGAATGCTGTTGTGAATCACGTGAATAATTTCGGGTATGTCCTGGATTTGTGCTTCGCGTATCATAATTTTTTCTTTTTATAAAAAAACTCCAACAGCCTGCCATTTCAGAAGATATCGCCCTGTGCTTAAAGAGGCTTATTGTTGCGTTTTATGTTTTTTTGCTGCCATTGCGCCGTTGGGTTGGGTTTTTATTTCAAAATTGTTGCAAAATTTACAAATGTATATTTATAAATTAATCATTAAATATGGATAAATAACCACGTAAATGCATCTAACTATACTGTTTTTAAAGTAATAATAGATCTTTTAGAAATGTATACATACTCAATGATTTCAGCATGTGTAATAGTTTGAAATAAATTAGCAAAGAAAATAGGCCAAATTTCAGCTTTAAAATAATTTTGTATGAATTTTAAACGTTATTGTGCGTTATATTAGTCCATAAAAATATTCGATGATTCAAGATGTGCATGCGCGTCATCGGCAGTAGGTTGTTATTATGGTTAATTTTCTCATTGTGATATGTATTCTGATCGCGTTGTCTGCAGCGGGCATTGTGGTCAAAAAAATCCTAAAAACAGAAAAATATCGTCAAAAATATACGCGCTACCAAGCACCAGAAAAATCGAACAGTATCTCTTTGGCATCGAATGATGATGCTATACGCCAAGTCGATCAGGTCATTGAAGTTGATGAATATGAACAGCAACTTTTTGATGATATTGCGGAAATTTTCTTTCAACAACAATACAAATTAGATTCGCTACAGGCGGCCGAACAGTTACAAGAAGTTTTTTTACGTCGCATGCCAGTCAATTGTAAAACTCAAATTCGCCAATTAGATCTGAATGAATGGTCGATTTATTGGAGTTTTTACAATCAATCGCTCGAGTATTATTTAGGTCGATACGGTGAGTTTTATACACATGTCGACCGTTTTGGCGAAGAACATAAAATTGAATATCGCTATCAAGACTCCGCAAGTTGAAGCAAAATGCGATCTTGGACTAAATCGAGATAACTCAAATCATCGCTCATTCGAGCCATTAAAATTGCGCCTTCATAATCCGCCAAGCTGACTTTGGCAAGTTGAGCGGCGTGTTCGATGGTCATGCATCGCTTAAAAAACACTTCAAAGGCGAGTTGCCACTCCTGAAAGATGGACTGTAATTTTGCAAAAATCTCGGTAGGCAAATGTTGACGTTCCATACTTAATATCCCGACTAAACAACCTAATCCACCTTGGCTAAAAAACTGGATGGCCTGTTGATGGATGTGCGAGAAAGCCTGTTGAGGGGATTTAGTAGTTTGCTGTAATTGCTGAAAAATACTGTGTTGTAACTTTATATGCGTCAGGTTTAAAATTTCCATCAGTAAAGCGTCTTTATTCGGATAGTCATAATAAAACGCAGCTTTTGAGAGTCCACAGGCTTTAGCCAATTTCCCCATGCTACAGCCCATATAACCATAGCGTTTAAAGGCGTGTGCTGACTGTAGTAATAGATGTTCTGAGGTATTTTTCCGTGGACGCATGTATCTCTCTATCCGAATAAATCAATGTGATGTGTATGGAGTAAATTGCTCTAGGCAACTAACAGTTCGTCAAACCGTCCGATCACTTCCTGCCATAAGAGTTCAGCACCTTTGCGGAAATATCCCATATGACCAATCTGTTTTAGACCATAATCTTGCGCTTCAATATTGATATAGTGCATTGATGCTTGCGCATAATGTTGCATAAAAGCATGTCGTGAATTGAGTAATGCCCAGTCATCATCGAGCGCAGCGACCGCATAAATCGACGTTTGAACTGCAGCATATTGTTGAGATAGCTCACTCAGCTCAGGGTCGGCAAAGAAATAGGTTGGGTTTTTACACCAACGGCGCCATTGTTTATAGACATCGACAGGAAGGTCAGCGCCCATATTGAGTTTGCTCCAAGGCAAATACCCTTTGATGGCAACCATCGGCGGAAAAACGATATTCCACATCACATGAACCTTCATTTTTTCTTTAAAGGGCATATAGCCATGCCAACCTGCGCCAGTGCCAAAACAATACATGGCACGTATCTGATCGTGATTTGAGGTGAGGCCTAATGCTTGACCGCCATAGGAGTGTCCCACTAGAAAAGTTTCCTGACCGTGTTGTTGCATATAAGCTATGGCACCAGAAAGGTCATAACGTCCCCAGTCGAGGTAGGACATCTTAAAGCCTTTAAGTTTTGACGGTGCAGAACGTCCTATACCACGATAATCAAAAGTCAGTACTTGATAACCGAGTCCTGCGGCATACTCGGCAAAACGACGGTAAAATTGTTGAGGTACACCTGTCGCACTTGAAATAATAATATTGGCCTTAGCGGCAGTATTAGGCCGATATTCAACGCCAGAAAGCGTATAACCATCGGTTGCTGGGAAACTCACGGGTGTACTATGTATTTCTTGCGTTGCTTGTTCTAAATCCGTTGACATAATTTTTCTCTGGATGGGCAGGACGGAAAGGGTTTATTCGGTTTATCAATAGGCTTATTTGCCCTGAAAATTGGCTGCGCGACGTTGTAGCATGGCCATCACGCCTTCTTGTACATCTTGTGTTTTTAGTAATGGTTGTAAGTGCTGATCCAATTGAGCAAATGCAGCATCGGTCCCCAAATGTACACCTTGTTGTGCTGCAGCGAGTGTTGCCTGAACCGCCAGTGGTGCAGCCTGTGCAATTTGTTCTGCAAGTTCAATGGCACGAGATAAGGGCGCTTGGTCGGTGATTTCAGTCACCAAGTTCATGTCATATGCCGTTTGCGCATTGAAACGTTCACCTGTGAGTAAATAGCGCATGGCTTTATTCCAACCCGCTGCTTGCACAAAGCGAACTGTTGCACCACCAAAAGGAAGAATGCCACGTTGCACTTCCATTTGAGCAAACTCCGTCTGACGCTGTGCGATCACGACATCGGCATTCAGCATGAGTTCAATACCCGCTGTAAAACAGAACCCTTGTACCGCGACCACAACTGGTTTTTTTCGTTGTCGTGAGTTGGTTCCCCACGGATTAATTTGCTGATCAGGAAAATTAAACAGCCCGCTGCCAAGTTTGGGTTGTAGTTCGACCAGATCTAGACCCGCAGTAAAATGATCGCCATGAGCAAAAATCACCGCACAGCGTAAATTTGGATCATCTTCATATTCAGTGAGCGCCAGTGAAAGGTCATGAATTAAATAACTGTCAAATGCATTCCGTTTATCTGCACGGTCCAAACCGATCAAATAAAGATGACCACGAATTTCTCGACTTACACGACCTTGTTGTTCTGACATTTGGATGATTCCTTCTGATTATTCTTTAGGCATACCTAAGTTTTTAAACGATTGTTAGAAAACTGTCAAAACTGATGCGTTCAAAACATCAAAATCATCGTCTGGTGGATGAGTGTTTTGATTTAAAATTTACAGAGTTGATATGAAATAGTGCAGGATATAGCTTGCCTTTGGGCTGATTTTTTCCATAATAGCTGCAGCTTTTTTAAGGCCCAATCAACCATGTCGAACTTAGAAATATTTGCAGTTATTATTAGCTTAATCGGGGTGAGTTTAACCATTAAGCGAAATATGTGGTGTTGGTGGTTTAACTTTGCAGCTTTTTTGCTGTATGCCTACTTGTTTTATACCTACAAACTTTATGGCGAAACCATTTTGCAGTTTTTCTTTGTAGTGGTGAACTTCTACGGTTTTTATCACTGGTTGAAGGGCAAACAACAAGACCACGACATTCGTATTGAACCGATTGCGACCAAACTCGTGATCTTTCAAATGCTCTTAGCAGCGGTGGGTGGTTTGATTTTTGGTTTAAGTTTGCACTATTTTACCGATGCAGCCGTGCCAATTTTGGATGCACAATTGGCCGCGTTTAGCTTACTCGCAACGTATTGGACCAGTCGGAAACATATTGCTACTTGGGTGCTTTGGGTATTTGTCGATATTATCTATGTGGGTATGTTTATATACAAAGACCTGTATCTCACTGCGGCGTTGTATGCAGGTTTTGTGGGCTTGGCGGCATTTGGTTGGTGGCAATGGACACAAGTCAAAAATAAACAGCAGCAACAGGCGATGAAAGCTTTATCCATTTAGCCCACAGATGTTTTTTTCATTCCCAATTTGACAATTTATAAAAATATATTTACTTTGTAACCATAAAGGGCATTTCATAATCGGGCTTCACCCCGATGAGAAGTGCCTTTTTTATGCCTTAAGAAATGTGGCTGTGTTCATTTGAGTCTAAGACATGTCATAAAATCCTCTGTGAATTTATAAGCAAAATTGGGTGTCTGCGAAGCTTGATTTTAATAGCCGATGATCCGATCCCGATGAATAAGTAAAGAGCGTGCAGAGTCATGATTATCGACTTTCAACTTGAGCAGCAACTGCGTTTTGACCGACAAGCTACGGTTCTACTGCAGCAAAAGGCGAGCTTTTTTCAGTTTGAGCAAATAGCAGATGTGTATAACGCTGAATGGCTCAAGGCATTTCCACAAGGGACGCAATGTAGCATCAGCGGTTTGGATGATGGTGCAGATGAATACGGCATCCAAATCAGTTATAAACACCAAAGCATCTTGATCGATTATTCACAACCGATCAAATTGGTACACCGTGATCGGGATGGTGTAGTGCATAGCATGCTGTTAAATTAACAACTTAAATTAAACTGAGATTTATAAAAGCAGTACCACAAAGATTTGTTATAGAAATATAAAAATAAGCGCAAGAAGAAATGAAAAGATATGGGAAGCTATTAAAGCAATGACGCAACTTGATCCCAAAGATTCAACATTTGAAATTTTTAATCAGCTATGTTTTGAACTGTTTCATCATTATGGCTCGCACTGCAAGTCTTTTGAACCTA
Source organism: Acinetobacter sp. YH12069 (assembly GCF_013419675.1). Taxonomy (NCBI): domain Bacteria; kingdom Pseudomonadati; phylum Pseudomonadota; class Gammaproteobacteria; order Moraxellales; family Moraxellaceae; genus Acinetobacter; species Acinetobacter sp. YH12069. The sequence goes on along the minus strand of NZ_VOZS01000002.1, from coordinate 99,540 downwards.
GCGCTTTAATACATGCAAAACCAATGCAACAGCTTCCTGAACAAGCCAGCTTTGATATTTTTAGCCTCGACTTTGGTCATTGGTGCGCAAAGTTGTCCTATGCAGGGATGTATTTAAAAATTGATGCGGGCTGGGAATTTCAGCTCGAGTTGAAAAATCAGCATGGGCAAATCTTTCAAAAAAGCCTTTAGGGCAGAGTCCCTCTGAGTTGCAGTATGGCAATTCTGTTTTTCTAGCTTGGTTTCAGGTCAATGACAGCCACAGCGCTTTCCGATTTAATCCAAAGCACAGTTTTAGCAACTGTAGACTGGGCGAAATAAAACAATAAAACCAATATTGACCTGAAGGATTACGAGAATGGCACATCAATTTACCGTCAATGCCACAATTCATGGCGTTTCACTTGAAGATTTTAAACGACTAGCCGCAGATATCAGCTTGCATGAAGCGGTGTGCAAACGCATACCGGGTGAAAATCTAGAAATTTTAGAATCAAAAAAAACAGGTGATATGTATACCTTAAAACGTGCCTATAACTTGGATGTAAATATTCCAGATATTGCCAAGAAGTTTTTAAAAGATGCGTTTCGTCTGAAACGTACGGATATTAGTAATTTGGCGGCATTAACCTCTGACGTCAAACTAGATCCGAACCTACCGCTCGAAGCCAGTTGTAAACGAAGTGTCAGTGGTGATGCAACACAAGTGAGTTTCAATTTGGACTGGACGGTGAAAGTCAAAGTTCCACTGCTTGGTGGATTACTTGAAAAACATGCAGAAGGTGAAATTCGTCGTTTTAGTCAGCTTGAGATTGAAATTGTAGAAGATGAATTGCGTAAAAATTTAAAAGCCTGAATTGATTTGAAAGCAAGTTAAAAAAAGCGGTCATTGACCGCTTTTTTATTTTTAGTGCGAAGTTTTTTCAAAACGTTGACGATAGAGCATCGCAGTAAAGAAGGTCACCAAACAGACGCTCCATATATAATACATGGCGCCAATGTTGCTGTATAAACTCAACCATTGAACCAATGGCAAGGTGATACCACCCGCGATGGCATAAGCCAAATTGTATGAAAATGAAATGCCCGAGAAACGAATCTGTGCAGGGAACATTTTCACCATACTATAAGACACCATACCAACCGTGCCTGATGCCAAACCGAGCAGCATATAGAGCGCAAACACGGTCGATGCTGCCACATGGCCCAAGCTGTTATAGAACACTCCCGCAATTATCGCAACAAGGAGGGAACCGAATAGCATCACTTTACCCGCACCGAAGCGATCTGCCAAAAGACCTGCCAAGATACAACCGACCATTTGCATCACAATAGCGGCACTTTGCATTTTAAAGGCATCGGCACGTTCAAAACCAAAGGCGCCCGTGAGTAAATTTGGCATCGCTAAAATCAGCACAACAACGCAGCCAGTTAAGAACCATGTAAACAGCATACCAATCACAACGCCTGTTTTGTGCTGTTGCAGTACTTGTTTCACTGGAAGCTCTTTAGCCAATTGTTTCTTTTCTTGCATGGCTTTAAATACAGGCGTTTCTTTTAAATAACTGCGGAGATAGAGCGCAACAAAGCCAAAGATCCCGCCTAAAATAAATGGAATCCGCCATGCCCAATCATGGATTTCTGACTCTGTAAATTGTAATGAAATAAACAAAGACATCAGTGCGCCCAACAAGATACCCAAAGATAAGCCGGCAGTGAGTAAGCCATTGGCGATACCAATTTTTTGCTCAGGTACATGCTCTGAAACAAAAGTCCATGCAGCAGGGATTTCACCACCAATCGCGATGCCTTGAATCACACGCATCAGTAGGAGCAAAAGTGGTGCTGCATAACCAATACTTTCAAAAGTCGGCATCACACCAATCATCAGTGTAGGCAGAGCCATGAGTAAAATAGACAAACTAAACAAACGCTTACGACCAATCAAATCGCCAAAATGCGCCATTACGACACCACCCAATGGGCGGAAAAAATATCCTGCTGCAAAAATACCGTAGGTATTCAACATCGCCCAAAATGGACTGAGGCCAGTGGGGAAAAACAGTTCCGAAATAATTTTGGCGTAAAACACATAAATGACAAAGTCATAAAACTCAAGTGCGCCACCGAGGGATGACAGTCCGAGGGTACGTTTATCTTGACGAGTCAGGCGTGGCTGAGCTTCCATGCAAATATTTTCCAGCAGCAAATAGCATTTGACGATTTTAGTGATTCAATTTTTTATTGAATAATCAAACTTTGTTGCCTTATTAAAAACTTATAGTTATGAAAATATTATTAATTAAGAACAAAATAATATAGATAAAGTCGCATTAACTTAAAGAATGATTGGTAATAGATAATGGCGTACCTTGATGTATAAATGATAAATATCAATGGTATAGGGTAGTATGATCTACTATTTTACTTTGTGCTCTATATAAACCACAAAAGATTCAAAGCCATAGCACGCTGTTGTTTTATACTCAGAACCGATAATAATGCATATTGCATGGTTGTTTTTTTAAAGTGATTTCAGCCCGCTAGACTTAAAAAGGATAAAAACATGAGTAATGTTGCTGCTGTTGCACAGCGTGGTGAAGCGATTTTGACGCTCACTGCCGCAGAGGTACAAGCATCTGAAATAGGTTCTGCATGGTTAACTGCACTAAGTGAAACACTGCATGCCACTATGCTTGAGGGTCAAGGCGTAGGCATTGCCGCGCCGCAAATTTATGTTTCAAAGCGGGTGATTATCGTGGCTTCACGTGCAAATTTACGCTATCCCGATGCGCCTGAAATGGAGGCGATCGTGATGGTCAATCCAGTGATTACATCTCGATCTACGACCACGGTTTTGGGTGAAGAAGGCTGCTTAAGTGTGCTGAATGCACGAGGACAAGTCCCGAGAGCCGAGCAAATTCACGTGCGATATTTGACCCTTCAAGGTGAAGTCAAAGAGAAAACCCTGAATGGCTTTCCCGCACGGATCGTGCAACATGAGGTCGATCATCTGAACGGGATCTTATTCACCGAGCGTTTAGAATAATAAACCATGCTATTTAAAATATAAAAATGACCAATTGAGCTAAAAAATAGCGGAAAAGTAATTTGAATAGTGGTGCAAGTGAAGTTTAAAGGCTTCAAATGTTGCACTTATAACTGTGAAAATAGGCATTCTTTTTGAAGTTAAAACCTTGTATAACTAGCGAAATAATAAAATAAAAAAGTAGATTAATGGGGAAAAACTGGGGCAATGCTGTCTGTACGAACTGGGGCGTACAATGGCGTAAGTTGAAGCATCTTTTATTTGAATCCGACTATCTCATCATCAATTGGTCTGACTATGATAAAGGGCGTTTACTCCTCATCTTTGGCATGCTGAGTCAAGTTAGCGTGTTGAAGTGGTGCATCATGAATTTTTATTATTCGACCAATCGGATTTGGTTTAATCCGAGTGAACTCAAGTTCAGGATCATCGTCGCTTGTATAGTCCTACTCAGTTATGGCGTATTGGCAGTACTCAGTCTTTATTTCAAAAAATATTTAAATTTTAGACTGTTTTTTAGCTATTTTGCGCCCGTCCTATTTGGGATCGGCATGATCTATGGTGGCTATATGATCGGGATCTATAGTCCTGCCACCATGGCGGGAACAGTCAATTTGTTGATGGTCGGTTTAGTTTTTTATCGTCCTGCAATTATGCTCAGTATTACATTTCCGATCACACTGTTTATTGGCTACATTTGCTATCAAACCTCGATTGACCGTCTAGAATATGCACCAATTTTCAGCCCAGCATTAAAACAGAGTGAGTTTTACGACAATGCCTTTTGGCTGATGAGTATGGCGGAGTTGTATTTACCCATATTGTTCGTCAGTGCGGTATTTTTTCAGATTTTGCTTTTACAGTGGCGACACCGTGAACAAAAGATGGAAGTCCTCAGCCGTGTCGATGGGCTGACCAATGTGTTTAACCGACGTTATGTTAGTCATGAACTTGATACACTCAGCAAACAGACACGGCCTGAATTTGCAGTGGTTTTGCTTGATCTCGACCATTTTAAATTGATCAATGACCAATATGGACATGATGCAGGAGATGCCGTTTTACAACGTGTTGCTCAAATTTTAAATGACAATACCCGTGTGCAAGATGTGGTTGGACGTTATGGCGGCGAAGAATTCATTTTAATTTTAAAAAATCAGAGTTTAGAGCATGCGATGGATGTAGCTGAGCGCTGTCGATTGGTCATTTCTGAAGCTGAAACCATGATAGCCAACCATCAAATGCTGAAGATTAGTGCAAGTTTCGGTGTGGCAACTGCGACTGAGGGGACACCGTCTGCTATGGTCACGCGTATGGCCGATCAAGCGCTGTATATGGCAAAGCAACAAGGTCGTAACCAAGTGCGTAGCTTTCGTGAGTTAAACTTGGCAGAAGATTAAATAATTTAAACGATAGTTATGCAGCAATTACAATTTCAGCTCAGATTAGAGCAGCTCGACTTTCAGACCGAGCAACGGAATATTCATTTTGATCATGGCTTAGTGGCTTTGGTACAAAAATGTGTCCGACATCAGCGCTTCGATGCTTTAGCGATTGAATATTTGATCTATGAAATTGAAGAAATTTTAGAACGATTACAGCTTGATTATCAGACGCAGCGCTATGCTCAGTCGAATGATGAGATGCTGCATCTATTGGCGCAGACCTTTTTTGAACATGCGCACCGCATTGACCGACAAAGCTTAGAACATGGCTTTAATGAAATGATTGAACATACTGAATATTATCAAAATCTATTTGGTGAACAGGCAATCATTCAACTCAGTTATTTCGTTTTTATTCGAGAAATGATGCACCATTTAAACCTACAGCACATACAAGTTTTAGCTCAGAATGCGTCTTCACCATAAGGACTTATACAGATGCAGCTCAATTTGTTATAAATAAACAAGCACACAACAAAAAATAGCCCTTATGAAAACGCCTGTTCCAGATTATTTACAGCATGTCCTCAATGCCTGCGATGCCAATCAGCACGGAGCTTTGGCAGATTATATTCCTGAGTTAGCTAACGCCAATCCGAATAAACTGGCTTTGGCACTGTCTACCGTAGACGGCACGATTTATTCCACGGGTGATGACGAAGTCGAGTTCACCATTCAGTCGATGTCTAAACCTTTTGCTTATGCTTTAGCGATTCGTCATCTTGGCTTAGACAGCGTTTTACAAAAGGTCGGTGTCGAGCCATCGGGAGAGGCGTTTAATCAAATTGCGCTCGATCCACAAAGCAATACCCCGAAAAACCCGATGATCAATTCGGGGGCAATCACCACACATTCACTTTTACCGCATGACGAGTACAGCACTCGAGCTGAAAAACTCCGTGAATTTTTAAGTGAACTGGCAGGGCGTGAGCTGAGTTTTGATGAAACTGTTTACCAGTCTGAAGTGAAGACGGCTTTTCGAAATTTGTCGATCGGTTACATGCTGCGCACAGTCGGTGTACTTGAGGAAGACCCTGAAAATGTGGTGAACGGCTATATTCGTCAGTGTGCAATATTAGTGACGGTTAAAGATTTGGCAAAAATGGCCAGTGTGCTTGCCAATGGTGGTGTGCAAGCAGCCACAGGTAAACGGTTGCTGTCACGTTCGGTGGTGCGCCAAGTGTTGAGTGTGATGATGACTTGCGGCATGTATGATGCTGCGGGTGATTGGCTGACAACAGTCGGTATTCCTGCCAAAAGCGGTGTGGCCGGTGGCATCATGGGAGCTTTACCGGGGCAGGTTGGGCTGGCGGTCTTTAGTCCGAAACTGGATACACATGGGAATAGTGTTCGGGGCGTCGAAATATTTGAACGACTGTCTAAGGACATGGGGCTACATGTGATGGAGGGAACACCTTCAGCGCAAACGATCGTCCAAAGTCGCTATACCTGCGGCCTTGATCATTCGGTGGTGGTGTATGAACTGCGCGGCGTATTGCAATTTACTGAGTCGGAAATGTTGCTGCGGATCTTAGAGGATGAACCTGTTGCGAAGAACCATATCGTTTTAGACCTGACCAATATTTCTTTGATACACAATGTTGGTGTTCGAATGCTCTTTGAAGGCGTCGATCGTTTAATTGCAGATGGTCATCGCGTGGCAGTGATCGACTCAGAGCATCTCTTGGAACAAAGTCGAAGTCATGCAGGACATGAGGTGGTTGTTCGAGAAGAGTTGGGTCAATATTTACAACGGTTTGAGCGTTAATGGACCAAAAGCCATTGTTGATTCATATAACTTGCTCATAAGTTTAGTGCTTAGATCTGCTATAATTTTCTTTTTGCGTTAAATTTGCTTATGTCTTTTGAGCTAAAAGTCAGTCTACTCCCGAGTGCTGAAGCTTTATCCCCACAGCATAAAAAGCTGAACAAACTGATTGAGCAAATTGAACAGCAAAAACAAGACTTAGCGCTTTGGCAAAATGCCAAAAGTGAAATCCAGAGTTATATCCAACTGAAACTTGTGCCGATCTATCGTGATTTGCATGCGGTGTACTACCGCCAGCTTGCACAGCTTTGGTTGCACATACAGCAAGAAGACTTTGCCAAAGCAGATTTAGCACAGCTGGATGCAAAGCTTACGAAACTGTCTAAGCAGCTTAAAATATCTAATTACTTAAATACTGCCGAACTTGAAAAGGTTGCAGAGGTGGATGCCTTTTATCAGCAGCATCATGCACATAATCAAAAGCTGAATAAAAAAGTCAAGTTGGCCCAAACTGAACAGAGCAAAGTAGAAGGTCAAGTTGATATAGAACAAGAAACAGAAGAAGAATACGAGTCTTATGAAGCGTGGGATAGCGAACAATATCAACGTGAGAAAGAAGATCATCAGCGTAAACGCTTAGCGCAAAAACGTGAACAAGCTGAAAAGTTAGTGAATCAATCACTGAAAACCGTGTATTTAAAAATCACTGCCATGATTCATCCAGACCGTGAACCTGATGAAACGAAAAAAGCGGAAAAAACTGAGTTGCTGCAAGTGGTGAACCAAGCCCACGAAGCTCAGGATTTATTTTATTTACTAAAGCTGCAATTACAGCTTGAGACCAATAAAGGCAAAAGCCCTAAGGCCTTAACGGATGAACATTTAAAGTTTTATAAAATGGCGCTAGAAGCGCAAAGCCAACGCTTAGCCAGTCAAATAGATGACATCACGGATAGCTTTCATTGGAGTGAAAAGGCGAAGCCGAAAAATATGCAGGTGAAAGATGTGTTTAAGGTGATTGATGGTGATGTTTCAGTGTTGAAAGAACAAGTGAAGTGGGAAAAAGAACGCTTGAAATATATGGAGAAGGTGAAAGGGTTGGAGGTATTGTTGGAGAATGGGGTGCTTTGATACTTTTTTCATTAAAAGCACGTTTCCCTCACCCCCTTGCGAAGCAATGCTTCTCATCCCAAAGTGAGAGGGAGCTGCATCTAATTAAATACCGTCAATCGGCTTAATAATGAATATTCCCTCTCCTGAGTAAGTTTTAAAGCACTGCTTTAAATCGAAGCGCAAGTGAGGGCTAGGGAGAGGTAATAAAATTTGATAATCTAAATAAAATAATAAAAAGTAAAATGCAATGAACAATAAACTCGACCCCCAACTTTTAATATTCGCCAAATCCATGCGCCACACTGCCACCGATGCAGAAAACTTTATGTGGCAACTCCTACGTGCCAAGCGATTTATGAATATTAAATTTCGGCGTCACCATGTGATCAAACCTTATATTGTGGATTTTTACTGTCATGAAATTGGTTTGGTCATTGAATTAGATGGTAGTCAGCATGGATTGGATGATGGACAAGAATATGATGCTGAACGGACGAAGTTTTTAGGGGCTTTAGGTTTAAAAGTTGTGCGTTATTGGAATCATGATGTGTTGGGTGGGATGGAGGTGGTGTTGGAGGATTTGTGGCAGAGTTGTACTGAATTAAAAAATACCTCTCCCTAACCCTCTCCTACAAGGAGAGGGAATTCCATGGTGGAAGTGAATCAAGTATTAAATCAAATGACGCTCCCTCTCCCTATGGGAGAGGGTAATAAATTTAGTGTAATAACATTTCTAAAATTTCAGGAATATCAGAGTATTCTTCGTACCAGATAATATTAACCCCAAGATCTTTAAAAATAGCCTCTTGTAGTTGATGGTGGCTTTGTAAAAAATTTCTAGCTAAATTAACTTCTTCATCAGTCGAAATACTGTTAATTAAAGAGCCTTCTTTTACCCTTTGAAGAATAGCATAGTGTTTACTTTCTACTGATGGATTAGAAACAATGTCTAAAAGACGCCGCAAATTAGGATCATCCATAGATAGTCCGATCATTAGGCAACTTTTTTCTCTAAGGTGGGTTAATTGAACTAAATTTGACCAATGATATGAATCTGAATACATCTTATGATATCCATCTTCGGAGAATACTATTTCATTTCCAACATAATCATCATAGTTATTAGGGTTTTCTGGAATAAATCCATGCACATGATAAACAGGTAGTTCTTTTATGCTATAAGTTTCCAATTCATTTGGTATTACATGATGATGTAAGTTGAGTTTTTTGAGTTTTTGTTCGATTAAGTCATCAAAATTATAAGTAATAATTGAGTCTACATGGGCTCTTAGTCTTGTAGGGATACATAATCGACCTATAACTTCTATAAGCTTTGAATTGTGATTTATTTGTTTTGTGTTATAGAGAATTTCATGAATAATATTTTTAAATTTATCAGAAGGTTCAGTATTTTTTGTAAATGATTTTTTCAAGTATCTAGCAGAAAGTAGTGCTGAATTAAAATGATTTTCCTTAAAATTATCTGAAATAGTGTTAATTGATTTCTGAGAAAATTTATTGTCAGCATTTTGGGTTTCGGAAAAATATTTTATTAACAGTGATGAGATTAATTGTTCCCAAGATGGCAATTTAGCATCACATGAAACACCTGCTCCTAACAATAAAGAAAAATTTCCGTCTTTATATTTAAGCTTTAATTGCTCGATTCGTTTTGACCGTTCATCTTTCCAATTTTGTTCATTATTTTTATTTGAGAATATTTCTTCAAATTTAATATTATATAAATTAGTTAGTAAGTTTTTTGAAAAATCAATATTTTCAAGAATTAGCTTACTTATAAATTCTTTTCCACAAATCTTGTATGGAAAATCTAGCTCCTTGTTTTTAAACAATCTACTTATATCATTTTCACTTAAGGTGGAAATCACAATCAAGCTCTTGGGTTCTGGGTGAAATTTTTCTTTTTGATTTAAAAATTTATCAAGGATTTTTCCAACCGCCAATGCTGAAGGAATAATCTTAATCTCAACTGCTGTTGGAGTCGGTAAGTCAGGAATGAATGTATTTTCTAAAATATAATCAAAAGGGAAAAATGGTGCTGAAAGCTGATGATATATGATTTTTTGTTTTTCAAAATGATGCTCAAGAAGCTTTTCTAAAAAGAAACTTAAGTCTCTATATGAGTTTTTACTATTGTGTGGATCAAAATTATTAAGAATATCGTCAAAGTTCATTTTATAAAAATAAAGGGCTGAATAATCAGCCCTTTATACTATGAATTAGATCAAATTAACAACACATTAAAGCGCTGCAATCTGCTCCATATTCGCTTTAATTTTCGCTAACTGATCAGCAAACTCAGCAAGTTTCGCTTTTTCACCTTCAACCACAGCAGCAGGTGCTTTCGCCACAAAACCTTCATTTGCAAGTTTAGTTGCAATTTGGTCATGCTGTTTTTGAACCTTGTCTAAGTCTTTTTGTAGACGACCCAATTCCGCTTTCGGGTCAATTAAGCCCTTCATTGGAACGAATACAGACACATGACCGACTACAGAAGAAGATGACAATGGTGGTTGTTCAGCATCAGCCAAGAAGGTAATGCTTTCAACTTTTGCCAATGCTTTGAACAACGGTTCAATACGTGCGATTTGCGCTTTTTCCGCATCAGTGGTGTTTTGCAGAAGAACAGGCAATAAGCGAGCATTACCTAGACCCATCTCACCACGGATGTTGCGTACCGCACCAATCAAACCTTGTAGCCATTGCATATCTGCTTCAGCTTGTTCGTTGATTTTCGCTTCATCTGCAACAGGGTACTGCGCCAACATAATGGTTTCGCCAGAAATGTTCAGTTTCGGCGCAAGTGTTTGCCAGATTTCTTCTGTTAGGTAAGGCATCAACGGGTGAGCCAAACGTAAAGACGCTTCCATTACAGCAAGTAGAACACGACGTACTTCAGCTTTACGCTCAACCGATACGTTTTCATCATTTAGAACAGGCTTAGTTAGCTCGACATACCAGTCACAGTATTCATTCCAAATGAACTCGTAAATCGCTTGTGCAGCCAAGTCTAAACGGTAAGTCGCGAATGCTGTTTGTACCGCTTGTTCCGCTTTTTGCAGACGGCTTACGATCCACTGTTCAGGCAATTCCCAAAGGTCTTGACGAACTTCCTGACCAATCACTTGCTCTTCGCAGTTCATCATCACGAAACGCGTTGCGTTCCAGATTTTGTTGGCAAAGTTACGGTAGCCTTCAACACGCTTCATATCGAACTTAATGTCACGGCCTGTGTTTGCAAGCGCACAGAAAGTGAAACGTACAGCATCCGTACCGTAAGATTGAATGCCTTCAGGGAATTCTTTACGGGTAGATTTTTCAATCTTCGCCGCTTGTTTCGGGTTCATCAAACCTGTCGTACGTTTTTGTACTAAAGTTTCAAGATCAACACCGTCAATCAAGTCTAATGGGTCAAGCACGTTGCCCTTAGATTTAGACATCTTCTGACCTTCGCTATCACGAACCAAACCGTGAACGTACACTGTTTTGAACGGAACTTGCGGTGTGCCATCTTCATTTTTCATAAAGTGCATGGTCATCATGATCATGCGGGCAACCCAGAAGAAGATGATGTCAAAGCCAGTTACAAGTACATCAGTCGGGTGGAAAGTGTTTAAGAAATAGTTTTCTTTATCTTTCGCCGCGTCGCCAGTCCAACCTAAAGTAGAGAATGTCCAAAGACCAGAAGAGAACCATGTATCAAGCACGTCTTCGTCTTGTTTCAATTCAACTTCAGGCGCAATGCCATTTTTCGCACGAACTTCAGCTTCGTCGCGACCGACAAATACGTTGCCTTCAGCATCGTACCAAGCAGGGATACGGTGACCCCACCACAATTGACGTGAAATACACCAGTCTTGAATGTTGTTCATCCACGCCATGTACATGTTGCTGTATTGCTCAGGTACAAATTTGATGTCGCCATCTTTAACCGCTTTAATTGCAGGCTCAGCAAGAGGAGCGATCTTCACATACCATTGGTCTGTTAGAAGTGGCTCAACGATCACGCCTGAACGGTCACCGCGAGGTGGCTTCAAGGTGTACGGTTGAATTTGATCTAACCAGCCTTCAGCTTCAGCTTGAGCAACCAATTTTTTACGTGCAGCAAAACGTTCTAAACCAATGTAGTCCGCAGGGGCAGGAATGGTTTTAGAAATTTGCTCGCCCGCTTTCGCGATGTATTCAAATTCAGCAAGAACTTCAGCATTTTTGTTGAAGATGTTGATGATTGGAAGTTCACAGCGTTTGCCCACTTCATAGTCATTGAAGTCGTGCGCAGGGGTGATTTTCACACAGCCTGTACCAAATTCTTTGTCTACATATTCGTCTTTAACGATTGGAACAGCACGGCCTGTAATTGGCAAGATAATGTTCTTGCCAACAAGCGCTGCATAGCGTTCATCATCAAGCGCAACCGCAACAGCTGTATCGCCAAGCAATGTTTCAGGACGAGTGGTCGCAACGACAATGTGATCTTTACCATCGTGGGTGCGGATTGATTTGTCTTCAAAGAAGTATTTGAAGTGCCACAGTGAACCTGCTTCTTCTTTATCAGACTCAACTTCTAAGTCAGAAAGGGCAGTTTGTAGTTTAGGGTCCCAGTTTACGAGGCGTTTACCACGGTAAATTAAGCCTTCTTCATGTAGCTTAACAAATACTTCTTTAACCGCGTTAGAAAGACCTTCGTCCATGGTGAAGCGTTCACGTGACCAGTCTACAGATGAGCCTAGACGACGAATTTGACGGGTAATGTTCCCGCCAGATTGTTCTTTCCATTCCCACACTTTTTCGATGAACTTTTCACGGCCAAGGTCGTGACGGCTAATGCCTTCTGCACCCAATTGACGTTCAACAACCATTTGCGTTGCGATACCTGCATGGTCGGTACCCGGCTGCCAAAGGGTATTTTTGCCAGACATGCGGTTATAACGAGTCAACGCATCCATAATGGCATTGTTAAAACCATGACCCATGTGCAAGCTACCAGTGACGTTTGGTGGCGGAATCATAATACAGAATGAATCACCTTTTTGAGATGGCTTGAAGTAGCCTCTCTCTTCCCAAGTCTTGTACCATTTTTTTTCGATCTCGGTCGGATCGTAGGTCGTAGCAATATTTTGCGCTGAATCAGTCATAGTCTAAACAGATCAAAAGTGGATAAAAAATTAGATCTATTGTAGCAAAAAAAATGGTGAATTAGGGATGTTGGGCGAATGTTAACTTTTAGGATTTGGCAGTAAATAAAAGAGTCCGTATGATAGGACCTAAGATAAGAAGTATCCATTGATCCCAAAACTAAGATAAAAGGAGCAATATCAAATGACTTATTCTATTTCTTTAAAGATTCAACCTACGACATATCAACGTTTTGAGACAATTCATCAAAAACTCAATGCAGGTGAAACAGAAAGTCAGTCCAAAGCCTTAGGGGATAATTTAGCGGATATTGCATGTGAAATTTTAGATCAAGTTTTTGGCCAAATGGCGCGCATGAATAAGTCTGGAGACAATGAATCCGAAAAAATTATTCAGCAAATACGTGAAACGACCCGTAAATATATGCCGTGGTCGGTGTCTTTTTTTGGCAATGACCGCCTTGTACCGATGGTAAATTATTTATATGGACGTTTTTACAGCGAAGATGGTCAGCATTATATGCATTATCCGATCGATGCCTCTTTAGCCACCGACTTGCTTGCCTATGTCAGTCAAATGAAAGAAGGGCAAAATCAATATGTGCCGCTCGCGTTGAAAGCATTCACACAAGTGGTCGATGCAGGGGTAACGCATTTGGTACGTGAACCGAAAAAAATGCTGAAATTTAATATGGTGGTGGATAAAACTTTAACCGGTGTCATCAATCTCACCACGCAACTCGGATATAAACGCTTCGATAAACTCGGCAAAATTTATGATGCACAATCGATGAGTCAGTACTTTGATCATTTTATGGTGTTTTTGAACAATGAGCCTGTACTACGTAAAGCATAAAATACATATAAATGAATAAATTAGTTATTTAAAAGGATGTCAAAATGGCAAAACGTGATGATTTGAACGGAAAAGTGGTATGGATTACTGGGGCATCGTCAGGTTTGGGTGAAGCTTTAGCAAAAGAATGTGCTTTGCAAGGGGCGCAGGTCATTTTGACCGCACGTCGATTTGAAGAGTTGGAAAAAGTCCGTGTTTCATTATTACATCCAGATCAGCATCTTTCAGTGTGTGCAGACATTACCAATGAAGAACAAGTTCGCCATGCTTATGAACAAGTCCTTGCGCATAAAGGTCGAATTGACTGGCTAATCAATAATGCGGGATTGAGTCAGCGTGCATTGATTACGGATACGACTATGCAAACTGAACGTGCCATCATGGAAGTAGATTATTTTTCGCAAGTCTATTTAACCAAAACCGTTTTACCGACATTTTTAGCACAAAAGTCTGGTCGAATTGCTTTTGTTTCAAGTGTTGCAGGCTTATTAGGGACACAATACCGCGCGACCTATTCTGCTGCAAAAGCTGCCATTCATATGTGGGCAAACAGTCTACGTGCAGAAGTGGCGGATCAAGGGGTGGGCGTATCGGTGATATTCCCCGGATTTGTCAAAACCAATGTTTCATTTAATGCACTCAATGGTGCCGGCAAGCCACAAGGGCATCAGGATGAAGCCATTGAAAATGGTCTAGAAGCCAATGAGTTTGCCGAAACAGTAGTGCAATCTTTGCAACGAGGGGAAGAATACATCGTGGTGGGTGGTTCTAAAGAAAAGCTCGGTGTTTGGGTATCACGTTTATCACCGACAACGTTGTATAAAATGATTCGTAAAACCAAAGTGAAGTAAGTTTTATCAAGTTTAAATTGTTTAAAAGTCACTTTTAAGAGTGACTTTTTTAATGAGTAACGAGATTATAAGAAATGAAAAAGAATAATTTTAACAAATGGGGAATAGCCATCATTTTGTGCGCAATCATTGGTGCAATCGGTACAGTGGCATATTTTTATTTTAAACAGAAAACTCAAAAAATTGAGCAGAAGTCAACGCTCGAAAAGCCTGAAAAAGAAATAGGAACTGTATCAGAACCCGTTACTGAATCTGTTGAGATTGAACCTAATGTTGAAGCGGCGAGTGCAGAAGTTGTAATACGAGGACCAAATGAGGGGTGGTTACCGATCGAAGCACTGTTTGATGAACAAGGATTATTGAAGTCTGAGTATTACAGTCAAAATCCTCAAGATTCAGATGTTGATAAATTACCTTATAGCTCGAATAAAATTGGTGATTTTAAATGGCGAGCTGAATTTCATCCTGTTGATGATTTTAAAGGCGATCAGGCTAGATTCAAAGATCAATGTTTTGGATATTGTGTTTTAGTGAAAGATAAGTTGCTGACCAGTGTTGAATCGACTGTATTTACGGGAGCATTTATTGCGAAAGATCATTTGGTCGAAGTGATTGCACATAAGGGGAGTGGCGCATATATGCCTGTCAACTATAGCTTTATCAAAATCGACAAAGCTGGTAATGCAGAGTTAATCTCAGATGATCATAATTCTTACAAAGATCAATTGGCTCGTATCAATCATTCGGGACTCGAGATTGACTTAAAACCATTTAGAAAACTTCAATATTTTCTTCTAATGAATGAAAATGGTTTAAATGTGTCGATGCAAAAACCCAATAAGGTGGATGTCGAACCGACTCAGTGTAAAGAGTATTACGAAGGAACATTAGAGGCATGTCCAACTTTATATGGATGTAAAGCTGACATTGTGGTGCAAGATCTGGCACGTGCTTATGCTGGAGATGTTGCATTTAGTTTTCATGATCCAAATATTGATGAAAAGAAATTTAATGAAGTTTGTTTTAAAGTTTGTCGCAATGAAAATGTGGGTTATGAAGAGTTTGAAAACACATTGTGTAAAGTAAATTAAATAGTAAAAATGAATTGGGGAGAAGTAGAGAGATCAGATGTCTCTCTTTTGAATTGCTGTTCCATACGCAAAGACTTCGACCATGCCGCCTTGCATACCCAACTCAGTGGTGCTTAGACGCAGGCCCATAATTTGCGTTGCGCCCATCTTTTCAGCTTCTTGCTTTAAACGCACCACGGCTTCACGACGTGCCCGATCAACGATGCTTTCATAACTGGCCAAACGTCCGCCAAAGAAGTTCTGAATATTGGCAATCACATATTTAAAATAATCATGCGAAATTACCACATTACTTGAAATCAGTTGTCCGAAATGTTCAGTAGTTTTAAAGCGGTTGTTGTCTATTCGTATATGTGCCAAACGCTTTTCTTGAGCTTCGAGTTCTTTGAGATGCTTTTGTTCGATATGGCGACCGAAGCCCCAACCAATACAAAAGAGCACCACAAAGATCAGGACTTTAAAAATAAAGGCATCCATGACTTAGTCCTGAGTTGGAAATGGGTCTGGTAGTTTTGCTGAGTTGGCTTCTACGCGAACTGCCGTGCCATACACAAATAATTCAGAGGCGCCTTGAGCAATATTTGAGGTTGAAAAACGGATACCGACGACCGCATTCGCGCCTAAGGCACGTGCTTTGTCAATCATACGGCTCATAGCTTCTTGACGGGATTCTTCGAGTAGTTCTGTATAACCTTTGAGTTCACCACCCACGATATTTTTTAGGCCAGCCATAAAGTCACGACCAACATGTTTGCTGCGGACAGTACTGCCATA
Organism: Acinetobacter sp. YH12069; assembly: GCF_013419675.1. NCBI lineage: Bacteria > Pseudomonadati > Pseudomonadota > Gammaproteobacteria > Moraxellales > Moraxellaceae > Acinetobacter > Acinetobacter sp. YH12069. The sequence goes on along the minus strand of NZ_VOZS01000002.1, from coordinate 83,438 downwards.
AACGACATCAAGTTGTTGTGTAATGGTATGACCCGGAACAGATTCAAGATTACTTAAAAGCATTTTTAGTTATCAATATAAAAAGGTGAATTGAAGATAGGAAACTCTTCAGCAAAAAGCAATATGTTCATTTTTATTTTGTAGCTCCGATCTAAAAATGAAAAAGCCCACCGAAGTGAGCTTTTCAAATATTACGGGCTAGGCTAAATCAAATTATTGTTTTGATGCTGCTTTACGCTCAGCAGTAGAAGGTTGGTATTGCACAGCATCAGAAGTGTTGGCTTTGATACCACCACCAAGTGTTTTATACAATTCAACTTGGTTGTTGAGATTTGCTTGTTCAAGCAACAACAAACCTTGCTCAGCTGCATAAGATGCACGCTGCGCATCCAGTACAGTTAAGTAGCTATCAATACCAGCACGGAAGCGGGCATTTGATAGTTTGTAAGTTGTATTGGTTGCATCAACTAAACGGCGCTGTGCTGCAATACGGTCACCAATGTTTTGGCGAACTGCAAGCGCATCATTCACTTCACGGAAAGCTGACTGAACTGATTTTTCATAATCAGACAATGCAATTTTCTGGTCAGTTTCAGAAACTTTAATATTGGCCTGACGCGTACCCCAATCGAAGATTGGAATATCTAGGCTAGGGCCAGCAGACCATACAAAGTTGCCTGATTTAAATAGATCACCTAAGTCCGTTGAAGCATAACCCGCAGAACCTGTCAGGCTAATCGTAGGGAACAGACGTGCTTTAGCTGCACCAATGTTCGCACCAGCGGCAGACAGTTTGTATTCAGCTGCACGTACATCTGGACGGTTGTTCAACAAGTCACTTGGAATACCTGAACCAATGGTATTGGTCGAAGTAATCCGACTGACACGTTGGTTTGGAAGCAAGTTCGCAGGTACTTGTTGACCCACTAATAGATTCAATAAATTTTGCGCTTGAGCAATTTGAGTTTTGTAGTTTGCAACATCATTACGTGCAGTTTCTACAGAAATTTGAGCCTGACGAACAGGAACTTCACTGTCAATACCGACATCAAAACGCTTTTTGTTCAGGTTGTAAGATTCAAGCTGAGCCTTTAAGGTTTGATCTGCAAGCTTCAAGTTTGAGTTAGCGTATGCATAGTTTAACCATGCTTGAGCCACTTGACCGATCAACGCAATTTGTGTTGCATCACGGGCACTTGCAGTTGCAAGATAACTATCTAAGGCATTGTCTTTTAAGCTACGTACACGACCCCAAAAATCAAGTTCATAGGCAGTGACACCTAAACCGACATTGTAAGAGGTGATAGGCTTTTGTGTATTCAACGTGTCTTGACGAAGTACACTACCACTTGCACCAATGGTTGGTAATTGACCATTGGCAGTGATTTGATACTGTTGCTGTGCACGTTCAATATTTAAAGCTGCGGTACGCAGGTCACGGTTGTTGGCTAAAGCTAAGTCAAGAACTTGTACCAGACGTTGGTCAGCAAAGAAATCTTTATATCCTTGCTCAGCCACAGAAGTGCCAGAAGCACTTGCAGTGTAGCTTTCGGGGATATTGGTCTGAACAACCGGCTCTGGACCACGCATGCTTTGGCAGGCAGCCAAAGCAAGCGCAAGTGAAGAAACCGCAATGCTACGACCTGCAATAGACCATACATTTTGCATCACGATAAATGCTCCTGATTATTTTGTTGTTTTGGTTTGTACTTAAAGATACTTCGGATCCATACGTAGAATACAGGAATAAAGAAGATACCAAGTAGGGTAGAACTGATTACGCCACCCAATACACCATACCCTACAGAGTGCTGGCTACCTGCACCTGCACCCGAAGAAAGGGCAAGCGGAAGTACACCAAAACCAAAGGCTAAAGTGGTCATGATAATTGGACGTAGACGCATTTTAGCGGCATGCAATGTTGCGTCAAACAGATCTTCACCTTTTTCTTGAAGTTCTTTGGCGAATTCTACGATCAAGATCGCATTCTTCGCAGACAAACCAATGACGGCAATAATAGCCACCTGGAAGTAAATGTTATTCGCCAAGTTTGGATTTTTGAAGAACACCATTCCAAGGAAAGTCAGTAATAACGCACCCAATACACCTAATGGTACAACCAGTAATACTGAGAACGGAATAGACCAGCTTTCATACAAGGCAGCAAGACATAGGAAGACGATTAACAATGAAAGTGCGTATAGGAATGGTGCTTGTGCGCCAGACTCACGTTCTTCTAGAGATAAACCAGTCCATTCATAGTCAAAGCCTTGAACGCCCATCGAAGGAAGTTTTTGTACAATTTCTTCCATCGCTTTCATCGCGTCGCCCGAACTTACACCCACACCCGGTGAACCTTGAATGTTCACAGATGCGATACCGTTATAACGTTCAAGACGTGGTGAACCATAAGTCCATTCACCAGTAGCGAAGGTCGAGAATGGAACCATTGTGCCTTGGTTGTTACGGACATACCACTGGCTCAGGTCTTCAGGCATCATACGTGCCGCAGCTTCACCTTGTACATAGACTTTCTTCACACGACCACGGTCAACGAAGTCATTGATGTAAGAACCACCCCATGCCATACCCATTGTGGTATTGATTTCAGCAATGTTGACACCCATAGCACCGGCTTGAGCTTGGTCAATCGTGATTTTGTACTGTGGCGTATCTTCTTGACCGTTAGGACGAACACCCATGAGGCGTTTATCTTGAGCAGCCATACCGAGCACCATATTACGGGCATCGATAAGTTGTTGATGAGTTTGACCTGCAGAAGCTTTTAACTGCAAGTTGAAGCCGGCAGTGACACCCAATTCAGGCATTGCTGGTAATTGGATTGGCATGATGTATGAAGCATCCTTCACGATCATGTTCAATGCCATACCACGTTGAATAATCGCACCCACTTGAGATTCAGGTGATGTACGGTCTTCCCAATCTTTTAACTTGATGAATGCAAGACCTGCGTTTTGACCTACACCTGTGAACGAGAAACCGGCAACACTGAATACAGAATCGACATATTTTTCTTCGTTTTTCAGGAAGTAATCGGTCATTGCAGTGACAGTTTTATCCGTACGCTCAAGTGAGGCATTCGGTGGTAACTGTACCAGTGTCATTACAACACCTTGGTCTTCTTCAGGTAAGAATGATGATGGTAACTTTTGGAATAAAAGCACTAATAAGCCGATTACAACTGCATAAATCACACCAGAGAAAATCTTGTGGTGTGTCATGAAGTTCACGCCGCCTTGGTATTTATGAGCAACTTTATCAAAAGAGCTGTTAAACCAACGGAAGAAACGGGCAAAGATATTGTTGCTTTCAGGTTTGTTTGGATCATGTTGTTTCAACATGGTCGCACATAGGGCAGGGGTAAAGGTCAATGCTACAATCAATGACAGAATCATTGCTGTTACCAGCGTGATTGAGAACTGACGATAAATTACACCTGTCGTACCACCGAAAAATGCCATCGGCACGAATACAGCGGTTAACACAGAGGTAATACCGATTAAGGCACCCGAGATCTGTTTCATTGAGATTTCAGTTGCAGTCACTGGGTCAAGATGATCTTCAACCATGACACGTTCAACGTTCTCTACGACAACAATAGCATCATCCACGAGGAGACCAATCGCCAGTACCATCGCGAACATGGTGAGTGTGTTGATCGAGAAACCAAACATGTTAATGACAGCAAAAGTACCCAATACCACTACAGGTACAGCCAATGTCGGAATAATCGTTGCGCGCCAGTTCTGTAAGAATAAGAACATCACAAAGAATACAAGAATCACGGCTTCTACAAGGGTATGTACAACACTTTCAATCGATAACTTAATGAATGGAGTCGTATCAAATGCAAGCGTGTCTTTTAAACCTTCAGGGTAGTTTGGACGTAGTTCTTTTAAACGTGCTTCAACAGCTTCGGCTGTATCTAATGCGTTTGCACCAGTTGCTAGTTTGATCGCTACACCACCAGCAGGTTTGTTGTTGAACTTAGAGTCGAACTGATAGTTGTCAGCACCTAATTCAACACGTGCAACATCACCTAAACGTACTTGAGCACCATCACTACTGTTACGCAGGAAAATGTTTTTAAACTGCTCTGGTGTTTGCAACAAACTTTGTGCTGTAACTGTCGCGTTCAGTACTTGACCTTCAGTTGCAGGCGCACCGCCTAACTGACCAACAGCAACCTGAGCATTCTGTGTACGGATAGCCGCAGCCACATCACTCGGTGTAACTTTCAGGTTTGCCATTTTGGCTGGATCTAGCCAAATACGCATCGCATAAGAACCACCAAATACTTGGACTTCACCTACACCTGCCACACGGCTGAGAGGTTCAGAAATATTCGAGTTTACATAGTCCTTAATGTCGTCCGCAGTCAACTTGCCCGACGGTGAGTGGAATGCTACAACTTGTAGGAAGCTTGCGCCAGATTTGGTGACTTTTACACCTTGACGTTGTACGTCTTCAGGTAATAGCGCTGTCGCAGACTGGAGTTTGTTTTGGACTTGAACTTGGGCGATATCTGGATCGATCCCTTGTTCAAAGTTCAATGTAATAGATGCTTGACCGTTACCCGCACTGTTTGACGAAATATAACGTAAGCCATCCAAACCATTCATTTGTTGTTCAATGATTTGGGTTACGGTGTTTTCAACTGTTTCTGCAGACGCACCAGGGTAAGTCGCAGAGATTGAAACCGTTGGCGGCGCAATGGTCGGATACTGTGCAATTGGCATATTAGATAGCGTGAGTACACCCGCCAGCATAATCACCAATGCAATCACCCACGCAAAAATAGGGCGATGAATAAAGAATTGAGCCATTCAGTCTACTCCCTATGCGTTTGAAGTAGCTTTTTGTTCAGATTTAGGTGCTGCTTGTTCTGCAACTTTAGCATCTGGCTTTGCTGCAGCAGGTTGTTGCGCACCTTGAGGTGCAGCAGCCTGAGGTTGATACGGTTTGGCTACAACTTGTTGTTCTGGCTTAACTTTCGCAATGCCGTCAACAATCACTTTATCGCCAGTATTCAAGCCTTGAGTCACGATCCAATTCGAACCTTGTGTACCAACAGTGGTTACAGGACGAGATTCAACAGCACCTTTTGCATTCACAATCATTGCAATCGCTTGACCTGTAGGGGTACGTGTAATAGCAGCTTGTGGAATCAGGTAAGCATTTGGAATCACACCTTGAACGATGCGAGCATTGGCAAACATACCCGGAAGTAATAAATGATTCGGGTTAGAAAAAACAGCACGAAGTGTAACCGTACCTGTATCTGGGTTTACACTCGCATCAGAAAATGCAAGACGACCTTCAATTGGGTATTCGCTACCATCTTCAAGACGTAATTTCACTTTGGTGTTATTACTGCTGTCTAAGTTGCCTTGGCTTAATTGTTGACGTAAGCGAAGAAGTTCAGCACTTGATTGGTTAATGTCAACGTACATTGGATCAAGACGTTGAATTGTGACTAATGGATCAGCCTGAGATGCAGTAACTAATGCACCCGCTGTCACTGTTGAACGGTTGGTTTGACCTGAAATTGGCGCACGTACAGTTGAGTAACCTAGGTTAATTTCTGCATTTTTAAGTTCTGCCTGAGATGCCGCAACATCTGCTTCAGCCAGTTTAACTTGAGCAACAATATCATCGTATTCTTGTTTTGAAATCGCATTTGAGCCAACAAGCTGACGGTAACGACCTTCTTTAACACGTAACACGCCTAAATTTGCTTGTTGACGTGTTAAAGCAGCACGAGCACTGTCAGCTGAAGCACGGTTTGTACGCGAGTCTATCTCGTACAAGGCTTGTCCTTCGCGAACATAGCTGCCTTCTGCAAATAGACGTTTCAGTACTACACCACTGGTTTGTGGACGTACTTCTGAAATTTCATAGGCAGATGTACGGCCAGAAAGTTCAACAGATTGTTCAACGCTTTGCGGTTGGGCAACAATGACACCGACTTCAGTTGGTGGCATTTGCTGTGCAGCAGCAGCTTGCTGTGCATTTTTAGGATCTTTGCTACAACCAACAAGTGCAATACTTGTTGCCAATGCGCAAGCAGTCAGGGCGGGAGCCCAAAGCTTTGCAGACATCATTGTTCCACCTCAATTAGATATTTATCTAAATTATTCATTTGTTTACGCTTTACTGATTTTGATGTAACTCAAATAAAGTAGCGCGATCCAAATAAAACTTATGCTCCAACCGGATAAGACATCTGTCGGAAAATGAACCCCAACATATACTCGCGAAACACCCATACACAGCATCCATAACAATGCCAAAATGGTGATCAAGCGATGTTGAGCATGTTGTCGGCAAATCAAGATCATCAGACACGCAAGCGATGCAGCATAACAACTGTGTGCGCTTGGGAATGAACTCCCGTAAGACGCTACAAGATGGTACATTTCTGGGGGGCGCGGTCTGGTGAACGTAAATTTAAGCAACCATGCAAGGCCGATACTTCCAAAGATCCCTATACTGATAAAAACAATCTCTGTGTATTTTTTATACCACGCAAAGTGTAAACACCATAGCGTGGTGAAAAATAATACAAAAGGCATGCCGCCTAGCGCGGAAAGTCCGATGGCAATTTGATTAAAAACAGCAATACGGTGCTGACTCATCCATTCCACGATATTTAAATCTAATAGATTTAAATAGGTGGGATAAAGCGACAACACACTGATAATTAATGCAAAAAAACCAACAAACAGTAGCGTTCGTGGCATATTTTATTCCTTGTCATTTTAACCGGTTTGAGCTCGGTTAATTAATGGACTAAAGTGTACTCATCAGTACACTTTATTTCAAGTCTGTGTAAATCATACTGATTTTATTTTTTGTGTTCATTTACATCTTACTAAAATAAAACACAAATCTGCTAATGATTGTTCTTACTGGCTTGTGTGCCATCTTCAACTTCAAGTGGGGCTTTTGGTGGCCAGAAAAAGTCACTTGGTCGCGTTAGAAAATGAGTCATCACCAATTTAGCCAGTGGTTTCCATTGTTCAAATCTTACGCGACGTGCCCGTAGTGCCACAATAATGGTTAACGTGAAACTGACGAATAAGTTAGTCAGACCGATCAGAATAACTCCTAAGAATGACACAATGATTAAGCCAATGTCTGGTGAACCATTAATATTGATGAGGCCTTGAATGAAGTTGGCCGAGGCGAAGGCGATATGGCGAATATCTAAAGGTAAACCAAAAATAAATCCAATCGTTCCCATACTGCCCAGCATGATCCCGAATAAGAAGTTACCTGCTAAAGCACCTAAGTTTCGCTCAATGTAAGCGGCAAGCTTATCCAGTCTCTCTTGACCCATAATGCGTTTTAACTTTGGATGTGCTTGAATCCGTGGTCCAACTTTGCGATAGATCGCCATGTTGTCAAAGTATCCAGCAAGCAAACCTGATAAAAACAAACATACCCCAGCAATCGCAGCATGTGGCACAGCCAGTGAGGTAAATGGATTGAGGTCGTGTAAGGTTTTAGCTGCTTTTGCATGATTCATTAATGGCTCATGTAAAGCCATGTCCCAACTTAATGCGATCAATGCTGCAACAGGAATCGCAATACTGATGTTGCCTAAGATTGCAATAAACTGGGTTCGAATGATGTTAATAATCAGCGCGGCAAGCTCGGCAATTTGCGCCATTTTCGAGCCTTTACGATGCTGAACCGTCGAGGCAAGTGCGGCAGCTGTCATCGCAGGCTGTTTGGTAGCAACCGTAAAATGTAAGACATGAATCAGCATAAAGCCGAAAGAGTAGTTCAGACTATATGAAATGGCTTGCATGAGCGGTGCCATGGTGACACGGGTCATCAGCACTTTTAGTGTTGCCATACATGCAATGATCACGCCGGCACCTGCCGCAGATCGGTACATGCTCATAAAGCTTTGTTTGTCCGTACTTACATAGTGTTCGCCCGTTTTACTTGCATTTTCGGTGACTTGTAGGGCAACCAATTCACTATTGGTGGCAAGTAAATCGCGCACGCTACGCTCGCTATAAATCGCTGACGTCACATCACTGAGTAAACTACCCATAGACACATAGCGGACATCATCTTCTTCAACAATCAGGTTGAGTAAGATTTCTAAGCGATCTAAACACTGTTCTAAAAGCGACAATAAGTAAGTCAGGCTGACACTTACACCAATTCGTTTGGTCGCACGGCGAATCTTCAGCACCACATCACGACATTGTTCCAGCATTACCAACGCTTGAGAAGCATCTGGCGGTAGCACAGCACTCATTTCTTCAGCACTTTGATGGAGCTTTTTATACTGTTGAATAAAATCGTTTATTTCACGGTTTTGCACCAAAAAAGGCGATTCATATTCGGTCAGTTCAGGCTGCGCATTAATAAATTCAGGATATAAGCCAATACCACTCACCCGATAAGACAAAACGGTAATGGCCTTAATTAATTCACGGCGAATTTTCTTTTTTTCTTCCTGATTGCTATGACCTTGGTTAAACAATCGAAAGAGCTGCATCCATTGCTGATCATCAATACTGTCGAGCCAATATTTGTCGTTATGACGATAAAAAACTCGACGGACTAAATCTTGTAGTTGAGTTTCGTCATTGATCAGGGGAAGAAAATGTGCGCCAAGCCGTTGGAACAGTTGTCCCCAAAAACCATCGAGAGACAAAATACCCGTGTCCGCATATAAACTGGTTTGTTTATATCGGCTAATGAGTTTTAGAACAAAGCTTTGCAGGGTAGAGGCTGCATCTGGCGTGATGAGTAAAGCTTGGATGAAAGCCTGAAATTTTTTCTTAATTTCGTCGGTATTTTTTGTATCTTCTGGTCGAATTCGGTTGACCAATTCGATCAGCAAGTTTTCATCCAGCACAGCCCGAGGGGTATCGAGCTGTTGCTGCATGGTCAAAAAGATATCATTCAGTTTTATATGCATAGGCAAGGGGAATTACGATGAATATTGTTAATTATTGAATTCGGTGTAATGCCAAGTTTGCGAGGTTGATTAAAGCTTGACGATATTCAGTATCTGGTAGTGCTGCTAAAGCGGCTAGTGCTGCTTCAGTTTCTTCAGTCGCACGTTGGCTACAATAATCAAGAGCCCCAGAGCTTTGTACAATCTGAATTACACGCTCTAAATCTGCCGTACCACCTGTGGCAATACTGCGGCGAATAATGTCATGTTCTTCGCCAGTGGTATTCTTTAAGGCAGAGATTAAAGGTAAAGTTGGTTTACCTTCCATCAAATCATCGCCAATATTTTTACCTAATGTTTCAGCATCTGAGGTGTAATCTAAAATATCGTCAATAATTTGAAAGGCATTTCCAAAGTGTCCGGCAAATTTTCTAAGCGGTTCACGGTACTCTGGTGTACCAGTCAGAATCGCTGCACCTTCGGTAGCGAGCTCAAATAAACGCGAAGTTTTACCGTGAATAATATCTAAATAGGTTTGTTCAGTAGTTTCGGGTTGGTGTTGTGATTGAAGTTGTAAAACTTCACCTTCAGCAATTTCACAGGTACCTGTTGAAAAGTCTTTGAGTAATACTTTGCTGTCTAGATCCACCAATAAATCAAAAGCGCGAGAAATCAAAAAATCACCCACAAGTACGGCAGTTTGATTATTCCATGTCGCATTTGCGGTTGGGCGGCCACGGCGTAAACCCGATTCATCGACTACGTCGTCATGTACCAAGGTTGCGGTATGTAGCATTTCAATAATTGCTGCAAGTTTACGGTGTTTTTCTAAATCTTCTGCGCCACAAGCCTTTGCTGCAAGTAAGCACATAATGGGACGCATGCGTTTACCGCCTGCTTCAACCACATGTTTACTGACTGCCATGACCAAGGCAACTTTAGACGTGATCCCTTCATTAATAAATTTGTCCATCGCAGCAAAGTCAGTAGCAACAGGCGCGAGAATATCTTGCTTAAAGTCGATGGTCATATGAAGAGAAACCTCAATAATTTTTGAATTACAGACGTAGTGTAGCAATTTGTTATATGAATAACAGGTAAGAACTTACTCAATTGACTTAATCTTAAGTGATTTTTTTCATCAAGCGGAAGTATTGTACTTATTTTTTAACAGACTTTTATCTTTAGCATGTTGTTTGAACAGCATGTTGTTGATGTCAGTCCAGAGTATATTAGCGAATTGTTGCTAAAAATCTATGTCAAACCTTGTCAAAAGCATGATAAGTGAAATAGAGCACTCATTTTAATACTTTTAATGACACTATTTATATAATAAACGCATACTCATCTAATATTTTACGGAAATGACTTGTTGTTTTTCGGGTTATCCCTTAAAATCTTTGCCTTTGCAAAACCCCAGTGACGATCGTTTTAAGATCGGTATATCCCTTTACCGGCACGACAACACGGGCATGTTTGGAGTACTTAAATGTACGCAGTAATCCAAAGCGGTGGTAAACAACACCGTGTAGTTGAGGGTGAAACCCTTAAAGTAGAATTATTGAAAGCTGAAACTGGCTCAACTGTTACTTTTGATGACGTGTTGATGCTTGTTAACGGTGACAGCATTCAAATTGGTGCACCAGTAGTAGCTGGCGCTAAAGTAACTGCTGAAGTAGTTAGCCATGGTCGTCACGACAAAATCCGCATCATCAAAATGCGTCGTCGTAAACACTATCGTAAACAACAAGGTCACCGTCAATGGTTCACTGAGTTGAAAATTACAGCTATTTCAGGCTAATTACGAGGAGTAAGTAGACATGGCAACTAAAAAAGCCGGTGGTTCGACTAAAAACGGTCGTGACTCGAACCCAAAAATGTTGGGTGTTAAAATCTACGGCGGTCAATCTGTGACTGCTGGTAACATCATCGTTCGTCAACGTGGTACTGAATTCCACGCTGGTGTAAATGTAGGTATGGGCCGTGACCATACTTTATTTGCAACTGCTGACGGCGTTGTAAAATTCGAAGTGAAAGGCCAATTCGGTCGTCGCTACGTATCTGTTGAAGCGTAAGCTTTAATAGAAAAAAACCCGCATTTTTGCGGGTTTTTTTTTCGTCCGAAGAATATGTGAGGTATTTTTTTAGATTGTTACAAACGATGTATAAATCAATAAATCACAGAATATAAAAAGCGTAATAGAGGAGTACAAATACAAAAAAAGGATAAGGACATGAATAAAATATTGAATACAGTTTTTATCAATGCTGACTATCAGAAAAGGAATTGTCCTGATAAAAGCCAATAAATTGCATTTGAAAAGACACTAGGACTTGGTGAAACAACTTCAATCGCTATTAAAGCTGTACCAAAATTACTTGCTGTGAGTATTTTACTTTCTCTAGGTTCAATTGCATGGGCTGGTGGTTCAGGAGAGCATACCTCAAGTGGTTTAACCTGTTCGAGTGGTTGTAATGATTCACATCAACATTCGGGCGGAAAAGGACACACAAGTCATGGGAACGGCAATGGTTATGGGCATGAGGGAGGAGGAAAACCTCATGGTGGGCAACAGGGTTTACCTGGCGCTAAAGGTGATAAAGGTGATACTGGCGCAACTGGCGCAACTGGCGCAACTGGCGCAACAGGCGCTACAGGTGCAACTGGTAAAGATGGACTCAATGGCCAAGACGGCATCGATGGTAAGGATGGTTTGAACGGTCTGAATGGCAGCAATGGTCTAGATGGTGCAAGTGCTTATCAAGTTGCGGTGAGCAATGGTTATGAAGGCAATGAAGACCAATGGTTAGAAAGTCTACGTGGTGCAGTTGGCGCACAAGGGCTAACAGGTGAAAATGGTTTCAGTGCGTATGAACTTGCGATAAAAAATGGATTTGTCGGTACTGAAGTGGACTGGTTATTGAGCTTAAAAGGAACAGATCCGTACATTAAAATCCAATCAAACGTTGCCAATACAGCACCTAAACCAACTGCGAATGGACAAGATGCGATTGCAGTCGGTGCAGGTAATAAGGCTGATGGTAATCAGTCTATTGCCCTCGGTGTAAACAATACAGTCAATGGTGATGGCTCTGGTGCAGTAGGTTCAAATAATACAGTCACAGGTAATAATACCTATGTGGTTGGTAACAATATCAACACATCGGCAAATAATGCTGTTGTACTTGGCAATGGTTCAAGCTCTAACCGCAATAATACGGTTTCCGTTGGCTCGGCTGGTGCAGAGCGGCAAATTATTCATGTGGCAGCTGGTACGGCAGACACCGATGCAGTGAATGTGAAACAAATGCGTCAAGCAGATCTAGAAGTGCTAAATAGTTCAAAAGCATATACAGATCAGCATGGGGCAAATGTACTCAATCAAGCCAATAGCTATACCAACCAACGTGTGAATGAATTGAACCATAATTTCAATAAATTTAAAGATAATGTTTATGGTGCTGTTGCTTCAAGTATTGCAATCGCCTCCTTACCACAACCCACAGATGCTGGATACAACATGTTTAGCGTAGGTATGGGGACTTGGGAAGGTTCACAAGGCTATGCAGTAGGTTTTAGTGGAGTAACTGAGAGCAATAAATATGTTTATAAATTGGCTGCAACAGGAAACTCTGAAGGTGACTTTGGCGCTGGTGCATCGATTGGTTGGCAATGGAAATAACTCAATATTGGAATGTTGAAATTGCTAAAATGTTGTTTAATTATTTGAAAGGCATTTGAGTCAAGTCAAGTGCCTTTTTATTTTATATTTCTCCATCATGATGAATAAAAAACAGCAATTTGCATTAATAACCATACAAAACTTCTTATTTTCTCTAAATTTAGTCAATGAAAGTGGTTTAAGATGGAGCCATCTAACAAATTGCGTTGATGCAAATATAAAAGGTGAATCTATGAAAATGCTTCGTAAAACCATCTGTGCTATGGCATTAGGTGCAGCGACACTGGCACCGGTTATGAGTACGACAGTATTCGCGGCACCAGTTGCAGCGTCGGAGCAGCAGGCAACTGCCAATTTGGTGAAACAATTATCGGGTATTAAAAGTTTTACAGCTAACTTTCAGCAAACCACAAAAGTGACTAACCCGAAAGCTACTCAAAAGAAAGGTTTAAGTGCGCAGCATATGAACCAAACTTTTACTGGGGTCATGAAAGTTCAACGTCCAGGTAAATTCTATTGGGAAACAACCAGCCCATCTAAGCAAACCATTGCGACTACAGGTAAAACAGTTTGGATCTATGACCCAGACCTACAACAAGCGGTACGCCAAAGCTTAGATGACCAAGTTGCGAATACGCCTGCATTATTATTGTCAGGTAATACTGCTCAAATCATGAAGTCTTATCGTATTACTCAGCCGAATAAGACCAAAACTTATTACACCTTATATCCAAAAAGTGATGATGGCGTGTTTCAAAGCTTAACCATTAGTTTTGGTGCGAAAAATGCACCAACCTTAATGATTCTCCAAGACTCATTAGGTCAAACAACAAATGTTCGTTTCAATAATGTGAAGGTGAATGCGTCTATTCCAGCGTCAACCTTTAACTTTGTACCTCCAAAAGGTACGGACATTATTGATCAATAATTCTCATGAACGAAAAAAAGCAGACATCGGTCTGCTTTTTTTATGGAGAAATGTAAAGCAAGCAAGCTGAATTTAAGTGAAATTTAGTAATATGCTGATATTCACAAGTTGCTTAAATGAAGTGATTTGTGGTTTTGACTGTTGCTATAGGGAATTTTGGGATGAAAAAAAATCATATGAATAATATAGCTTGGGCTGTTTCAGCTGTGGTTTTAATTGGGTCATTAACGGCCTGTCATCCTCGAAATGAACCTGTTGAAGGTGAAACGACGGAACAGAAGCCAGCGGTCGTCGCTGATGCGATTCCACTTATTCAATCGAAATCTGTTGCGATGCAATTGCCGAAAGCACAAGCTTGCGATGCGGAAGGTTGTACCCAATATACGATTCAAACGGTTGAAACCAATGTTGATTGGATTAATCAATATTTTACTGACCGAATTAAAAAGGCAGATCCGATTGCATTTTCAACTGAGCCGAATCAAAAAATTGATTTATCGGACAAGACGGATGCAGGCTTAAGTCAAAGTACCACTTCTGTTCGATACATTAGTCAGTGGGGGCATATTGCAACTTTTGCGATCGAAAGCTATACCTATGCAGCGCATGCTGCTCACGGCATGTCTCATGTCGAATATGTCAATTTTGATTTAAAAGCCAAAAAACGTTTGGCTTTACAAGATGTCTTAGTCAAAGGTGCAGATGCGAAAGTGATTAGCGCATTATTTGATGCCAACTATATGTGGTTAGATAGTCACGATATTGAACGTTCAAAACTACAATTAAGCGATAATTTTTATTATGGCGCGAACGGGATCGTATTTGCTTATCCATTGTATGAATTGGCGAGCTACGCAGAGGGCATGCCTGAGCTAAAACTTCCATATTTTATGGCTAAAGGGCTATTTAAACCTGAATATTTACCAAGTTTGCCAAATTACGAAATCAAATAAGACAATTTGCAGCAAGATTATTGGTCTAATAAGGGGCAGCTGTAAGCTCGGTCACTGTATTTTTGAGTGTTAAGAGCTTACACTATAGCCAGTTTTTTTCTTTACTTAAGATTGGCTATGATCGACCCGAAATTACTCAGAAATAATATTGAGGCTGTAAACTTAGCCTTAGCAAAACGTGGTGTTCAACTCAACGTAGCAGAGTGGGCAGACCTTGAAGCTCGCCGTAAGGAAATTCAGTCTAAAACTGAGTCGTTACAAGCTGAACGTAATGCTGGTGCAAAACAAGTTGGTCAAATTAAAAAAGCTGGCGGTGATGCATCTGAAATCATGGCACGTATGTCTGCCATTGGTGATGAAATTAAAGCGGCAGAACTCGCACTTTCTGACCTTCAGGCTGAACTCGAAGCCAAATCTTTATCGATTCCAAATTTACCTCATGAGTCTGTGCCAGAAGGTAAAGACGAAAATGACAATGTTGAAGTTCTAAAATGGGGTACACCACGTCAGTTTGATTTTGAAGTCAAAGACCATACTGATCTTGGTGAAATGATGGGCGGTTTAGAATTTGAAACCGCAACTAAATTGACAGGTACTCGTTTTAGCGTACTCAAAGGCCCATTGGCGCGTTTACAACGTGCAATTACCCAATTTATGTTAAATACACATACCTTGGAAAATGGCTATACCGAAGCGTATGTACCGTATTTGGTCAATGCAGACTCTTTACGTGGTACGGGTCAATTGCCTAAATTTGAAGAAGATTTATTTAAACTTCAAGGCGAAAAAGAATACTACTTGATCCCGACTGCAGAAGTGCCTGTAACCAACTTCGTGCGTGATGAAATCATTGACCCAGAACGTTTGCCATTAAAATATGCAGCGCATACGCCATGTTTCCGTAGTGAAGCGGGTTCGTATGGCCGTGATACACGTGGTTTGATCCGTCAACACCAATTTGACAAAGTAGAAATGGTTCAGATTGTAAAACCTGAAACTTCGATGGATGCTTTGGAAGAATTAACGGGTCATGCCGAAGGTATTCTTCAAGCATTAGGCTTACCATACCGTAAAGTCGTTCTGTGTGGCGGAGACATGGGCTTTGGTGCAATCAAAACTTATGATTTAGAAGTTTGGGTGCCAAGTCAAAATACCTACCGTGAAATTTCATCTTGCTCATGCATGGGTGACTTCCAAGCACGCCGTATGAAAGCGCGTTACCGTGCTGACCAAAAGAAAACTGAGTTTGTACACACGCTGAATGGTTCAGGTTTGGCAGTTGGTCGTACTTTACTTGCCGTGATGGAAAACTATCAACGTGCAGACGGTTCAATTGAAATTCCAGCAGTACTTCGTCCATATATGGGCGGTGCTGAATTTATCGATTAATAGTCGATAAAGTGCATACATTTGTGCACAAAAATTGCTTAAGACAATCAGATTTAAACTATTGAGGTCGTGTGTGGATATCTTTCCAATCTCTTTGAAGTTGCAGCAGCAACCTTGTCTGATTGTTGGTGGTGGTCGAATTGCATATCGAAAGGCTGTGCTGCTTGCAAAAGCGGGCGCTCAGCTGACAGTTTGCTCACCCGAAATTGAAGATGATTTATTGACCTTGGTTAATAAAACCCAAGGTCAATATCTCAACTCGATTTATCACGAATCGGTTTATCGAGAAAATGCCATTGCGCTGCGTCAGTTTCGTTTAGTGATTGCAGCAACCAATGACAAAGCGGTCAATCAGGCGGTTTTTGAAGCCTGCGAAGCTGAAAATGTCTTGGTCAATAGTGTTGATGATCCGCCGCATTGCCGTTTTATGGTTCCTGCGATTATTAACCGTTCTCCGCTGGTCATCTCCGTAGCATCCAATGGCACATCGCCAGTACTCTCGCGTCAAATACGCACCCAGTTAGAAAGCTCAATACCGCATGGCATGGGCAAACTGGCTGAGTTCTCAGGTAAGTGGCGCGCAGCCGTTAAATCCAAAATCGTCAATCCAGATGAACGCCGTATTTTTTGGGAAGACTTGTATGCAAGTCCGCTCAAAGAGCAGGTATTTAATGACAATTTGACCGAAGCCAATCGTTTGATTGAACAGGCCATATTGGAATGGAAACAGCCGAAAGGCGAGGTGTATTTGGTGGGTGCAGGGCCGGGTGATCCTGAACTGCTGACCTTAAAAGCCCTGCGTTTAATGCAGCAAGCGGATGTGGTGATCTATGACCGTTTGGTTTCTCAGCCGATTATGGACCTCTGCCGCCGTGACGCTGAAAAAATTTACGTAGGTAAAGCACGATCTAATCATGCTGTTCCGCAAGAAGGCATCAATGCCTTACTGGTGAAATATGCAAGTGAAGGCAAACGTGTCTGCCGTTTAAAAGGCGGAGATCCATTCATCTTTGGCCGCGGCGGTGAAGAAATTCAGGAACTTTTTGCGGCAGGCGTTGCCTTCCAAGTCGTTCCAGGGATTACTGCTGCATCTGGTTGTTCGGCTTATGCAGGGATTCCTTTAACGCATCGTGATTATGCGCAAAGTGTACGCTTCCTGACAGGCCATCTGAAAGAAGGTTCGCCTGAGCTGCCTTGGAATGAGTTGGTTTATCAAAATCAAACGCTTGTGCTGTATATGGGCTTGGTCGGTCTAGAAAAAATTTGTGAGAAACTCATCGCGCATGGGCAGCGTTCAGACATGCCTGTCGCATTGGTTTCTAAAGGGACGACACCTGAACAAAAAGTCGTGGTCGGGACATTGGCGGATATTGCATCTAAAGTCAGTGAATACCAAATTCAGGCGCCTACATTGACGATTATTGGTGATGTGGTGAGTCTGCGTGAACAGCTTCAATGGCATGAGCGAGGATAAGCAACGCAACGCGTTGCCCGAGCGCAAGGCGAAGGCTATGCCTGAGCAAAGAGGATAAGCAAGCTGCTCAATTGTCCAAATGCAAGGCGAAGGCTATGCCCGAGCAAAGAGGATAAGCAGGCTGCTGAATTGTCCACGTGCAAGGCGAAGGCTATGCCTGAGCAAAGAGGATAAGCAAGTTCTGGTATTGTCCAATTGCAATGCGCAAGCTAAGCAACGTAGATAAGCACGCGCTTGTAGTACCATCTAAACTTATGCTTCAGCTTTGAAACTGTAGCCTGAGCTTTAAGCCATTATTTAACTAAAGAGTAGAGAAAAAAACTGTGATCCATGTTGTTTTATACGAGCCAGAAATTCCTGCAAATACAGGGAATATCATTCGTTTATGTGCCAATACTGGAGCGCAGTTGCATTTGGTCAAGCCATTAGGTTTTGAGCTGGATGATAAAAAACTTCGCCGCGCCGGTTTGGATTATCATGAATGGGCGCACATGAAAGTGTGGGAAAACTTTGAAGAATGTCTTGCGGGCTTAAAAGCGCAAGGTATTGAGATGGATGCCATTTATCCATTAACCACCAAAGGTTTTGAAACACCGCATACCTCCAATTTAAACCGTCCTGTGGCGCTGTTGATGGGGCCAGAAACACGTGGTTTGCCGGAAGATGTCCGTATGATGTTCCCGAAAGAACATTGGATTCGCCTACCTATGGCACCAAATTCACGCAGTTTAAACTTGTCTAATGCTACTGCTGTGATTTTATATGAAGCTTGGCGTCAGCAAGACTTTAAAGAATTGGTCTAAGTGTGATCTGTTCAAAAAGCCGCTCTATCGAGCGGCTTTTTTATTGGGAGTGAACACAGTGAACCATTTACAGCAATGAAGTTTTGTAAAATAAGGGCTTAAAAACTTCAGCATCAATATAAAAATGTGTATAAGAACACTGTGAAGAAATAAAACGGGTACTTAAAACTTGAAATCTATAAATTTAAAAGCTTTTGGTGTCGTATTTGCGACCGGATTCATTTCATCAATGAGTTGGGCTAATCCAACCGTATCAACCACAACGGAACAGACAGCAGTGACCGTCACTGCAACTACAGAAAATATTCCAGTTGTACCGAAGGTTGAGGTGATCAAGCCTTTTACTAAGGCTGAAATCCAGCAGGGTATGCTGGAAATGCAGCAAAGACAAAATCAGCGTATTGAGGAATGGGGAAAAACACTAAAAGCCGACGATTTTGAACGTTCATGGTATGGTGGTCGTCAATTGAAAAAGTCCAAGCGTCAGGAAGTTTGCGGGATCTATCAGGGTTTAGTGAATGAAACCTATGGGTTGGCACAAAAAAATAAAGCAAGATTGAGTCAAGCGGATCAAAAACAAATATCAGACCGCAACCAATTTATTCAAAGCTTAGGTTATGAAAATAATATCGTTGATACCAAGATGGGTTTTAATTGCCGCTTAAAATAAGTGATTTTTATCACTGCTTTGATTTATGTGAATGATCCATGTCCTTGATGTAAAAAATAAAGGACATGGAAAAGCTCGAGATACCTCATGAATTAATCAATTAAATTAAAGTCACTCAGTTCTGTTTGTAGATGTTTTGGATTATTTGCAAACAGCAGTTGACCGCTGGTGTATAACCAACCCAATTGACCTTGCTGCTGAAGACGTTTCAGTAAGACGTCGTTAAATGTCGACGTTGCAAAGACAGTTTCACTAAAGACTTTAAACTCACCGACATTAGTGTTTTCGCTGTCTTTCATAAACAGCATGCCGTTTTTGGTGGTTGAACTCATATCTAAAGCACGGCTGACTAAGCGGTAACCGTCTTTAGCTTGCTCATCAATCAACTCCTGTAATTTTAAGCTGCGCTCTACACTATTGCTGCCGGTTGGGTAAGTTTTATAGCGATAGCTGTAAGTGCCATGGTGTGCGCTGCTATTTATACAGGTTGCAACTTTAGGACTGTTTTGATTGCCGTTCAGAATTTCAGGACGAAAACCTGTGAAATAGCTTTTGAATTGAATAATACGGCAGCCTTGGGCACCCAGTGTATTGAGCATAGTTTCCAGTTGCACTGGGTCTACGAGCGGGGAAACATAGCCGCTGTCGTAAGTATATGTCGCGGTATCATTTTCTTTTTTAATGAAATAATCTTTGAAATTCAGGGTATTGGTTGGTCTGACGCTATGCAAGTATTGATAGCCTGATTTGCCTTTTTCATTTAACTGATTACGCCATGTAAAATATATGTCAGCGGTAGAGGGTGCTGCACGGTCTGCAACAATATGATTGAAACGCGTATTTTCATTGGCAAGTTTCATGTAGCTATTAACATTACCATTGTCCAGAGTTTTAGTATCATAGCCAATTAACTTATAACCGCTTTGTCCCATTGTATTGAGCTGAGCCAAGAAGTTTACTGTGTCGGTGGTATTAATAAAATTCTCAGACTTAAAATCTGCAGTTGTGATTTTGGTTTTCGGTTTTAAATTGGTGAAGAATTCATTGGAATTTTTTGTATAGCAGCGGCTGTCCTTGAGTGGGTCGGTAATTAGACCTCGTTGCATGATGATATAGCTTGGATTTGAAATCGTCGCGTTAATTACACAGAAAGAATGATTATTTAAAAAAGTTAAAACGCGGTTGCTCGTCGCGCCACCTCTGACTGGTTGAAACTTAATGGCATGATATTCAAAGTTATTTAGAGTTGCAGCAGGCTGTATTTCACTCATGACCATGTCATGAAGTAATTGATAGCGTTTGGAAATAAATTCACCGCTGCAAGTTTTACTTGAACTATTGTGTACCGCATATTTTAGTTCTTCGTTCAGTGCACTGACTGAATTTTCACTGGTTTTATGAATTGAAATTTGTGGTAAATCGCAATTACTGTTACCGAGGGCAGAATTCCCTTGAATCCATTCACCTGTGAATTTATCCGCTACAGTTGTTGGCGTTGGCGTTGGCGTTGGCGTTGGCGTTGGCGTTGGCGTAGGTGTAGGTGTAGGTGTAGGTGTAGGTGTCGCGCCATCATCATTGGAGCTTGATCCACCACAGCCCACCAATGTCGTAAATACAGCAGCGATAATGCTGATTTTGTGATTATTATTCATGACTAGTGCTCAATAGAGTGAAGTTGTTATGTACGGCTGATGCGGTTGTATAAACATTTAAAATCAAGATTTATTGAACAAGGTGTGATTCAATCCAGCCATTGCCATGTTCTGTAGTGACTTCTATCAAACCTGTTTTAGTCATGTTTCCCGCAAAAATAATATCTGCATTTTTTGACAGTTTATTAATGACTTGGCTCGATTTATCGGCAGTTTGATAAAGCGGTAGATTATTAATTTTAGGTCTAAGTTGCTGTCCCATACTGAAACCATTTGCAGCATAATTTGAATTAGTCGTGGCCTGACTGCCTGTCCATTCTTTTGCGGTATTCGATACTTCTTTGGATGTTTCATTAAATTGATTCAGTGTATTTCTTAAATCACGCATGGTATCGGCAAAACCTGCATATACTGATATTGAAGCTAAAGACAGACTGCTAACGATGACTAAATGACGAATTTTCATGAACTTTCTCCTTTACTTTGTTATGTCATTCCGCATGAGTTTTGTCGGATTCATAACATTCGCGGTGTTTAAATAATTATAAAATGCGAAAATTTAGCATTTTTAAAATAGATCATTTATACTTCACTTGTAAAGAGGGTGGAGTGGTGAAGATGAATGTAGAAAGCCAGAGTGAACATCTAAAGCAAAGTAAAAATTGGTATCAATCCTTACCGATGGAATGGCAAAATTGGTTGAATGAAAATATTGAAAATGGTTGCGATGTACAGAAAATAAGTCTAATTTTAGAATCACATGGATTAAGCCCAAGGGCGGATCAATACTTATTTTCTGATGCAGACCAACTTTCAGAACAGCTGCAAAATGAACTTTTGGACTACAGTCTTGAGGGCTTAGAGACAGATGAAATTTTAGAAAAAATTAAGCAAAAAAATATTTCAAATCATTTGATCATTCAGTTTTTAAAGCGTGTAAACAATAACGTAATTTTTAAAAAACTGAAGCAAGTACAGCAACAGCAGAATAAACAGCGTTGGCTATTACAGGTGATGGGTCAATTGAATCAATTGAACGACCACATTCCATCCACAATCGATTGCATAGAAACACCTGATTTTGAAACATTTATAGAGCGGTATTATAGCCAGATGCGACCAGTCATTTTAAAAGGTGGGATACAACATTGGCCTGCACTGCATAAATGGAGTCCTGATTATTTTGCACAGCATTTTGAAAATGAGTTGGTTGAAGTCCAGATGCATCGTGAGCAGCATCAAGATTTTGAAAAAAAATCGGTACAATTGAAACGTATTATTTTGATGCAAGATTTTGTCGCACAAATTAAAGCCACTAAGCACAGCAATGACATTTATTTAACTGCGAATAACGCCGCTCAAAATAAGCAATTCATGCAAAAGATTAGTGAAGATCTAGGTGACTTCGCCAAAGCTTATTGTCAAAAAGAGATCAAAGATCGACATTTTTTATGGTTTGGCCCTGCAGGCACATTTACACCACTGCATTATGACTTAACCAATAATATGTTGGCACAAATCTATGGACGTAAAAAAGTGACTTTGATTCCTGCACGGCAAATGCCGTATATGTATAACGATCATTGGGTATTCAGTCAGGTTTCAGACGTCGCAAAGGCTGATCTAGTAGCCTATCCACTGTTAGAAAATGTGACACCGTTCGAGTGCATTTTGCAACCAGGGGAAACCTTATTTATCCCAATTGGTTGGTGGCATAGTGTTGAAAGTTTAGATATCTCGATCAGTGTTTCTTTTACGCATTTTAATGTAAATAATCATTTTTTTACTGAATATCCTCAAGATCTCATCAGATAAAAATTGTGAAGTAGATTAAACAATGCGAAAATTTCACTTATGCAGTCTAATTTTCATGGCAATTCAATGAGCAAACTTCTCACTAATGAGGCAGATCAAAATTTACAGCAAGTATTGGTGCTGATGAATGAGCTGAGCCAATGGCTGATTCGCTCAGGTGTGGGATATACCGAGTTTACTGCTGCATTGAAACCGGTTTTTTTCCAACAAGCTGTACAAGAGTTAGAGCGTATCGATCAAAAACCGACGATTTCCGCGATCAGTTTACTTTCTGGCCTACACCGTAAAGACGTGACTGCTTATAAAGAAGTGATTTCTGAAGGTAAGGATTTGACCGAAGCGACTGTTTCGGAGCCGATTAGTGTGCCATCACGTGTGATGGGTTTGTGGCTTGCAGAAGGTTGGGGGGATTCTTTACCATTTAGCAGTGAGTCAGAAAATAGCTTTGAAATGCTGGTGAAAAGAATTTCAACAGAACGTCATCCGCGTTCAGTACTCAACGAGCTTATAAGGCTTGAAATTGCGACAGAAAAAGATGGGCAGATATATTTACAACAGCGTCGTTTTATTCCTGATCCTTCGCAGTTAGAAGCACGTAAAATTTTAACACGAAATGTTCAAGCGCATTTAGAAGCGGGTTTGCATAATTTATTGAATCCTGATGAAATACCTTACTTAGAACAAGCCATTTGTGCTGACGAATTAACAGAAGAATCGATTAATAAATTACATGAAATGAGCTTAGAGCTTTGGCAGAAATACTCACTACAACTTTTAAAACTTGCCGCGGAGCGTTGCGCAATGGATGACGGGAATCCTGAAGCAAATCGTGCATTTCGCTTTGGAGTTTATCAACATGATGCGAAAATTAAATTTTAAGACTTTAACCCTTTGTGGCTTGATCAGCGTTTTAGCGGGTTGTGACATAGAGTTTTTTCGAAGTGGTGGGGTTACAATTGAAGGTACAGGTGATCCAATCATTGATATCGGTCATGCAGGGGATGGCCGCGGAACAATTATCTTGGGGACACGATATTTAGAGTTTTTAGCTTCCGTGCAGGATTCTTGTTATGGCGTGGAACGTAAATTAGCCTTCCTCAATCCATTTGATCGTCAGTCGATTGACACAAAAACGTATGTAGAAATACCTGCTGCCCAAGCGGATCTTAATTCGCAAAATGTTCAATTGATCTTAAAAAATACCAATAGCGTACCAGTCACCATTCATTTGCAATGTGATATGCCATTAACCATGCAATTATTCGAGCAGGTTAGACCATATTTTCCAAAACAAGTATGTGATACACCTATAGATATCAAACTCTATCCACAACAACAGCATATATTTGAAGCAGCTGTAAATTTAGAGACTGTTGAAGATGGTATATGGTCACACGGTGATGGAGCATCGGTTGAATTAAAAGGCAATACACCAGACAAGTGTGAAGAAATTTCAATTCAATTTCAGCAATCTAGAAAATCCATACAACCTTAATTGGTATATTTAAAACAAAAAAGGCGCTTTAAGCGCCTTTTTTGTTTAGAGATAAACTTGATTAGAATTTATCATCAAATTCGTTATGTTGCGGCGCAGGGTGTTTAAAACCTTTGGTTTTGTATGCTAAATAACCAACACCAATAACAGCCCAAGCTAGTCCTAGTTTAAGTGCCATCTCATCAATTTCTAACCACATTAGGAATACACTGGCAAAACCAAGTGTAGGAATAATCACATAGTTAATGATTTCCTTTAATGATTTAGTTCTTCCATCACGTAATGCATAACGTGAAATTACAGAAAAATTGACAAAACTGAATGCAGTTAATGCACCAAAGCTGATTAGGTTAACAATATGCTCAAGATCAAGGAAACCCGCAGTAAGTGCAACTACACCAACAATTAAAATATTATAAGTTGGTGTGTGGAGTTTAGGGCTAATATGACCAAAAATCTTTTTGTTAATCACACCATCACGGCCCATGACATACATTAAGCGTGATACACCCGCATGTGCCGAAATACCTGAAGCAAGAACGGCGATAACTGCAAAATAGAGCACTAGATTTTTGAATGCAATACCAGTAATTGCGGTTAAAATTGTTGTGTTGCCAAGCGCTTCCAGCATTACCGGTTGTGATTCATCCAATGGATTAAAATACAAATTTGCATTGCTAGGGAAAAATAGCTGGATAAAATATGTGCTGACAATAAATATAATGCCGGCAATTAATGCGGTTGAGAAAATTGCTTTAGGCAAGGTTTTTTCAGCATCTTTGGTTTCTTCCGCAAGTGATGATAATGCGTCAAAACCTGTGAAAGAAAAACACAAAATTGTCGCACCGCCAATTAAAGCACCAATCGTGGTCATTTCATTCCAAAAAGGAGCAAGTGACCAAAGTCCAGCTTTATCTGGATTTAAAGTGCCATCTGCATAAACACCTTGGGTAAGGAGTAAGTAAACTTCATAAACAAAGTAGAAGATTACCCCTAACTGTACGAACACTATAGTACTGTTAAAGCGAGCGACAAAACGTGAACCAAATAAATTGATGACCGTCATAATTACAGTCAATCCAATTACCCAAATCCAGTTATTTACATCTGGGAATAAGGCTCTTAGATAAATATCTGCCAAGATAATGTTGACGAGAGGTGAAAGTAAATAATCTAGCCAAGATGACCAGCCAACCATGAAGCCAACGTTTGGGTGAATGGATTTTTGAGCATAGGTATACGCCGAACCCGATGATGGATAGCGGCGGATCATATGTCCATAACTGATTGATGTTAAAAGAATGGCCACAAGTGCAAAAATATAAGAAGTTGGGACATGTCCTTGACTTCCGTCTGATACCAAGCCAAAAGTATCAAATAAGGTTAGAGGCTGAATATATGCCAGACCAATAATGATGATATGCCACAGCACAAGATTTTTTTTCAGTTTTGCTGCAGATTGAGTCCCAGAGTAATTTGTCAACGGCGTTATCCTCTTATCGTTGATCAAGGATCAGTCATATTCTAAGGATCGTTTGAGACGAACGATCCCCCCTACGTTTTAAAACAAAAGTGCGCCAATCTACTCCAAATTGGTACATTTTGTCAGTAACTTTGAAATTATTTTTAGCAGAAATTATGCCAGTTTGATTAAAAAATAACTGATATTGCGTTCTGCAAGTGAAAAGCCCGATGTTTAAAAAAACATCAGGCTTAATTTTTCGCTATATTCGCTTATTTTTCAGCAATTACCAAGCTTTTTTTAGAATAGTTTTGAGGTCTTCTAAGCTGGCTTCTTTAGGATTATAAATAATCGATCCATCATTCAGTGCTTTCTCTGCCACTTCATCTAATTGAGCTTCAGTCACTTTACCTGTTTCACTCAAAGTACGTGGTAATTTGGTCAAACTAAACAAGCGGTCACGCATGGCTAAAAGCGTTGAAATAGCTTTTTCAGCGCGGAGGTTGGCCGGTGTTTGTGCATAAATATCAGGACCAGCCAGTGGTAATAGCAATTCAGCAATCTTATCGCCATTCACTTCTTTGTTGTATTCCAACACATACGGCAAGAATAAGTTCATGCATAAGCCGTGGGGCAGGTGAGCGACTGCACCCAGCGCATGACCTAATGAATGCACTAAACCGACCATTGAGTTCGAAAATGCAATTCCTGCCATCGTAGAGGCTTGTGCAAGTTCTAAGCGCCCATGTGCATCGCTGGTATTATCTAATACACCAAATAAGCTATTGCTAATTTTCTTGATTGCGGCAGTTGCATAGGCATCTGAAATCGGGTTCGCCGCCATGCACGTATAGGCTTCAATGGCATGCGTCATCGCATCCATCGCTGTCATTGCTGTAAGATGAGGCGGCAAAGTTTGCGTCATACGTGGGTCAAGAATTGCTGCATGTGGCATCAAATAATTCGATGCAAAAGCCATTTTAACATTCTTTTCAGGGTCAGAAACCACAGCGACCATAGTCACTTCTGAACCTGTCCCTGAGGTTGTTGGAATCACAAAAAATGGTTTTAAAGGTTTAGGTAAGTTGTGCGCACCTGAGTATTTCAGTAAGTCATCACCACCTTCAGATACCAAGATGTTGGTTGCTTTAGAGGTATCAATCACTGAACCGCCACCGACGGCAATAATGGCATCACATTGGTTGTCGCGGTAAAGTTGAGCCGCTTTACGTACGGTTTCTAGACTTGAGTCTGGCGGAACATCATCAAAAATATAGCCAATCACCGTCTCGGTACTTTCAAATGCCGCTTCAATCGGTGCAAGTAATTGATTACTGCGAACGCCTTTGTCAGTAATGATCATGGGGCGTTTAGCACCTAAAGTAGACAGTTCGAATGGAATGTGTTCTAAAGCAGCATGGCCAGCAATCACTTTTACAGGACAGAAAAATTCGTAATATGGTTTAGCCATGTGTTATGCGCTCCGTTTTAAATAAGACTGGGCTACTTTTAAATAAATATTTGCAGCACCGCTCAGTTTTTCTTTTAGGCTTAAATGTGTTGGATATTCTTTGACAGCCAATTCAGCCACCAATTTAGGTAAAATTAACGCTTCCATTTTGTTGAGACAACGCACCAGTCGGATGGCATAAGACAAATCACCATCGGCGATCATGCGGTCATTGGCAAAGGCTTGTGCGGTACTTTCTTGAAATGAGAAGACCAAAAAGGCATGATTCAAATGCTTAAACGTAATGGTTAAGTCAGGCTTTTGAGTGCCGGGTGTGAGGAGTTTGAGTTGATGGTCTTCCGTGACTTGCGCGACAAATGCAGCACCATTAGGAAAAACATTCATAGATAAAATAAAATTAACTGGAAATTTAGCAACTTCTTGTTTAATTTCTTCATCGACCTGGCTCGCCATGACCAGACCTCTGCCAATCACATCCATCATGAGTTTGACATAGGCCTGCTGGAGCGCGGGTTTAACGGATTTAGTTGCAATCACGTGTACATCCCTTATCTATAATTATTAATTTAGAGCTTTTACTCTAAATTATTTTATTTGAGAAAGCAAAGTCTTTTATAGTTGTTTGACTGTTACGTCTTTAAAGTAACCACTGTTTTTCAAAGTATCAATGATATCGACGCATAAGTTTTCAAATTTAGGGTAATCTTGCACCAAATCTTGTATACGAACCATTTCTAATCCAGCATAGCCACATGGATTAATGGTATGAAAACCAAATAGATCACAATCGATATTCAGTGCCAAACCGTGATAACTGCGGCCTTTACGAATTTTAAAACCGAGAGAACCAATTTTGCGTTCTGCAACATAAACACCGGGTGCATCAGGCTTGGCATAAGCGTCGATGCCGTACTTTTTCAGCAGTTCGATCATCAAGTTTTCTGCATAGGAAACCAGCGTACGCACGTTCCAACCTAAGCGATTTAAGTCAAACATGAAATAAGCGACCAACTGACCCGGTCCATGCCAAGTGACTTGTCCACCACGGTCTGTTTGTACCACAGGGATGTTACTTTGCACCAAAATATGTTCAGGTTTGCCAGCTTGCCCCTGAGTTAATACATCGGGATGTTGCAATATCCACAGCTCATCAGGTGAGTTTTCATCTCGCTGTTCAGTGAGAGTTTTCATCTCTAAAAAGCGGTCTGCATAAGGGGTAAGGTGGTTATATTGACGAATGATTAATTCGGGTTTTTGAACAGTTTCAGTCACGTATTTCGTGTCCTTTTCTATCAAAGTCATGTATGGATTATAATGAATTAGACGTACAAAAGGGGGGTTAAATACTGAATTACTTGAGGGTATTACTATTATACTTAGACATAAAAAACACGCTCGAAAGCGTGCTTTTTTATTTAAATCAACAGAATTACAGCGCGGTACGAATGTGTTTACAAGCTGCTAAATCCGCATAGACCGCATGTACTTGTTCTAACTCTTCGAAACGTAATTGAGCAGTAATTGAATGATATTTACCTGTACGAGATGGAGTCACAGTCATTTTACTGCCATCAAAATCAGGAAAATGTTTAACAAAAATTTCATTCACTGCAAGGCGAAGTTCTTCACCTGCATTACCAATCAATTTAATAGGGTAGTCCATAGGGAAGACCCAAAGATGCTCTTGCAATTCACGTGAAGGAGCGCGATTAGTCATATCAGTCATGGGACACCTCATTATTTAAAAATACCTGCAATGAGCAGGTATTTGGAATTATTTGCTACATGCTCATAATATGGGGCGGAAAACCCCATATTCAAGCCTGCATTGTCCTAGTTATAGGTTAATCATTCTCAAGGAATGAACGCAGATGTTCTGAGCGTGAAGGATGACGTAATTTACGCAATGCTTTCGCTTCAATCTGACGAATACGTTCACGTGTTACGTCAAACTGTTTACCCACTTCTTCCAAGGTATGGTCGGTTGGCATATCGATACCGAAACGCATTTTCAAGACTTTCGCTTCACGTTCAGTCAAGTTTTCAAGAACTTCACGTGTTGCTTCTTTTAAGCCTTCTGACGTTGCAGCGTCAATAGGAGAGGTGATATTACCGTCTTCAATGAAGTCACCAAGATGCGAATCTTCATCATCACCAATTGGTGTTTCCATTGAAATTGGTTCTTTCGCGATTTTAAGCACTTTACGAACTTTCACTTCGTCCATTTCTAGACGTTCACCTAATTCTTCAGGTGTCGGTTCACGACCCATTTCTTGAAGAAGTTGGCGAGATACACGGTTGATCTTGTTAATGGTTTCGATCATGTGTACTGGAATACGAATAGTACGTGCTTGGTCGGCAATCGAACGTGTAATCGCCTGACGAATCCACCAAGTTGCATAAGTAGAGAACTTATAACCACGACGATATTCGAATTTATCCACCGCTTTCATCAAGCCGATGTTACCTTCTTGGATCAAGTCGAGGAATTGCAAACCACGGTTGGTGTACTTTTTCGCAATCGAAATTACCAAACGTAAGTTGGCTTCAACCATTTCCTTTTTCGCACGGCGAGCTTTTGCTTCACCAATCGACATACGTTTAGAAATGTCTTTGATGCCTTTAACATCTAAGCCAAGTTCTTTTTCGATGTCAGCGATTTTTTGTTGGAATGCCAGAACGTCAGGGCGGACTTTTTCAAGATAGCCTTTCATTTCTGCAGGTGCTTTAGCAATTTGTTCATCTAACCAAGCAAAGTTAGATTCTTGACCTGGGAAAGACGTACGGAATTGAGTACGGTCCATACGACCACGACGTACGGCATAACGCATGACTTCACGTTCAGAAGTACGGATTTGGTCATGGGTATTACGGATCAAATCAGAGATGATGTCGAATAAACGTGGTGTAAATTTGAACATCATGAACACAGTCGCAAGTGCTTCAAGTGCAGCAGCAGCTTCTTTACTGTTACGTCCATTTTTTTCAATAGCAGCTTTAGTCACTAACCATGCTTGTTCGAGCTCAGTAAAACGTGCTTTAGCAATTTCAGGATCTGGACCAGATTCGCCTTCAGAATCATCATCACCTTCAGACTCTTCGTCTTCATCGTCATCATCAAGTTTGACATCTTTGGTCGGCTTGTTGGTAGACGCTTCGTCTTCATCGATCTCAGAATCTTCTTCGTCGATCACTTCAGGGATGGCTTCGTCAGATTCAGGATCTAAATAACCAGAAAGAATATCAGCTAAACGGCGTTCACCCGCTTCATAATCTTTGTATTCTTGCAGTACAACTTCGACCGCATTTGGCCAATAAGCAATAGAGTGTAAAACGTCACGAATACCTTCTTCGATACGTTTTGCAATGCTAATTTCGCCTTCACGTGTCAAAAGTTCAACTGTACCCATTTCGCGCATGTACATACGCACAGGGTCAGTGGTACGACCGGGTTCATTTTCAACAGATGCAAGTACAGCAGCGGCTTCTTCTTCAGCAACTTCGTCAGTCGCTTCGCTGCCACCTTCAAACATTGTATCGTCAGATTCTGGTGCACGATCATGTACCGGAATACCCACGTCATTCAACATCTGAATGATGTCTTCAATCTGTTCACTTTCAGTGATTGAGTCCGGGAGATGATCGTTAACCTCGGCGAAAGTTAGGTAACCTTGCTCTTTGCCTCGGCTAATCAGAGCCGCTACTTGAGAAGTAGGGGAAGTCATATCGCTCATCTTTGCTTACTCTTCGTTGAATCTGTGGCAGTAAAAAACCGTGCATTTTAGCACGATCGTCTCATTAAATCTTGTTAATAGCTGGCTTATCCCATTAGGACGGTACAGCATCAAGCTGTCCAATGAGATATTAAAAATTTAAATTCAGTAATTTAGGTGGGGCTGAAATTGTTGTTTTCAAGTTCATCCCATGCATCGATTATTTTACGAGTCATCTTTGACTGTCATAAAAATGAAGGACGCAGGGTGGATTATATCATGCCACAGGTTTTGGTAAGAAAAAAAGACCTATTTTTAAAGTTTAGTTGTTAAAAAAACAAATAAAACTTGACAATATTTTATATCCCATATAAATAGCGGCTAGACCCCTTCAATTTTTTTCATTATGAGGTAGTTTTGGTGTCTTCTACAGATTTTGAACTAGATGATAACTACGGTGATGATGATGTGAATTTCGATGAGGCCAGTGCAAAAACTAGCGCGAAAGAATCGTTAGAAAAGCGCCGACTTATTGATGACCTTCTGGCTCAGCGCCGTCTTGAACGTGAGCTTAAAGATTTTGATTACGACATCGACGATGACGATGATTTTGATGACGAAGAAGACTAAATAGCGATTTAGCATAGCGCTTGAAAATGCTATGCTTACGCATTAAGTTTTTCTAACTCTGGATTTGAAATGAGTGCTTTAGATTTAGACCTTTTGAGTGACTATCTAGACGGCGATGACAACGAGCATGGTCTAGATTTTGCAGCGACTCATGGTTTTTTGTGTGCAATTGCAGTAGGCCCAGCTTTTGATAAATGGCTAGACGAACTTTTTGATAACAATCAGAAAAAAGTACCTGCTGAAATTATTGCGCAAGTAAAAGCATGGCTCGAATCGATTCGTCAGAATCTTGCCAATGAAGATGGTATTGAATTTCCATTTGAAATTGAAGAAGCCGATGTTGAATCAAGTCTTGGTGACTGGAGTGTTGGCTTCGTTGATGCCATGTTCCTAAACGAAGATGCATGGTTCACCGACGAGTTTGAAGAACAATTGGTTGATTTAACTTTGCCAATCATGGTGTTCAGCGGCATTGATGAAGAAGATCCACAAATGGAATCTTTCCGTCGCAATGGGCAGTTGATGGATGAACTTGCAGAAGAAATCCCAACCAATTTGAACGAATTATATTTGATGTATCACACACCAAATTAATTTCGACGAAATTTAAAAAAAGCACCTTGGGGTGCTTTTTTTAGCGCCGTACTTTTTTAATTCAAAATCAATCTTAATGCTTAACTGCGTTTGGCTTTTAAAAAGCTTTTCGACATCCATCCAAAAGATAAAGCCAACACAAGATAATGGATCAGTAGCGTAAAGCTGATAGCAAGCAGCCAGACCCAAGCGGGTAATTGCGTTAGCGCCATTTGAATAAAGGCTTGGGTTTCAGGGAATATTAAGAGACAAATGACTGTAGCAACGACACTGATGAGAACCGAAGCTAAAATACAGCTCCAAATCAAAGTTCTCTTTTCAAACTTATCTGGCACTCGCTGATGGTCTTTGACAAAGCTAGATGCCGCAGCGAAACCGCCCACGATGAGACAGGTAATGGATGAACCACCGGGTAAATCAAAGAAAGACTCGATGGCTGCGACAGCTACCATGGCGAGGGCATAAGCAATACTAAATGTGATGATGTATTTTTTCATTATTTAATGTTCATGTTTTCGTTTTATAAAGAGCGAGTATAGCTTGCCCGAAGTTTCTTCACTGAATTTTAAGTTTCAGTGAAGGGTATTGATTCAAATTCTAACGGAATAAGTTAAAAAAATTTATAATTTTTTAGCACAGTAGTCTGCATACCAACCGTAGGCAATATGAAATATCGTGCCATGAATGGCGACCAAACAAAGCATAACCACAGCAGTTAGCCCAATGCCTGCATTATCTACAGACTTCATAATGCTTTCGGCATTGGGATTCATCAGCACCAAGAACAGCACAAAAAAACTACCAATGATGATTGCAACAGCACTCGAGCCCCAAACCAGTTGGATCTTTTCATGGTTGCTCGGCACACGTTGTTCTTTCTTTACAAAATGCCCAACGCTGATTAATGCACATGCCACCAATGTAGGAATTAAGGTGATACCGCCAAGATTTAATCCAAAGATTAATACGGTAATCAAAAGCACCAAGGCAATGCTATAAACAGCAGCAAAGTGCAGGAGATAGTGTTTCATGAAAGCCCCAAAAACAAAAAATTAACGATGTCGACGTTGATGTCGGCGATACAAAATCCAAGCAATAATGATGACTGTGATCAGAATAATCACATGTCCAACTTTGCTAAATATTTGCTGCATTAACTGCTGGTTTTCACCTAAATAAAAGCCTACACATGCTAAAAAGGTGGTCCAAATAATCGTACCTAAACCACTATAAAACATGAACTTCCAAAATGGCATGCGGCTCATTCCTGCAGGAATACTTATGAGAGAACGCACAGCCGGAATCATTCGGCCAAAAAATACAATGCGGTGACCGTATTGCTCAAACCATGCTAGAGATTTTTTGACATCTGCAGATTTGATGAATAAATATTTTCCATAACGATCGACGAAGCGGAAGATGGATTCATGCTTAAATTTATAGCCAATCCAATACAGCAATGCTGCCGCCAGTAAAGAGCCAATGCAGCCTGAAATAATGACACCAATGAGTAGCAGTTGACCTTGGGAGGCAGAATAGCCAGCCGAGGGCATGATGATTTCTGAGGGGATTGGGGGGAAGACATTGTCAAGGAACATGAGCAGGGCAATACCGAGATAACCCAATTGTTCCATGATTGAAATGATCCATTCAGTTAAAGTCATGGTAGCTAAGGCAGAGAAAAAGTGTATTTATCCTATGTTGAAAAGCGCAGTGGGTAAAGTTCCGTTTTAAATATTCCTGAAACCACCTAAGTAAAACAACAAATATTGAGTTCATCTTGTATTAAGTAGCACGTAGGCTGAATTAGAAGGAAAAGTATGAATACGCGATGGCATTAAGCAATGCTGAATGATATAAGACTGAATAATTGAAAGGCTTAGATCATAGTTTTTAAAGTAAAGAGTGTACGCTGTTCAGTTTGGATTTTATTTTGATGTCGGAGCTTTAGCAGCCTTAAAAATCGTTTTATATACTGAACAGCGTAGGACAAAGTTGCAATAAGTAGCTTTGCAAGGTGCGCAAATTAATCATCATGTTCCATATTTAACAGGGTGTGAATATAGACTTGGCGTAAGCTCAGAGATAAAGCAAATGGAATCGCACAAAGTCCAAGAATGTTGAGCATAGTGGGTTGTAAGTGCAATGTATAAGCAATAAATAAGGCAAAAATTGCACCAATGCATGTAGCAATACTGACTATCAAAATATGCGACTGTTGGTTAAGGAGGTGTTTTAATTCTCCTACACTTTCTTTTACACGGGGAGCGGGTAAAGCAAGGCGCCTTGAGGTTGCAATTGGAGAGTTGATTAATTTTGGCATAATGCTTTCCTTTTCAATTATCTATAATGATTTTCTCGGATCAATTGATCAGAATAAGCATAAATGCGCGAACTGATTCTCGTAAATAACCAGATATAGTTATTTTGTCAAAAAAATTAAGTCACTGTTGAGAATGCGTAAAAAAAGCCCTAAAAATAGGGCTTTTATTTATATATCGTTACAACAAATTTTCCTTAGAGACGCTTACGTTTTGCTGCCACAATTTGTGATTGACGCATACGGAAGCCTGCTTTTTGCTGTTCAGTAGTTTTGTCGATACAGTATTTGCATGATACGCCGTGTTCGTAGCTCGGAAGTTCAACTTCAGCAGGAGCCAGTGGCCAACCGCATGCGTGACATTTGATATTTTCGCCTTCTTCCATACCGTGAGTGACAGCAGTACGACCGTCAAATACGAAACATTCACCTTCCCACATGCTTTCTTCAACAGGGGTTTCTTCTAAATATTTTAAGATACCGCCTTTAAGGTGATAAACCTCATTAAAGCCTTCTTGAAGTAAAAGTGAGGTTGATTTTTCACAGCGAATACCGCCTGTACAGAACATGGCAATTTTCTTATCTTTATGCTGCTCAAGCTCTTTTTTCACGTATTCAGGGAATTCACGGAAAGTCTCAGTTTTCGGGTCAATCGCACCCTTAAATGTACCTGCTTTGTATTCATAGTCGTTACGTGTATCAATTAGGATTACGTCATCACGTGCAATTAGTTCATTCCATTCTTTAGGATCAAGATAGTGACCGACTAAATCACGTGGTTTCACTTCCACACCTAAAGTCACGATTTCTTTTTTCAGTTTGATCTTCATTTTACGGAATGGTTTATCCGTACTATGCGATTCTTTGTATTCCATCGCATTGAAGCCTTCATTGAGAAGGAACTGATGGATGATATCTACAGATTTACGGTCACCGGCAACAGTACCGTTAATACCTTCACCTGCCACAATTAGAGTACCGCAAAGGTTGATGGTTATTACCAAGTCTAAAAGACGTTGTTGAAGATCGGCAGGATCTTGAACTTCTTTGAATTGATAAAGTGCGGCAACAACCCAACCAGAGGTCGCTTGCTGTTCTACAGGTGCAAGCTGTTCTACAGTAGCGTTCATGGAGTACTCCAAATGAATAAACAGGATAAAAATTAAGGCGCACATTCTACCGTGATTTGGATGAATAAGCGAGTAAAGCGATGGCTTTTAACCACACATTTGATCATAGCTTCATTTCAGTAGTTTTAGCGTGTATAGTCATGCCGAGTTGTTTTTATCCCATAAATATTGATTGAATGGAGCCGGTTTTGAGTACTGATCGTCGAATTGCCTCGTTAACCCCATGTGCAGGGCGTTGTTCTACGGTATTTGGTGATTCAGTCTGTCGTGGTTGCCGCCGCTTTAACCATGAAGTCATAAAATGGAATACCTATACAGCAGAGCAACACACGGCCATTTGGTGTCGTTTAGATGCACAATTAGATCAAATTTTAATACCGATGTTGCCGCAAGCAGATATCATCCATGTCGAAGGCTTTGTCTTGTCTAAGCGAGTTCGCTTACGTCCAGATGCAAGCAAAGGCCGTAAACTGTATCACGCACTCAAGCTCTGCGAAAAAAACCGTCATTTCACAGATGAAAGTGGACTCGGGATACATTACAAACAGGTGCGACCGTTGTGGGATGAATTTGAGCGTCGTGTTTTAGCACTCGCCACAGCCAGCTATGATTTGGCATTTTTAAGAGCAGATGCCATTCGCTTGCATTTATTGCAAAACATGGATGAAGAGGACTAAGTCCTCTTTTTTTATTTATGAAATTTATCGTGATGTAAAAAAATAAGTGAAGGAATCTCAGCGTGAATTATTCGGAGTACTTTTTATATTGTGTTGCAGTCATCGTGATGATTGCAACACCTGGACCTGTGATGCTGTTGGTCGCGAGTGCAGGTTTACAAGGCGGATATAAAAAGGCATTTCAAACCATTGTGGGGACGAATTTTGCGTCATTGATTTTGATCGTACTGTCTGTGTGTATTTTAAAAGGCATTTTAAATGTGAATGCGCACTGGCTCGATGGCATCAAAATATTGGGTTGTTTATATATTGCTTATATTGGGTTTGATATTTTAAAAGAAGTGATGACACAGCCCACTGAGCAATCTCTGCAGTTAAAAGCAGCACAAGGGGGCTTTAAGAAAGGATTGATCGTGGGAATTTCAAATCCTAAGGATATTATTTTTTTCGCATCATTTTTTCCGCAGTTTGTAGGAATTACTCCTCATCTTAATCTGAGTTTAATTGTGTTGACCCTGAGTTGGATCGTTTTAGATTTCGCAACCTTGTCTTTGGTGTATTTGTCTTTTCATCGATTGTCGAAATCTCGCTGGTATAAAAAATTGTTGGCACTGTGTGGGCTGATTTTAGTGGTAGTTGCCATCTACGGGATCTATAGCATATTCACGGTTTAATTCTTAATTTGAAATATGCAGTAAAAAATAAAAAGGCTGATTCAGTCAGCCTTTTTATGAACGTGTAGAGCTTTAATTAATTCGCACTAGAGATTGTGCTGTAAACGATATTGCACAATTTCTTCAATGGTGAGTACAGTCAAATGATGGGTTTGTGCATACGCTAAAACTTGTACGCCATTGGCCATTGTGCCGTCTGGGTTGGTTAATTCACACAAAACACCTGCGGGTTTTAAACCGGCCAGACGTGCCAAATCAATAGTCCCTTCAGTATGTCCACGACGGGTCAATACGCCGCCTTCACGCGCACGTAAAGGAAAAACATGACCCGGACGGTTTAAGTCACTAGCCACAGCACCATCTTTAATTGCGGCTTTGACTGTTGTTGTTCGGTCTTTTGCTGAAACGCCAGTAGTAACACCTTCCGCAGCTTCAATGGTGACAGTAAAGGCAGTTTTAAAATGGCTAGAGTTATCAGACACCATGGGTGGAAGTTCTAAATGATTGGCTTGAGCATCGGTTAAACACAGGCAGACAATTCCTGAACCGTCACGAATCATACGTGCCATGGTTTCTACAGTGAGTGTTTCTGCAGCAACAATCAGGTCGGCTTCATTTTCACGGTCAAAATCGTCCATGACTAAAACAGGCTTGCCTTGACGAATGTCTTCTAAGGCTTGCAGCATGCGCTGTTCTGCAGGTGGAAGGGCAGAAAAGAAAATTTCGGGTTGAATTAAACTAGACATTGAAACGCTCGCGTAAATTTTAGATACGGTTGAACATTTCAGGACGTGTGAAATAGTGGCGTTACGATATATATTGAAAATGATCAATGATATAGAGATGTGACGTCGTCTTCTTTCATCCGGACTATACCGTCGGCTCAGGTATTGCACCTGATCTGCGAATCGCGTTTAAACGATTGGCTCGTGGGCTTTTTGCAGGGCTTTCAACCCAGCAAATTTACCACCGGTGGGGAATTTCACCCCGCCCTGAAGCGATGTGTCTTGAGTATAGACCTGTTTGAGTGCTGATGGGGGATTATTGCTTAGAATCCTTTGCAAAATTTTAGATAAGTAATGTTATAAGATTGGATTTGTAAGCATTTTTATAAAGTGTGCCAAAGCATGCTATCGTGCCGATAAATCAACCATGATTGCATAATGATAAAAAATGACCGCTCCTCAGCATTCTCAGCAGCAGAATATAAAGCTGCATCGTTCACATTTAGATCAAGAGTTTTCAACAGATCTGTTCCAAGATGTACAGGTCATTCGGTATCTGCAAGTGATCGGTGTTGCACTGATAGCAGCCAGTTTCGTGTATTTGATCGCGGCAAACTGGCTGATGTTGCCAAAATTCATCCAATTGGCAATTCCAATGGTGCTGTTGGTACTGAGTGCTGTGACGAGTGTATATTTTGCAAAGCATACTTGGATTCAGCAAAGTTTAGATGCTTTAAGTGCTTTGTTGCTCGGATTGAGTTTGGCTGTGATTGGGCAGGTTTATCAAACAGGAGCAGACAGTTATCTGTTATTTTTGGTCTGGGCTTTGCTGCTTTTACCTTGGTTATATCGACCGAATATCGGAGTCTTTGCGTTACTGTGTTTGATCAGCCAATTGGCATTATTTTTATATTTTAAACAAAGCTATTTAATCGTTGATCATTCATGGTGGTATTTACTCTGTATGAATGTATTGACGGCAATTTGTGTGACCTATTGTTTGAAATATTATGCTGCACTGCGCTTAGTATTTATTGCATTCATTACACTAATCTCGATGTATTGCATGTTTTTATACTGCGGAAATGGGGTAGAGCAGTATCAATGGCAATATTTAATTTTTGCCTTGTTGCTTCCAACATATCTGATTATCTATTTTTATCGACAACAGCGTGCATTAGAAACCAGTTTACAAGCCGCGGGTCTTGCCGCGAGTTTCAGTATTTTGATTTTCCAATGGGCAGAACATATTTTATCAGATTCGATTGCAGGATTGCTGGTTTTTGCTTTGCTGATATTTGCTTGGTTTGCGGTGATCAGTTGGGCACTGATGAAATTTCTGCCACAGACTAAATTTGCGGTTATTCCTTTAGCGATTGGGGCATGGTTGGCAGGCATTATTTTATCGAGCTTATTGCTGACCTATTGGAAGGCGTTTTCGATCGTCATGGGCTTAGTTTTTGTAGCTGTGGCTTGGTGGTTGATTCGACGAGCTAAAAGTATCTTTAGTCGCCAATTTGCTTACTGCTTATGGGTATGTGGCCAATCTGCGGTCTTCATTCATACAGAGAGCTTAACCAATAGCATTTCGTTTATTTTAGTGTTGCAAATTGGCGTTATATTGCTCTGTTTGTTTAGTCGAATGCATTGGTTTATTGTTTTTATTCAACTCATTGCAGGATACGGCCTTGCAGTGGCCACACTATTTGATGCCGATCTTTTTATGAGCAATGAACATGTCATCTTAGCTGTGATTGGATTGAATTATATTCTACTGATTTTCTTGCTCGGGAGTGCAACAGCTTGGTTGCACACGATGTATCGAAAAAGCATTGTGTTGTGGATGTTATGCATCGTATTGGCGTTTGTGGTGTTGCAGACGCTGTCAAATAACGTTCTACAGTTTGAACAGACCCAACATGGCGTTCTTGACCTGTGTGTCGGTTACCTGCTGCCTGTGGTTTGGCTTGGCCTTTACATCGCAAATCAGCAAAAACAGGTGGGGAGCGAAAAATGGCCGTTACTGTTATTGGGCCTTGTGCTGATTGCGATGGGCTATTTTGGAATTTTCTTGTTATTGGTTTTATTGGCATGGGCGCAGGTCTATCAGCAATCTTTGGTTAAAGCCTTGAGCATCTTGTTGATCATTTTTAGCTTATGGATGCTGTATTACAATTTGGGTCTGAGTTTTTTATTGAAAAGTTTAACGATTTTGATTTCTGGTCTATTGTTGCTTGGTATCACCAAGATGTTATCTGCGATACAGCTTAAACAAGGGGGAGATGTGTGATGAACATACTCAATAAAAAAATGCTTCCTATTGGTTTGGCTGTACTCAGTATTCTTTTATTTGTACTGATGATTGCACGGCATGAATGGCATTTGGCAAACAGTCAGAGTATTTATGTAAAGTTGCAACCTGTCGATCCGCGCTCTTTGATTCAAGGGGATTATATGGCCTTGAATTATCAGCTCTATTTTGGTGGTCAGCCTTCTGAAGAGCAATCTGCTAATGGGCAGGCTGCCAAAGCGAACAAAGAAGAAAATGTACACCGTGACTATTTTGTAGATCAAAAAAGTATTGTGAGTTATGTGCAGCTTGATGCACAGCGTAGAGTGATTCGAACCAGTTTCAATCCAAAGTTATTAGTGCAGTATCCAAGCTCATCTACAAAACTGGTGCTCAAAAATCCTGACAATAGATTTGAGGGTTTATATCCCGCTGCGAGCAGTTTTTTATTTGCTGAAGGCTTGGAAGAGTGCTATCGCGATGCGCAATATGCAGAGCTAAAGGTACAAGAAAATGGTCAGCCTTTGTTGGTGGGGTTGGTCGGAGAGCATTTACAGCCCTTTGATTGTAAACAAAATCAAGCATGGTGGAAGGGCCCGAGAGCAGGGTAGACAAATAAATTGAGCTGTTGAGTTGTATGTAGTGATATGCGTCTAATACTGAATTTTCGTAATCAATAATGCATATTTCAGCCATAAAAAAGCCCGCAAAATTGCGGGCTTTTTAGAATCTTTAAATGCTTTAACTTATGCAACTTGAACTGGAATACAGTTCGCTGTGTGGTTCACAGTGTTGTTTGGGTTCGCGTAGACTAAACGTGGCTTATGTGCATTTGCTTCAGCTTCTGTGAAATCGCCAAAAGTTGCGATAATCATCAAGTCGCCAATATCTGCTTGGTGAGCAGCACCGCCATTTACAGAGATAATGCCAGAACCTTCTTCACCACGAATGGCGTAAGTGGTAAAACGCTTACCATTAGTCACGTTCCACATATGAATTTCTTCATATTCACGGATACCGGCTAAATCTAGAAGAATACCGTCAATTGCACAAGAACCTTCATAATGTAATTCTGCTTGTGTAACGACGCAACGGTGGATTTTAGCTTTTAATAAACGAGATAGCATGGCTAGCGTCTCCTTGGTAGACCTAAGATCGTATCTTATGGTGGAACAATCTCTTGAATGCTGGGTGAGCAGTCAAATGCAAGCGCATTTTGCTCTGAAATCATTCAGATGGCAATAAGTATTGTTCAACAATTTGTGGAATTGTCAGTTCTATTTGTAAGCGTTGATCTGGTTCATGGCTTGCGGAATCTCACCCCTTACCAACAATTTAGTACGTGATAAGGCATGTGCAATAGCATCATCCATTAAGCCTTGTTCACTACTTGGTGCTTTACCTAAGACATGGCCTGAGACACGTTCTTTAGAACCAGGATGACCAATACCAATACGTAAACGATGGAAATTTGGACCAATATGCGGGACGATATCGCGTAAACCATTATGACCACCATGACCACCGCCAGTTTTCAGGCGAATGACACCAGGGTTCATATCAAGTTCATCGTGTGCGATAAGCATTGCTTCGGGAGCAATTTGATAGAATTTGGCGAAGGGAACAACACTTTGACCAGAGAGGTTCATAAAGGTTGTAGGTAACAGTAGACGAACGTCTTGACCTTCGATATTACCACGACCACTGATGCCTTTATATTTAGGATCAGCTTTGAGTTGGATGCCATATTGTTCTGCAAGGCGTTCTACAAACCAGAAGCCTGCATTATGGCGGGTTTGGGCATACTCAGAACCTGGGTTACCCAAACCAACAATCAGTGAAAGTTTACTCACTCATTTACACCATTTAACACTTATGCGCGTTTGAAGTCAGCGTGCATAGGAGTGTTTTTAGCTGGGTGACGTTGTAAAGCTTGGATTTTAACGCTTTCAGCTTTACCGTCGATGTTGATTTCAACAATTTCTTCAAAGAAAGCGTTGTTTTCTAAAGCTTTAACAAGTTCGCGAAGTTCTAAAGTAACTGCTACAGGTTCAGCTGCACCACCGTAGATGATTGCTGGTACTTTATTTTGAAGACGAAGGCGGCGGCTCGAACCTTTCCCTTGTACTGCTTCTTCACGTGCTACTGCATTTAATACGAAGTTTGCCATGATAGACATTCCTATTTAAGTTTAATTGACTAGACCTTCGACCAGTCTAGTGATAGAAAGCCCCACCAAAAGGCAGGGCTTTTAAATTTAGCGCTATATTATAGATAAGAATCGAACATTGCGCTAATAGATTCTTCGTTGTTAATACGACGAATTGTTTCAGCAACCATACTTGCAACTGAAACTTGGCGAATCTTACCAAGAGCTTGAGCTTCTTCTGAAAGCGGAATGGTGTCTGTTACAACCAATTCGTCAATCACAGAGTTTTTCAAGTTTTCTAAAGCTTTACCAGAAAGTACTGGGTGAGTTGCGTAAGCAACAACTTTGCGAGCACCAAAAGTTTTTAGTGCGTCAGCAGCTTTACACAATGTACCTGCTGTATCCACCATATCATCAACGATGACACAGTCACGGCCTTTAACGTCACCGATCAAGTGCATTACTTGAGATTCATTCGCTTTTTGACGGCGTTTGTCGATGATCGCAAGATCGATATCACCCATTTGCTTAGCAACAGCACGCGCACGTACTACACCACCAACGTCAGGAGAAACAACCATTAAGTTGTCGTGTGACTGTTGACGAAGATCTGCTAAAAGCGCAGGAGTACCGTAGATGTTGTCTACAGGAATATCGAAGAAACCTTGGATTTGGTCAGCATGAAGGTCGATCATGACAACGCGGTCAATACCAACAGTTGTGAGCATATCTGCAACAACTTTTGCTGTAATTGGCACACGGCTTGAACGTGGACGACGATCTTGACGAGCATAACCAAAGTAAGGAATGACAGCAGTGATACGACCAGCACTTGCACGACGCAAAGCATCAGCCATAACTAAGATTTCCATAAGGTTATCGTTAGTTGGGGCACAAGTTGGTTGTACGATGAATACGTCTTTACCACGAACATTTTCAGTAATTTCGACAGCGATTTCACCGTCAGAAAATTGACCTACAGATGCAGCACCTAGAGGGATGTGAAGGTGGCTAACGACTTTTTGGGCGAATTGTGGATGTGCAGATCCACTAAAAACGACAAGATTGGGCATGAAGCACCCTTGGCGGTTGGCAAATTGGAGAATTAGATGGCAGGGGCGGCTGGATTCGAACCAACGGATGCCGAGATCAAAACCCGGTGCCTTACCACTTGGCGACGCCCCTAATGCGGCAGAACTTTAATATTTTTACAGTATTTTGTCAAGTTGAAACAACAAAGATACTGCAAATTATGCTCTGTCTTTTTTGAAGTAAATGGCAGGGGCGGCTGGATTCGAACCAACGGATGCCGAGATCAAAACCCGGTGCCTTACCACTTGGCGACGCCCCTAAATTGATGAAATAGCGAATAAAGTAAATGGCAGGGGCGGCTGGATTCGAACCAACGGATGCCGAGATCAAAACCCGGTGCCTTACCACTTGGCGACGCCCCTAATACTTTACAGCAATTACATCTACAGGTGAAAAATGATGGCAGGGGCGGCTGGATTCGAACCAACGGATGCCGAGATCAAAACCCGGTGCCTTACCACTTGGCGACGCCCCTATATCAAACTTCAAAATGACGTAATGGTGATTCTTGCAAACTGCGAACCAAGTAAGATTTACATGGTGCATTTTTCAATATGTCATCAATATTCATATTTTCAGTCACTTCAGTAAATACACAAGCACCTGTACCTGTAAGCTTTGCTGTACCGAACTGATCTAAGTACCGCATTGCTTCATCGACTTCGGGATATAAGCTTCGTGCCACAGGCTCAAAGTTATTTCCAAAATCAGATGGCGTTTCCTGATAGCCGCAAAATTTAGTGGGCTTTGAGTCTC
This sequence comes from Acinetobacter sp. YH12069, assembly GCF_013419675.1. Classification (NCBI taxonomy): domain Bacteria; kingdom Pseudomonadati; phylum Pseudomonadota; class Gammaproteobacteria; order Moraxellales; family Moraxellaceae; genus Acinetobacter; species Acinetobacter sp. YH12069. The sequence goes on along the minus strand of NZ_VOZS01000002.1, from coordinate 39,946 downwards.
TTGTCAACGTTTTTTGTGAAAAAAGTAGTTGAGTGCTGATAAAACAGTCAGGTTTCAGCACGATGTACTGTTTTTTAGCTAAATCTATGAATGTTAAGTGTTCACCGATGCCTTCAGCCCATGCATTTAGACCATGTACAAACACGGGAACATCTGCCCCAAGTTGTAAACCGAGTTCTGCAAGTTGTTCGGTATTTAGGCCACATTTCCATAGTTGATTGAGCACAATAAGGGTGGTGGCTGCATTGGATGAACCACCACCGAGCCCTGCACCCATCGGAATATTTTTTTCGATGTGGATTTTTTGTGCAGTCAGTGCTTTAGCAAACGGTTTGAGTATTTGAGCAGCACGATAAATTAAATTTTGCTCTAGATTAACGCTGTTTAAGCCCTCAATTTGAATAAAATTTTCATCAGCAGAATTTGCAAGTGGGTGAAATTCCATCCAATCAGATAAATCGATGAGCTGAAAAATCGTTTGTAATTCGTGATATCCATTAGGACGTCGGCCAGTAATGTGCAAAAACAAATTAAGTTTTGCAGGAGAAGGTACACGAATCACAGAAGTCATAGCTCAGCTTTTAGGCAAATTAACGATTTTGAATCACCATTGTAATACGGTTTTCCTGACCGGATTCAAGTGCTTGTTTTAAAATTAACTTGTTCGGTACCGTCGCAGTCTCGTTATAGCTTAGGTCAACCGTCCAACCATCTTCAATAATCTGTTGTGGGCGCTGTGCAGTATCGCGTTGAATTTTTGCTTGTGTGGTTGCAGGGCGCGCCTGTACCCAGTCGACGAGGTGGGTAATGGGAGCTTGCCAACCAGTAGCACGTTCCAGTAATTCTTCAGGTGTTTCTGCTTCAATTAAACCGGTTTTTGCACTGTTTAACTGAACTTGACCGGGTTTACCGCTGATTTGAGTTTTTCCAACACCTAATATGCCACTCAGTTCGATATCATATTCATTGCGGTCTTGAACCCAAGTAAAAAAAGCACTTCCTGACTGTTGTGGCGTGCGCACACCAATCTTACCTTGTAAGTTGAATTGATTTGCAGCGACTTCTTCAGGGCTGGGTTGATCGGGTGTTTTAACATATTGCTGACAACCGGTAAAAAATAAAGCGCAGCAGGTCAGGGCAGATACCCCAAATTTTGAAGATACTTGCATAAACTCTTTCTAACTCTTTTTCATGGGTTGGGGTAACAATAACGAATGTAGTTGCTCTAATTGCGGATCATTCGGATGTTTTTGTTGGAGTTGTTGTAACAACGCGTCAAATTTATTCATATCACCTTGCATGAAGACTGATCGTGCGTAGCGAATGCCAATTTTTAAACTATTACTCAGTTCATACGCTTTGGCCAAAATAGATGCAGATGTACTAAAATCATTTTGCAAATAACAAATATAACCGAACGTATCTAAAATTGAGGCTTGCTCAGGAGCATATTCCAAGGCATGTTCGACATATTTTCGGGCTTCATCTAAGCGTCTATTTTGTACCGCCAAAGTATAGGCATATGCATTTAAATAGGTCGGGCTATTGGGTTCAATTTCAAGTAATTGTTTTAGTAATTGGTCGAGTCTATCTTTATCTTGATGGGCGTCGAGCAGTAGAACTTCGGCATAAATGAGCTCTGGATCTTCAGGTAAGTTTTTTACCGCTTCATCAAGTAAACGAACTGCTGCTTTTTTATTGTTCATGCGTTTTAAAATATCTGCCTGAGCAAGATATAAAAAACTGGCATGTTGAGGATAATTAACCCGCTCTTGGGTTAAAAAGCGCAGTGCATCATGCAGCTTATTTTGCTGGCTAAAAATGCTGATCATATTGCGACGTGAAACCGTATAAAGACTGCCATCTACAAGGCGATAATAGGCTTTCGCTGTTTCATAATGTTGTTTGCGTTCAGCATTTACCGCGAGATAGTAATACGCCTCATTTTGGTATTTGCTCGAATAGCGTAACTCCACCAAATACTTTTCGGCTTTTTCATAAAGCTCTAAGTCAATACTGGTCAAACCTGCCATAAATAGCGGTTCTTCAGCAGATGGCCACTTCTTTAGTATATCTTCGAGTTTTTCTAGACCTAATTCTGACTGATTGATTTTAATTAAATATTTTGCTTCTGCTAAGCGAACTTCCATATTGTTGCGGTGTTTACGGCTGGATTTTTCGAACCATTTTAAGGTTTCTTCTTCATCACCTAACGACATAAGTAAATTGGCTTTCATTAAGATATAGCCAGTCACTTTCGGGCGTTTTTTTAGTGCTAAATTAATTGTGTCTAAGGCATCAGCAAAGGCACCATTTTGAGCTTGTAAACCTGCGACTAAGACCAAAATAGAGGGATTGGTTTTTTCTTTGCTGGCGGTCAGTGCTTGGATCAGATAAGCACGATCTTCCTCTGACTCAGGGGAAATACCCGCCAAAATTTGTTCTAAATCTGCATTCGGGTCAATGGTTAAAATTTTATCAAGTGTTTCTGCGGCAAGCTCATATTCATGGGCTTTCAGGGCAATATGTGATAAATAAAATAATGCCGGGACATCTTCAGGTTCTTGGACGACCCAATGTGTGGCAATGTCTAAAGCTGCTTGTAGATCATTTTGCTCAATTGCAACGTTTAAAGCACGTTGTTTGACCATGGTGGATTTACTTTTGATTGCAAGCACGGTGTAGTTATGAAGCGCGGTTGGAATGTCGTTATAGGCTAAGGCAAATTCCGCAATCATACTTTGTTTAATTGCATCATATCCTGAATTTGCATGGTAAACTTCTCCCACGGCCCGAATTGGGGCAGTAGAAGCCATGCTACCGACAAGTAAGAATGTGGTAGAATACTGCTTTATTGTCTGGCCGTTCAGTCGGCTATTTGTTAGACGCAATTTTTCTTGATCCAAGTAATGCTTTTTATGACACCGATGTTGCACAATAGCATAAATTTAGCGAAATGATGATCTGATATGTCTTTCTTTGCATTGGGTGTCAACCATCAAACCGCTTCTGTAGAGCTGCGTGAACAGATTGCATTTAACCCTGAAAAGTTAACTGCACTGCTTGAACAGCAAAGCCATACGCCTGAACTCAATGACATGGTGGTGGTGTCTACATGTAATCGTACCGAAGTCTATGCGATGTCTGAAAATGCAGACGTGGTATTGAATTGGCTCGCCCAATCAAATGGTATCGATGTAAAGCAATTGTCAAATCATGTGTATCGTTATGAAAATGCACAAGCGGTGACACACCTCATGCGTGTGGCTAGCGGCTTGGATTCGCTCATGCTTGGTGAGCCTCAAATTTTAGGTCAAGTCAAAACGGCTTTGTCCTTAGCCAAAGATGCCGAAACCGTTTCCCCAAATTTAAACCGTATTTTTGAATATGCCTTTTATGCGGCAAAACGTGTGCGTTCTGAAACAGCCGTTGGAAGTCATGCGGTGTCGATGGGCTATGCTGTTGCTCAGCTCGCTTTACAGGTCTTTAGTCAGCCTGAAAAATTGACGGTGATGATTGTTGCTGCTGGTGAAATGAATAGCTTGGTTGCAAAGCATTTGGCCGAAATGGGTGTGGGCAGAATTATTATCTGTAACCGTACACGTGCCCGTGCCGAAGCTTTATCGCAAGAGATTGCTCATCGTGTAGAAATTGAAATAATTGATTTTGCAGATTTGGCAGACAATTTACATCGTGCAGATGTAATTTCAAGTTGTACCGGAAGCTTGCATCAAGTGATTTATTTTGCGGATGTCAAAGCAGCACTGAAAAAACGTCGTTATAAACAAATGCTATTGGTTGATTTGGCTGTACCACGAGATATTGAAGCCAAAGTTGAAAGTCTAGATGGCGTTTATTTATATGGTGTCGATGACCTGCAAACTGTCATTGAAGAAAATTTGGCTCAGCGTCGTCAGGCGGCAGTTGAAGCCGAAGTGATGGTCAATCAGCTTGCGACAGATTTAATCACACAGCAAAAAGTGAATTTGGCTGGTTCGACGATTCATGCATACCGTGAACATGGTGAGTCATTACGTCAAGAAGAACTGACTTTGGCGCTGAATCGTCTACAAAAGGGTGAAGATGCTGCGAAGATTATGCAAGAAATGTCGCATCGTTTAACCCAAAAGCTGCTGCATCCAACCTCTATTGTGCTGCGTAATGCGGCGATGGCGGAAGACCCAGCATATTTTGAAATGATAGAGCAAGATTTAGTTAATGTGGCTGAAAATCGCCGTAAACCAAAGAAATAAATAAGCTGATTCATTGAAAAGTATGTTGTTCACAGCTTGAACTTGAAGTTAAAACTTAATCTTCAAGGAGTGTGAGCGATCTTTTTTTATCAATATCATAAATACGTTGTTTTAAATTACGCATTTCTGCAAGGCTAGAAAACTTATTCGACTTGATCTTGAGTTGTAAGAATTGATATTGCAATTTTGTCGATAAATCTGCTGCGAGTTTATCTGCTTGTTCAGGTGATGATGTATAGTCACTGATATTGGCATGCTCTAAAATATGTTGTAATTCATGATGATGTGCTGCGCAAGCACCGAGTACATAATAGGTCGATAACTCTGGGTCATCAGGCAATTCATCAAAAATCACATTGAAAATATTTAAAACGTGATAAAGCAAGAGATCTTGTGAAACTAAGGCGCGTAAAGGCTCAAAATGAATGTAGAGATAAGGATGATTGATTAAAATCGCAATCACATATTCTTCAGCATCAATTTTTGTACTAAAGCTCAGAGACGCATCATTATTGACTTGAGGCTGCCACTTTCGGCTAAACCCTAATTTTTCACGGAAATATTGTTGTAGCAAATAACGATATGAACCACCTTTCGGTAACAGTTCAGTCAGTTGTCTCAGTTCACCCATCACCTGACTTTTACCTTCAGGCGAAGCAACATTATGATTTTGCGTTAAATGTGCAAAAACAAATTCAGAAAGTAGCGGTGAGGTGTCCAATAAACGTCGAAAATTTTCGATACCTTCACGACGGATCAATGAATCTGGGTCGTGGTCATTCGGCAAAACAAAGAATTTAAGTTCTCGTCCATCATTCAGTAATGGCAGGGCAATTTCAAGCGTACGACGAGCTGCTTTTTGACCCGCGGCATCACCATCAAATGCAATGGTAATACGGCTATTTTGCTTAAATAAAATGTTTAAATGTTCTGTATTACTGGCTGTCCCAAGAGTTGCTACAGCGCCATGAATGCCATATTGCTGAAGGGCAATGACATCCATATAACCTTCGACCATTAACCAGTCTGGGGCTTTTTGTTTACGGCCTTCATATAAACCATAAAGTAACTGGTTTTTATGGAAAACTTCAGAGTCTGGAGAGTTGATATACTTCGGTTTGATTTCATCATTTAGGGCACGACCACCAAAACCGACCACACGACCTTTCGCATCTCGAATCGGGAAAATCACCCGCTCACGCAGTAAGTCAAAGTCACGACCACTGTCACTGGTTCGAATCAAACCGAGAAGTTTGAGTCCTTCGATATCTTGTGGAAAGGCTTTTTCTAAATGTTGCCAATCTTCAGGGGCATAGCCTAAGCGCCAATAGGCGATGGTGTCTGCACTGAGACCCCGTTGTTTAAAATAAGCTTGCCCAATTGGACTGAGCGGCAGTTGTTGCTCATAAAACTGTGCGACATTTTCCAGCAAGTCATATAAGTTTCCGTCTTGCGGCACATCTTCAAAACCATTGGCAACTTGGTCAAAGTGAGCAAACGGATCGTTCCCATAAAAGGCATCTTCGTTATTTTGAAACTCAGCAAATGGGTCGTGTTCGAAATTTACTGCAGCAGGAGTTGTGTCGGTTTCGCCTGTTTGGGGCGGCAGAGCTTTTGCTTCGATTGCAGGTTTTTGTACAGGTTTGGGTTTAGATTCGCGTTTATATTTGAGTTTATTGGAATCGTTATTGTCTTTCGGTAGTTCAATACCCGTTTGGCTTGATAAATCCTTCATCACTTCGATAAAGTTACGACTACCAATATCCATTAAAAAGCGAATGGCATTACCATTGGCCTGACAACCAAAGCAGTGAAAATATTGTTTATCACGATAGACATGGAAAGATGGCGATTTTTCCTGATGGAATGGGCAGCATCCTGAGTAGGTGCGTCCAGTCTTTTTCAATTTCACAAATTGACCAATCACATCGACAATATCGGTGCGATCTAAAATTTGATCAATTGTATGTTGAGGAATGGCCATGCTGTTTTATCTGTCTATCTATTGAATTTGGGCAGTTCGTGAAATATGTTAAAATCAGCAATGCTGTAAGTTCAGTGGGGATGCAGTACAGCATCGTCCATCGAACTATTGTATACCTTTTAATCTAACCGAATCTGTAGATCCTGAAAAGATAAAAGGGCAAGTATTCTAACTTGCCCTTTGTGAAAAATCGACCTTCATTGCGACTATATTATTCAGCTGATTCTGACGACTCAGTTTTTTCGCTATGAGGACGATCCAATAAGCCAAAGCTTAAACGATTGGTTAAACTGCGTTTTTCTTCATCAGTTTCAACCGCGTCTGTAGAGGTTTGCTCAGACATCGTTTGTGCTTCTTTACCGAAAATACCTAAGGTTGCACGGTTAAGGAAGCTGCCTTCACTACGTGCAGCACGCATATTGACTGTACCGTCTGACTTCACAAGTTTTGGATAGTTCAGTTTAAGTACGTCAATGTATTGCTGAGACGTGGTTTTATCACCAAGTTTGTCATAACCATAGGCTACAGTCGCTAGAGCTTCTGGAACTTGTGGTGCTTGAGGATAATGTTCGATCACCCAAAGTGAACGTTCAACAGCAGCTAACCATGCTTTACGCTTCACATTAAAACGTGCCGCATTCATTTCGCTTTCAGCCAATTCTTGACTAATGAACTTCATACGTTGTGCGGCATCGACTGCATATTCACTCGATGGATAGCGACGGATAAAGTCGACAAAGTTTTGATAAGCCACTTTGAGATAGCTCACATCACGATGCGATTGCTTTAAAGAAGTATAGCGAAGCAAACCATTGTAGTTTTGCTCCATGTTTGAAACACCACGCACGTAGTACGCATAATCAACTTGCGGATGTTGTGGGTTCATACGAATAAAACGGTCTGCAAGAGCAATCGCACCTTCATAGTCTTTTTGCTGAAACTTTACATACAATAGTTCAAGTTGTGCTTGCTGCGCATAGTTACCTGTAGGGTAGTAGGTCTCTAGAGCTTCAAGGTGTTTTGCTGCATCTGTATATTGGTTACGTTCAAGCGCTTTTTGTGCTTTTTCGATATAAATCTGTTCGCTTGATTGTGGACCTGTGTCGACCACTTCTTTCTTTGGATTACTGCTACAGCCTACCATTGCCGATGCAATGCCTATTGTTAGAGCAAGCATTGTCATTTTATATTTTGGTAGCGACATAAAAATTCCTCTGTTAATACGGGCAATGAGCTACAATTGAACTATTAAACCACTTTTGTCTGAATGAGCAAATGAGTCAAGCACAATCTTCCAATTCTAATTTCCCTGAAACTGATTTCAATTTACTTGAAGATTCTGAGGATGCAGATAACCATACTTCAGACTCAACTGCAACACGTTTATCGTTGCAATTTCAATTGGATGAAAGCTATTTAGGACAACGTATTGATCAGGTTTCAGCACTGGTTTGGACTGATTTTTCTCGTGAAAAGCTAAAACAGTGGCTCAAAGAGGGCCATTTGTTGGTCAATGGTAACACTGTGAAACCAAAGTACAAATGCGAAGGCACAGAGTTACTGACTTTAGACGTCGAGTTAGAAGCACAAACCCGTAGCTTACCTGAAGATATTCCACTTAATATTGTCTATGAAGATGACGATATTATGGTGATTAATAAACCTGTCGGTATGGTTGTTCATCCAGGCGCTGGAAACAGTACAGGCACATTGGTGAATGCAATTTTGCATCACTACCCAAAATCTTCAGAGTTGACCCGTGCAGGTTTGGTGCATCGTATCGATAAAGATACCTCAGGTCTGTTGGTGGTTGCGAAAAACCTCGAATCCCAATTTTCTTTAAGTAAACAATTGGCGAAGAAATCGGTTTACCGTATTTACGATTTGATTGTATATGGCAACATTATTGCCGGCGGTACAGTCGATGAACCAATTAAACGTCATCCTGTCGATCGCATTAAAATGGCTGTCTTGCCAGGCGGTAAAGATGCAGTGACTCACTATAATGTGAAAGAACGTTTCCAAAACTTTACCCGCGTTCAAGCACGTCTAGAAACGGGTCGTACCCATCAAATTCGTGTGCATTTTACTTATATCGGTCATGGTCTTGTGGGCGATCAAGTGTATGTACCACGTGTACGTATGCCTGCAGGCGCGTCGATGTTATTAGATGACACTTTACGTGGCTTTAAACGTCAAGCCTTACATGCGGTTAAATTGGGTCTCGTTCATCCACGTACAGGTGAAGACATGATGTTTGAAGCACCATGGCCTGAAGACTTTAACCAATTGGTTGAAGTTTTACGTAGCGAAAACAAAGCGTATTAAGTTTTAAAACTGATTTACACGCCATAGATAGAAAAGGACGGCAACATGCAATTTGTTCAGGGACTTCCACAGGGTGTTTTTGTGGGACAAACTCGAGTTCATCATGATCAGACGCAACCCGCTGAACAACCTGAACTGGCAGGATTTAATCTGGCATTGCATGTAGGAGATGATGCAGCGCGTGTGCAAAAGCACCGGATGCAATTGCTCAAAGACTTTGCTAAATATGGCGTGAATAAAATCAGCTGGATGAACCAAACGCACAGTACGCTATGCCATCGCATTGATGAACAGATCAACTTTGTTGCACCCGAAGGCGATGGTATGGTCACGCAGTCTAAACATCATGCCCTGATGATGATGACCGCAGACTGCTTACCCGTGGTTTTGGGTAATGCTGACGGGACAGAAGTTGCCAATCTGCATGCAGGTTGGAAGGGCTTGGCTAATGGTATTGTGGAAAACACCATTGCAGCCATGCACACTCAGCCAACATGGGCTTGGTTGGGGGCAGCCATTTGCCAAGAGAGTTTTGAAATTGGCGCAGAAGTCAAAGCTGCCTTTTGTTCCAAATATCCAGAACTTGAAAGTGCATTTAAAGCTGGTGTAAAGGAAGGCAAATATTATGCTGATCTTTATGCGATAGCGCGTTATATTCTTGCATTACATGGGGTTAAAGCTGTAACTGGTGGCGACCAATGTACCTTTTTGCAAGCTGATGAATATTTTTCTTATCGCCGAGAAGCGAAAACAGGACGTATGGCAACATTCGTCTTTATGCTTTGAAAATGCTAAACTTGACTGAATCTATCGACTTTTAAATGTTATGTCTTTGACTGCTAAATCTCTTGCTGTTGTTTACCACAGTCCCTATGGGCACACTGCCAAAGTGGCGAATTTCATTGTACAAGGTGCAGAAAAAGCCGGTGTAAAAGTCCATCTCATGAATGTAGAGCATGTGGATTGGGATGAATTGGACAGTGCAGATGCCATCGTTTTTGGATGCCCAACCTATATGGGCAGTATGAGTGCGGCAATGAAATTATTCATGGAGCAATCATCTAAACGCTGGTTAGCACGGACATGGCAAGGCAAGTTAGCCGCTGGTTTTACCAATGGTGGCGGCTTAAGTGGAGATAAATTGGCAGTATTGCAGCAAATCAATTTATTCGCCATGCAGCACGGCATGTTGTGGAGCGGTCTTCCATTGATGCCAACTGGACGAAGCACAACAGATTTAAATCGGATGTCGAGCTTTTTAGGTTTAATGACACAATCGGATAATGCGCCTGTTGAAGTCACGCCACCTGCGGGCGATTTAGAAACCGCTATTTGGTTTGGTGAATATCTGGGACTGTTGTTAAATAAAGCTAATTAATTTGTAAATAAATCGTTTGAACTATCATTTATAAATCTTTGAAAACCCTAGTGATGGAAATGTTATTGGGGTTTTTATTGGCCTAAAATTCGTGAAAATTGGCATTTTGTATAATTGAGTTGTGATGCGTGTCACAAATTGCCATTCATTTACGCCAACGCTATTGATTTAATCTTCTCATAAATTTCACTCGGGATGAGTGATGAATATTAAAAAGGATTAAATAATCGTGAAAAAAACAATAGTCGCAATGGCATTGACCTTATGTGTTTCTGACGTTGTTTTTGCAGCAGAAGGATTGGTGGGATTAGCCGATGAAGAATTGTCTGCCATCAATGGTGCTGCATTGATGAATATGTCCTATACCGATCCTATTTTGGTCAACCAACAAATGGTCGATGAAAATATTGGTTTCTACAAACTCAGTTTAGATGCCGTCATGGATCTGAACGTCAATGTCAAAAGTCTGCAACTCGGCTGTGGTGGAGTAAATGGGTCAAATGGCTGTGATATTGATATTCGTCATCTGGCGTTGAGTGGTAATGCTACTTCAACTGATGCCAACGGTAATCCCGTCTTTAATGGTGATCGAGCGTCAACCAGTGCCGAACTGAAAAATCCGTTTATTGAATTTGCAATTAAAAACCCAAAACAAGCCGCTTTACGCGAAGTTAAAGGCTTTCGTGTCAGTGCTGAATCTATTACGGGTTTATTGACCACAGGTATTCAAAATACAGGTGCGTCAACAGACGGGATTAAGTCACTGAGTGGTTATATGAAAATTGCACCGACCACAGGAACAGCAAAGACCCAAGCAGCGCTCTTTGGTGATAGTAGCAGCGAGATTTTATCGGGGAACTTGGTGATTAATACGATTTGGAACAATGATCGTAGCTTTGTCAGCCAACCTGAAAATAGTAAGGGTTTAAAAATTCCTTCAATGAATGTGCCGTTTACCGTCCCTGAAATTACCATCAACGGAAAACGACAAACTCAAGCCGTTGCCAAAAATATCAGTGCGACTGTACCGTCGATTCAACTCAACCGTGATAGTGGTAGTTTGCAGGTCAAACTTGACCGTAATTTGTTATGGGTAGAAGGGGCGCAGTTCTTTATGGATTCGGGTTCATCAATTGATGGTTTGAAAATGAACATTACCTTTGAGCAAGCCTTAAATATGATTCATAACATTCCATTAAATGGCACAGCAGGTTATTTATCGCTTCAATCTCAAGATATCAGTTGGCCAGATGCCAATGCAGATGATATTGCACGTACAGGTTGGTGGATGTCATTTAAAGACCCGATTAATATTGGCAAATTAAATCCAACATCTGAAGTGGATATCTCAGGCGTCTTGCCACAAGTTGCTCAAAAAGTATCGCAAATTTTAACCAATGAACCGATTTATATTCCCTTAGGTTCTGCTGTTGGTGCAGCATTTGGTTTACCGATTTATAAAAATGTCGGTTCAATTAACCTTAGTAATGCCGGTGCGGCCAATTTAACGTTAAAAAATCAGGTCTTGGGGAATCAGGAAGTTCGGACTAACTGTTTTGGTGGGTTGAAATTCTGCTAAATCTGCAATTTAAAAATAAAAAAACCTCCAAGATGGAGGTTTTTTTATTGAACTTATTTATGAAAAATACGGGCTTTATCGCGCTGCCAATCACGGTCTTTTTCCGTTGCACGCTTGTCGTGAAGCTGTTTACCTTTTACTAGGGCAATTTCAAGTTTGGCATGAGGACCTTTCCAGTAACATGCCAAAGGCACACATGAATAACCTTTTTGGTTAATTGCACCTTGTAGTTTTTCAATTTCACGGCGGTTCAGCAATAATTTACGAGTACGTGTTGCTTCAGGCACTACATGTGTCGAAGCACTCAGTAAAGGTTGCACTTGAGCGCCGAATAAAAATGCTTCACCATTTTTAAACGTAATATAGCTCTCTACGATAGTCATTCGACCCGCACGCATTGATTTGACTTCCCAGCCTTGTAATGAAAGGCCCGCTTCAAATTTTTCTTCAATGAAATAATCGTGACGCGCACGCTTATTTAGGGCAATCGTACTGCTACTATTTTTTTTAACTACTGCTTTCGTCATAATCAAAAACTTCCAAACTTAGCACTATTGTACCCGAACTTTAAATAAGATGAAGTTTTTAAATTTACAAGCTGACTTCACCTATAAATCAAGATTTTGTTAAAATACCCATCTACAAAATAACAGAGTACAACTGGATGTCTAAAACTCGTGTAATTTATCCGGGCACATTCGATCCAATTACTAATGGTCATATCGACTTAGTGACACGTGCATCACGCATGTTTGACGAAGTTGTCGTGGCAATTGCAATTGGACATCACAAAAACCCTGTGTTTAGTCTGGAAGAACGTGTTGCACTAGCGCAAGAGTCTTTAAGTCATTTGTCAAATGTTGAGTTTGTAGGTTTTGATGGGCTGTTGGTCAACTTCTTTAACGAGCAAAAAGCAACAGCCGTGTTACGTGGTTTACGTGCAGTTTCAGATTTTGAATATGAATTTCAATTGGCAAATATGAATCGCCGTTTGGACAGTAAATTTGAAGCCGTATTCTTAACCCCATCAGAGCAATATTCGTTTATTTCATCTACGCTCGTGCGTGAAATTGCACGTTTAAATGGTGATGTCACTCAGTTTGTACCACAAGCTGTCGTGGAAGCCTTTAAGCGTAAACAACAGCAAGGTTGGTAGAGTGTCTTTATATATCACTGATGAATGCATCAACTGCGATGTCTGTGAACCTGTATGCCCCAATGAGGCGATTTTCATGGGGGAACTCATTTATGAGATTAACCCTGATTTGTGTACGGAATGCGTTGGGCATCACGATAAACCGCAGTGTCAGTTGTTCTGTCCGGTGGACTGTATTCCATTGGATCCGGCACATCCTGAAACTCAGGAACAGCTTCAACAGAAGTACGAAAAACTAATTGCTCAAAAAACATCAAGCAATTAGTTGTCAGATTTGTTAGAATGCGCCCCGAAGTGAACCAGACGATCGCTGCTGTGTATAGGTCTCCGTGACTAAAGCAGGGGAGGAAAGTCCGGGCTTCATAGGGCAAGGTGCCAGGTAACGCCTGGGCGGTGTGAGCCGACGGAAAGTGCAGCAGAGAGTAGACCGCCTTCATTATGGTTTTGAGCAATCAAAATCGGAGGTAAGGGTGAAAGGGTGCGGTAAGAGCGCACCGCATGACTGGTAACAGTTCATGGCATGGTAAACCCCACCGGAAGCAAGACCAAATAGGGATCCTTTAGGCATGGCCCATGCTGGATCCGGGTAGGTCGCTTGAGCGTATGAGTGATTGTACGCCTAGAGGAATGATCGTCCTCGACAGAACCCGGCTTATCGGTTCACTTCAACAAATTTTGATCAAATACGCGCATTATGGGCTTGACGATATTTAAATATCCCTCCATAATGCGCGCACAGTTTAAGGCTATGTAGCTCAGTTGGTTAGAGCACCGCACTCATAATGCGGGGGTCACAAGTTCAAGTCTCGTCATAGCCACCATATTCAAAAAAAGACCACTCCGATTGGGTGGTCTTTTTTTATGTCTCAATTTTCCAAATTTAAAAAATTAACGATAAACAAAACGACGCATACCTGCACGTAAGGCAAATGCGCCATGCATATATAAGCCACCGAGCCAATACGGCACATTGTAAATATCTTCATGGCGATATTTAACTAAAGCAAACTCAGCCAATAGTCCTTCAAAGAACTTGCCGCCAATGGCAAGCATAATGGCTAATATCAGTAGCCATGTACGCTCATAGCTAAATAACCAGCGAATAAAAAAGCTAATATAGAAAATCCAGCACAATGCTTCAGGGTGGAAGTTACCAAAACCACTGAGTATGTAGACAATCGCAAAGAGTACTAAAGCCTCAACTAATGGAGCTGTACCATCGTGAGGCAACTGAGCTGAGTCATCACATAGTGTTTGAGTAGTTGTGTAAATTGAATATAGCTAAATGCCATGAAAGCAAAGGCAATAAAAAAGCCAGGGAATACCCACCAAGCCTGATGGAAAAATAATGGGTTGGGATAACTAAGTGTTTTTGTATAGACATGAATCGCATCGCAAAAAGTTGCGACGACTGCTGCCAGCAGGGCAAGTATAAATATGCCTGAGAATTGAGTGGTTCTCGTCATCATTCATCCTGAAAAGTGGGTCTTTTTATTTTATGTGTTCTTTATAGTCTTTATTTGGGGAAAAGGCTATGACAAGTTACGAGATGCTCATGGGTTAAATGTTAATTTATAGCGCTACTGCTATACTCAATACATAGTTAACTTGATGAATATAAATAGAAATGATGGATAACCAATTAAACTGGCCTAAAGATAATTTTGAGAATATTGAAACTGCATGGGAAGGTGATCTTTGGCATCGCCGTCGTTTAGGAGAGCAGCTTACAAGTTATGTTGATCGCTTAAACTGCGGTGCTGTTCTTGCTTTGGATGCACGATGGGGTGAGGGTAAAACGTGGTTTGTTCGTAACTGGGCGAAACATTTAGATGATACTCAGCATAACGTGATTTATTTGGATGCGTTTGCAAATGATTATTTGGAAGATCCATTTTTGGTTATTGCATCTGAAATTGCTTCAAAGTTAGATAAAACAGCCGAAAATAAGCCCTTAGTGCATAAATTTAAGAAAGCAGCAGCAGTTATGCAACAAGGACTTTTAACCTTAGCTCCAACACTCATTGCTTCAATGATTAGCTGTGCTTTAACTGGTGGGCTAATTCCACTGATTAAAATTGATAGCGAGAAAATTACAGATAAACTTGATGATGCAATTGATAAAGTAACAGAAAATATTGGAGAAAAAGTTACTGAGGCAATTCAAGCTAAGATTGATAGTTATGAAGAAGAGAAAAACTCCATAATTGCTTTTAAAGCAACATTGGCACAGTTAGCAGAAAATTTAGATAAGCCTTTAGTCTTTATTATTGATGAATTGGATCGATGCCGCCCTGATTTTGCAATACGTTTAATTGAGAGGATCAAACACTTTTTTGATATTAGAAAAATAGTTTTTGTATTGGTAATGAATAAAAACCAACTTATAAATGGTATTCAGCATATTTATGGATATGACAATGAGAGTTCGAAAATATATTTAGAAAAATTTATCGACTTTGAGATTCCCTTGAGAAATCAAGTAAATATTCTGGATAAAAATAAATCTAATTTAGAAGTAATTTCAAAATTATTAAAATTGGTGGGAGAAGAGTCCGTAGATATTGCTTTAGTCGTGCTACTTAGTATTAGTAAAGATATATCCACACGGGAACTTAAGAGGAAAATTAATCTTTATGCTTTATTAAAAAAAGAAAAATTAGAAAATAATATTTTTATCGCTTTGGGAGTAATTAAAGGGGCAAGGGATTTATTGCATGATATGGAACGCATTGCTGTGTTAATAATGAAAATGAAGCAAGGTAATGAAAATGTTTCTGGTCTAAATATGGCTCATTTTAATATAGAAAACTTTAAAGAAATAGTTGAGAAAGAGTTTAATGTTGAGTTATTGATAATTAATGATTATCTTGAACACGTAAGTGCGATGGAAGACTTACGTACCCGCTATCAGCATAATACTTATGAAATAGAATATACTAAGTTTTTAAATAAATATGCATTTAAGCCGTCAGAAGAAATGCAATATCATTTATTCCAGCAGCAATACTTTAACTATATCGAAAACAGTGTATGGCTAGAGGATTAATCAATCTTAAAATAATTTATCAATAGTTCTACATCATCAGTCTGCAACTGTTCCCGCATATTTAAAAACTGCTTTTCATCTAAGTCATAGAGCTTAAGGGAAAGTAGTTTTTTGATATCTTCTTCAGGAAAGCGATATTTAATTACTTTAGCAGGGACTCCGCCGACAACAGCATAAGGTGGCACATCTTTAGTCACCACCGCACCAGTAGCTACTACAGCACCTTCACCGAGTGTAACACCTTGCATAATCATCGCACGTGAGCCGATCCAGCAGCCATCACCAATGATTGTGTCACCCGCAGGGACAAAACTCCGTGTATCAAACGGAAATGCCGAAATCCAGTCTGTGCGGTGGAGTTGGTTACCGCCCATCATAATCACGCATTCTGCGCCAAAACAGACAAAATTACCGATATGTAACTGGTCTATCGGCTTTTCAGCTGTTGCAGGTTTATCGTGCAAATAACGCACCACACAGCGCTCAAAACCTTGATCCCAATATGCAGAATAATATGAATAATTACCTTTGATGTGAATATTAGGGTTCTTCACTGTTTTAGAGATGAACTCAAATTCACACCAATGATTTACAGGTGAATTAATCAATTTTTCAGACATAAACAGTACAACTTAAAAAGGGTAAACCATTATAACCAATTGAACTGATGTCATGCGTCGTTCATTCCTATTAAAAATCAATCGCTAGACCGAAGTGTTTGTAGGGAGGTTTGGGATCCGAGCAATGACTTTAATTTCAAAATCAAAACCTGCAAGCCAATTAACACCTATTGCTGTCCAGTTTGGATAAGGCTTTTGTGTAAACACCTCATTTTTAACTTTCATGATGACTTCAAATTGCTGTTCAGGGTTTGTATGGAAGGTGGTGACATCGACAATTTCATCGAAAGTACAGCCTGCCGCAGCGAGAGTATGGCTAAGATTCTGGAATGCTAGTTTTACCTGTTTCTCAAAATCAGGTTCAGGACTGCCATCTTCACGGCTACCGACCTGGCCTGATACAAAGAGTAAATTTTCCGATTTAATAGCAGCAGAGTAACCATGCTGTTCATACAAGGCATGGCGATCTTGGGGAAATATTGCAATTCTAGTCATGTTTATTCTCATTCAATATCTGGTTTTAAAAGTGGGGGGAAAGCAGCTTTATTTTTGACATACGTATCGTATGTCAACATAATTGACATACGCCTGGTATGTCAATTAAAATTTTTGTGATGATGAGGTAATCAAAGCAATGTCTGTTCGTGAAAAAAAAATGGCGGCAACCCGCAAGAAACTGATTGAAGTGGCACGCCGTACGTTTGCTGAGTATGGCTATGCAGACACCTCAATGGATAAACTCACGGCAGAAGCAGGGCTGACCCGTGGTGCGCTGTACCATCATTTTGGCGATAAAAAGGGCTTATTTGCTGCTGTGGTTAATCAAATTGATTCAGAAATGGCTTTATCTGCCCAGAAGTATCTGGAGCAACCCGAAGATCTTTGGGAGGGGTTGATGCTTGAGGGGAAAACCTATATTGAAAATGCCTTGAATCCTGAGTTTCAGCGAATTGTATTACGCGACGGACCTGCGGTATTGGGTGATCCTGCGCATTGGCCGAGTCAAAACAAATGCTTGAAGTCTACACGTGAATGCGTAGAACAGTTATTGGCAGCAGACCGAATTAAAGCAGTGAATTCTGAAGCGGCAGCCATATTTTTAAATGGAGCAGCCATGAATGCGGCGCTTTGGGTGGCTTCTAGCAAGAATCCTGAGCAGGTGTTGTCAGAAGCATTACATGCCTTTCAACTTTTTGCATCAGGATTATTAAAAGAAGGATAGAGCAGGGGTATAATAATTATTTGTCTGATTATAAAAAACCCCTCAAAAGAGGGGCTTAAAATTGCTTATCTTAATGAATTAAAGATATTCAACTTTAGAAATTTCATACTCAACTTCACCTTGTGGTGTGTTGATTTTTACATCGTCGCCTTCGTTTTTACCCAAAAGACCACGCGCAATTGGTGAATTCACAGAGATTTTGTTGATTTTAAAATCTGCTTCGTCATCACCAACGATTTTATAAGTCTTTTGTTCTTCAGTATCTAAGTTTTCAATGGTCACAGTCACACCGAAAACCACACGGCCATTTTGCTCAAGTGATTTAACATCAATCACTTGGCAAGCACCCAATTTACCTTCGATATCTTGGATACGGCCTTCACAGAAACCTTGTTGCTCACGAGCAGCGTGGTATTCAGCGTTTTCTTTCAAATCCCCATGTTCACGCGCTTCAGCAATTGCTGCAGTAATACGTGGACGATCAACACTTTTAAGTTGCTGTAATTCTTTCTCTAAGGCAATTTTGCCTTCGGGAGTCATAGGATAACGTTGCATTGTTGTCCCTCATGTTTGTAAAAAGAAAAAATCAGTAAAATTTTTACTGACCTAGAAATGAAAAAAAGCCCGCCACCGAGAGGTGGCGGGACTTCTCGGTAACTTAATTAACCTTTAGTAAGGTCTTGTAAGCGGTATACATCCATTGGCAATTTGATTGCTAAAGCTTGGCATACTGCATCAGCACCGTTAAGGGTAGTTGTGTAATACACTTTACCTTGTAATGCAGAGCGACGGATCGAGAATGAATCTTCTTGAGCCTGTTTGCCTTCAGTTGTATTGATAATGAGGTGAACTTCGCCATTTTTCAAGCGGTCTACGATATTAGGACGGCCTTCAGTCACTTTGTTCACACGTTCACATTCAATACCAGCATCTTTAATCACATCATAAGTACCGCCAGTAGCGATGACTTTGAAGCCAAGATCTGTTAACTGTTTCGCAATACCAACAGCACGAGGCTTGTCAGAATGACGAACAGATAAGAATGCATGTTTTACTTCGCCTTCCGTTGGTAGGCCTGGTAAACGGTCATTAGAGCCTAACACAGCTTTATAGAACGCTTCACCAAATGTTTTACCTACACCCATCACTTCGCCTGTAGATTTCATCTCAGGGCCAAGAATTGGGTCAACACCAGGGAATTTGTTGAATGGGAACACTGCTTCTTTTACAGAGAAGTGTTCAGGAATAATCTCTGTAGTGAATCCTTGAGATTCTAAAGATTGACCAGCCATACAACGCGCAGCAACTTTCGCTAAAGATTCACCAATGCACTTAGATACGAATGGAACAGTACGTGATGCACGTGGGTTCACTTCTAGAATGTATACGTCAGTGCCTTTAACAGCAAACTGAACGTTCATTAAACCAATTACGCCAAGCTCTTTCGCCATAGCGATGGTTTGACGGCGCATTTCGTCCTGAACTTCTTTAGATAAAGAGTAAGGAGGAATAGAACATGCTGAGTCACCTGAGTGAATACCCGCTTGTTCGATGTGCTGCATGATACCGCCGATCACAACGTCTTTACCGTCAGATACGCAGTCTACGTCAACTTCGATTGCATCATCTAGGAAGTGGTCAAGAAGTACTGGCGCTTCGTTAGATGCTTGAACCGCATCACGTAAGTAACGTTTCAATTCTTCGTCGTTGTACACGATTTCCATCGCACGACCACCAAGTACATAAGATGGACGTACCACAAGTGGGTAGCCAACTTTTGCCGCTTCAGCCATACCTTCTTCAGCAGATTTTACGATGCTGTTGTTTGGTTGACGAAGTTGTAGACGTTGAATCATTTGTTGGAAACGTTCACGGTCTTCTGCACGGTCAATCGCGTCAGGTGATGTACCGATAATTGGCGCACCAGCTTCTTCTAAAGCACGAGCCAATTTAAGCGGAGTTTGACCGCCGTACTGAACGATAATGCCTTTAGGCTTCTCGATACGTACGATTTCAAGTACATCTTCCAAAGTGATTGGTTCGAAGTACAAACGATCTGATGTGTCGTAATCCGTAGAAACCGTTTCAGGGTTACAGTTCACCATGATAGTTTCATAACCGTCTTCACGCATTGCAAGGGCAGCGTGTACACAGCAGTAATCGAATTCGATACCTTGACCAATACGGTTAGGACCGCCACCGATGACCATGATCTTGTCGCGAGTAGACGGATTCGCTTCACATTCTTCATCGTAAGTTGAGTACATGTAAGCTGTATCAGATTCGAATTCAGCCGCACATGTATCTACACGTTTGTAAACAGGGGTCACGCCCAAGTTCCAACGGTGTTTACGGAATTGTTTTTGTGAAATACCCATCAATTTCGCAATACGAAGGTCAGATAAACCTTTGCGTTTGAACGAACGGATGTTGTCAGCGTTTAAGTCACCAAAACCTAAAGATTTGATTTTCTCTTCAGTTTTGATGATGTCTTCGATTTGGATCAAGAACCAACGGTCAATATTCGTCGCAGCGAACACTTCATCTAACGTGAAACCATGACGGAATGCATCGCCAACGTACCAAATACGCTCAGGACCAGGCACTTTAAGTTCTTGAAGGATTTTCTCTTTCGCACCTTCAGTACCCACTTCGATTTTTTCATCAAAGCCAGCAGCACCCACTTCAAGACCACGAAGCGCTTTTTGTACTGACTCTTGGAAGTTACGGCCAATTGCCATGACTTCACCCACAGATTTCATCTGTGTAGTTAAAGTTGCATCAGCTTGTGGGAATTTCTCGAAGTTGAAACGAGGAATCTTAGTCACAACATAGTCAATCGCAGGTTCGAATGATGCAGGAGTTGTACCGCCAGTGATGTCATTTTTCAATTCATCAAGGGTATAACCGACTGCCAATTTCGCTGCAATTTTTGCAATTGGGAAACCGGTTGCTTTAGATGCCAAAGCAGATGAACGAGAAACACGAGGGTTCATCTCGATCACAACCATACGGCCATCTTTCGGGTTAATACCGAACTGAACGTTCGAACCACCCGTTTCTACACCAATTTCACGAAGTACTGCTAAAGATGCATTACGTAGAAGTTGGAATTCTTTGTCTGTCAATGTTTGCGCAGGAGCAACAGTGATTGAGTCACCAGTGTGTACGCCCATTGGGTCAAAGTTTTCAATGGTACATACAATGATACAGTTGTCGTTTTTGTCACGAACAACTTCCATTTCGTACTCTTTCCAACCAATTAAAGATTCATCGATCAATAATTGTTTGGTTGGAGAAAGATCGAAACCGCGTTCACAGATTTCAATGAACTCTTCACGGTTGTACGCGATACCACCACCTGAACCACCCATGGTGAATGATGGACGGATAATTACAGGGAAGCCGAAACGCGCTTGAATTTCAAGTGCGTGTTCCATGCTTTCTGCAACGTCAGCGCGAGGGCATTCCAAACCGATTTTACGCATTGCGATATCGAAAAGTTTACGGTCTTCCGCTTTTTCGATCGCTTCTTTCGTCGCGCCAATCAATTCAACATTGTATTTTTCTAAAATACCGTTGGCATCGAGTGCAAGGGCACAGTTCAATGCTGTTTGACCACCCATTGTAGGAAGAACTGCATCTGGACGTTCTTTCTCAATGATTGCAGCTACAGTTTGCCAAGTGATCGGCTCAATGTAAGTTGCGTCTGCCATAGCAGGGTCAGTCATAATGGTTGCTGGGTTAGAGTTTACCAAAATAACACGGTAGCCTTCTTCACGAAGGGCTTTACATGCTTGAGCACCTGAGTAGTCAAACTCACATGCTTGACCGATGACAATCGGACCAGCACCAATAATTAAGATGCTTTTAATGTCTGTACGTTTAGCCATGATGCTTCCTTAATTACTTCTTAGATGCTTCGATAAGTTCGATGAAATGATCGAACAATGGTGCGCAGTCATGTGGACCAGGGCTTGCTTCTGGGTGGCCTTGGAAACTGAACGCAGGTTTGTCTGTACGATGAATCCCTTGAAGAGTTTGGTCGAACAGCGATTTATGCGTAGCTTTCAAGTTTGCAGGCAAAGTTTCTGCATCAACTGCGAAGCCGTGGTTTTGAGAAGTAATCATCACTGTACCATTTTCTAAGTTTTGTACAGGATGGTTGGCACCGTGGTGACCGTGAGGCATTTTCACAGTTTTTGCACCTGAAGCAAGTGCAAGAATTTGGTGACCTAAGCAAATACCGAATACAGGTACATTGCGTGCGTCTTCTACAATTGTTTTTACAGCTTCAATTGCATAATCACATGCTGCTGGATCGCCGGGGCCGTTCGACAAGAACACGCCATCTGGATTAAGAGCAAGTACTTCAGCAGCAGGAGTTTGCGCAGGCACAACAGTCAATTTACAACCGCGGTCTGCGAGCATACGTAAGATGTTGGTTTTGACACCGTAGTCGTATGCTACAACATGGAATTTAAGTTCTGGTTGAGCGAAACCTTTACCAAGCGCCCAAGAGCCTTCAGTCCACTCGAAACCGGTCGGATCACAGCATTCTTTTGCAAGGTCTAAACCATTAAGACCACCAAAAGCACGTGCTTTAGCTAACGCTTCTTCTTCAGTCGCGTTTTCACCAGCAAGGATACAACCGTTTTGCGCACCTTTTGATCGCAGAATACGCGTCAATTTACGAGTATCAATATCTGCGATAGCAACAACATTGTGTTGTTTAAGGTAATCACTTAGTGATTGCTCTGCACGGAAGTTGCTATGCAATAAAGGTAGGTCACGAATGATCAATCCGTTGGCCCATACTTTATGAATTCGACCTGACTCAGCGTCTTCATCATTACAACCTGTGTTACCGATATGTGGGTAAGTTAGGGTCACAAGTTGTTGTGCATAACTTGGGTCAGTCAAAATTTCTTGATAGCCAGTCATGGCAGTGTTGAAAACGACTTCACCAGTCGTACTACCCGATGCGCCAATTGAAGTACCTTTAAAAATAGTACCATCGGCAAGGGCTAAAATTGCTGGGGTGCTCAAACCAAAGCTCCTGAAATTTAGGCTGTAAAAAAGCGAGAAGACGAAAAAAAAGGAAGGCTGCTTAAAAACCTACCCTCCTTACATCTGCTCGCTTGAACTTAACACGGCATTATACGCAGAAAGCCACAGAAAGTCCATCGCAAATATCAGGAATAAAGCAGATAAAGCGCTTGCATTTTAGAATAAAGTTTGGTTTTGCAAAATCGTAGAAAAATGTAAGCAATTAATTATTGTCAGACAAATCATAAATTAAAATTTATCAAAAAGCGCTAATGTGGGGCGGTCAGCAAAAACTATAGGTACAAAGTCATGGCAACACAACAAAAACAAACAGCGGCTAAATCCTCCCTGAAAGAAGTCGTTATCGAAGGTGCTGAAAAGCTTGAACAAGTTGCAAAAGAGGCGAGTGTTCAAGCCACAGAAGCGGTCACTGAAAGCAAAGAAAAGATCGGAGCAGAGGCAAAGCAGTTGAATGCCAGTATGCAAGATCAATTGCGTCAGTTGAAGCAAGATGTATTGAATAAACTTGATCAGTTAAAAGTTCAGTTTGGTTCATCGCAAAAAGATTTTAGTGAACTCAAAGAGTTTGTGAAAACTGAATTTAATACGGTTATTGATGATCTTTCAAAACTTGGAAAAGAGCTGAAAGAAGATGTGACCCAAATTTCAGGAAAGCACAAAGATCATCTAACAGAAACATTTAAGCGTTCTAAGGAACATACTTTGGAAGCGTGGAAAAAAGTTTCACCAGTGAAAGCTGAAGTTACGGATCAAACCACAGATCTTAAAAGTTAATTGTGAATGACATGAATTTTAATACGCTTAAGCTAAGTCTAGTCATTCCAGGGAGCTGGATTGGGTGAGAGCGAATTAAACTTAAAGTTAACGCTATATATGCATAAGGGAGCCATTAATGGCTCCCTTATTGTGAATAGTACATTTAAGTACAAAGCACTTATTTAAAAATAAGCAGGCAATAAAAAAGCAAAAGATCGTACTTTTGCTTTTTATCGAAGGTCAAAACATTAAAAAGTTTAGAACTGATGTAGCCAATCACGTTTGTTGTGAAAGTCAGCATTTGGACTACTATGCTGCATGGCATAGTACTGTTTACCTTGAGGGGTTTTCAGTACAGCAGTTAGACCAATATAGAGATCTTCCCATTTAAGTTTGTACTTCAGCATAAATTCTGTCAGATCAAGACTGACATTTAAGCCATAGTGCGTCCGTTTCAACTGATTCAGTTCGATATCGTAAGCAGCTTGTGGCGGCATATCTTCTGGATAGCGATATTCTTCAAACTGGTAAGCCTGCCAAGCTTGTGAAGGGGAGAGGTTGATTTCACGATAAAAGTCTTCATTGCGTACACCAATAAAAACTTCTAAGCAGGTCTGTTCCCACAAAAAATCGATTCGTGGGTGAGCTGATACCAATTCTGGCCATTGAATCAGTTGGTTTGGGTCTCGAATCCAATAACCCACATTTAAAGTATATGGGCTTTGTTGTTCGATAGCACCAACGACTGATACAGCCTGAAAGCGACGATCAAAAGCGCTGAGTTCGAAACTTGCCATAAATGCTTAGTTAGACAGGTGTGCGTAGCGAACAAGGTTAGACAGTTTTGCATTTTGTTTTGCCGCTTTGCGGTAAATCAAAGCAATCTTACCAATCGTTTGAACAACTTCAGAACCTGAAACAGTCGCAATTTCAGTAATCATTGCAGCACGAGCTTCACGGTCTTCTGCCACAACTTTCACTTTAATTAACTCATGGTCGTTTAACGCACGGTTTAATTCTTCAATAACGCTTTCTGATAAGCCTTTGTCCGCAACCATTACAACTGGGTTTAGGGTGTGACCAATTTGACGTAAGCGTTTACGTTCTTGAATAGATAAAGCCGCCATAAATATAACCTAATTTTAAAAACGACCTAGTATAGCAAAATCAAAGTTGAAGCGCTGTATTTAATCGGCATTTTCTCGATGAAGATTATTGAAAAAAACATGATTTAAGATGCTTTTTAGATACACATGTCTACTGCAAAAGTGCTGAATTTCACGTACAATCAAGACTGAGAAGTTTTTTTTATTTAGAGAGTTATGGCTACCCGCATTACTAACCAGAAATTATCCAAAAGTAGTCGTGACTGGATGCGTGAGCATCTTGATGACCCCTTTGTGAAAAAAGCACAAAAGGAAGGATATCGTGCGCGTGCCGCTTATAAATTGCTTGAAATTCAAGAAAAATACAAATTGATCAAGCCAGGCATGACCGTTGTTGACTTAGGTGCTGCACCAGGTAGTTGGTCGCAAATTGCCGGTAAACTTGTTGGCGACAAAGGTTTGGTAATTGCTTCTGATATTTTACCCATGGATGCTTTACCCGATGTGACCTTCTTGCAAGGTGACTTTCGTGAACAAGAAGTGTTCGATGAATTGTTAAAAATTTTAGATGGACGTACTGTAGACGTTGTAATTTCAGATATGGCCCCCAATACATCAGGTAATAAGGCTGTAGATCAACCGCGTCAGATCTATCTTTGTGAATTAGCAATCGACTTTGCTCAAAAGGTTCTTGGACCAAATGGACAGTTTGTTGTTAAAGTGTTCCAAGGTGTTGGATTTGATGAATACCGTAAGCAAGTTGTAGACACATTTGATGTGCTGAAAACAGCAAAACCGGCGGCTTCACGTGCTCGATCTAAAGAAGTGTTTTTAATCGGGCAGGGACGTAAGAAAGCTTTCAAGTAAAGTTTACTTGCCAACTCGTTAAAAATTGTGCATTTTGTACGTTTTTAAATTATTGCGAAGCTACTCTGCAGCGTAAGTATTAGAGTCACCCATGTAAATGGGATTGAACGAATTAGATAGAAATGGGAATAAAGCTTTGAGCGATCTTTTTAAGAATGCCGTGTTGTGGCTGGTTATCCTAGGCGTGCTGGTTTTAATCTTCAGCAACGTCAGTGACCGCAATCAACCGACCGCGATGAACTATTCTGAGTTCGTGGCAGCCGTAAATGCGGGTCAGATTAAACAAGTCACCATTGATGGCGAAAGAATTCGTGGCGAAAAATCAAACGGTTCTGAGTTTGAAAGTATCCGTCCTGCGGTTCAAGATCCTGAACTTATGCCGAACCTAATCAAGAACAATGTTGTTGTTGAAGGTACAGCGCCACAGCGTCAAAGTATTTTGATGCAACTTCTGATTGCAAGTTTCCCTGTTCTTTTAATCATTCTGTTATTCATGTTCTTTATGCGCAACATGGGTGGTGGAGCTGGTGGTAAGAATGGCCCAATGAGTTTTGGTAAGTCAAAAGCAAAAATGCTGTCTGAAGACCAAATCAAAGTGACATTTACTGATGTTGCGGGCTGTGATGAAGCTAAACAAGAAGTTGTTGAAATCGTTGACTTCCTAAAAGATCCATCTAAGTTCAAACGACTTGGTGCAAGCATTCCGAAAGGCGTGCTCATGGTTGGTCCTCCGGGTACAGGTAAAACTTTACTTGCTAAAGCGATTGCGGGTGAAGCGAAAGTACCGTTCTTTAGTATTTCGGGTTCTGACTTTGTTGAAATGTTCGTGGGTGTGGGTGCGTCTCGTGTCCGTGACATGTTTGAACAAGCAAAGCGTCATGCACCATGTATCATTTTCATCGATGAGATCGATGCCGTTGGTCGTCACCGTGGTTCAGGTACAGGTGGTGGTAATGATGAGCGTGAGCAAACATTAAACCAAATGTTGGTTGAAATGGATGGTTTTGAAGGCAACGAAGGTATTATCGTCATTGCTGCAACAAACCGTGCTGACGTATTGGATAAAGCTTTACTTCGTCCAGGTCGTTTTGACCGTCAAGTGATGGTGTCTCTACCTGATATTAAAGGTCGTGAGCAAATCCTGAATGTACATTTGAAAAAATTACCTTCTGTGACTGGTGTAGATGTCAAAGTCTTAGCACGTGGTACACCGGGCTTCTCGGGTGCACAGTTGGCTAACCTTGTAAACGAAGCGGCACTGTTTGCTGCACGTCGTAACAAGAATACGGTCGATATGCATGACTTTGAAGATGCAAAAGATAAGCTTTACATGGGTCCTGAACGTAAATCGATGGTGATTCGCGAAGAAGAACGTCGTGCGACGGCTTATCATGAAGCAGGTCATGCGATTGTTGCTGAAATCTTGCCGGGTACAGACCCTGTGCATAAAGTGACAATTATGCCGCGTGGTTGGGCACTTGGTGTGACTTGGCAGTTGCCTGAACATGACCAAACCAGCCATTACAAAGACAAAATGTTGAATGAACTTTCAATTTTGTTTGGTGGTCGTATTGCAGAAGAAGTCTTCATTAACCAAATGTCGACTGGTGCTTCAAATGACTTTGAACGTGCAACGAAAATGGCACGTGCAATGGTTACTAAATACGGTATGTCCGATAAAATGGGCGTCATGGTTTACGAAGATGATTCACAGCAGTCATTCATGGGTGGTTTAGGAAGTCGTGTGATTTCTGAAGCAACTCAGCTTGAAGTTGACCGTGAAGTTCGCCGTATTTTAGATGAACAATATAAAGTTGCTCGCGATATTCTTGAAAATAACAAAGATATCGCACATGCCATGGTGAAAGCATTGCTTGAATGGGAAACCATTGATCGTGATCAAATCCGTGACATTATGGAAGGACGTGAACCTCAACCACCAAAAGTGTACATCGCTGAAAATCCAGTGATTGATGTCACACCAACGGATGGTCCAGATGTTCCACCACCATTACCGTCATTGCCAAAAGCATAAAATTTTAAAACCACCTTCGGGTGGTTTTTTTATATGAAAATAAATGCATGTGAACGAAATGCTGAGCAAACTTAGCGTTAAAATAAGCGCAGCAAAATCTGGGATGTGTACTATGAAGTTGGTGTCTTTGCCTAATAAAATTTTAAACTGTGGTAATTTGCAATTAGATTTGTCAGAGCCACATGTGATGGGGATTTTAAATGTCACACCGGACTCTTTTAGTGATGGTGGCAAACATAATGGTAAAGACCAAGCTATAGCACATACCTTACAAATGATAGTGGATGGCGCGACAGTGATTGATGTCGGTGGTGAGTCAACACGTCCAGGCGCATCTGTTGTTGAGGTTGAAGAAGAAATTCGACGAGTCGTACCCGTCGTTGAAGCCTTATCCAAACACAATGTGGTGATTTCTATCGATACCTCACAACCTGAGGTGATTGAGGCAGCGGTTCAGGCTGGTGCGCATATCTGGAATGATGTACGTGCATTAACTCGGCCGAATGCCTTAGAAACAGCTGCAAAACTGAATATTCCAGTGATCATTATGCATATGCGCGGCGAACCCACCACGATGAATAATCTAGATCAGTATCAAGATGTTGTGGCTGATGTCAT
The DNA here is from genome assembly GCF_013419675.1 of Acinetobacter sp. YH12069. Lineage (NCBI taxonomy): Bacteria > Pseudomonadati > Pseudomonadota > Gammaproteobacteria > Moraxellales > Moraxellaceae > Acinetobacter > Acinetobacter sp. YH12069. The sequence continues at coordinate 11,925 of NZ_VOZS01000002.1, read as the reverse complement.
TGATGAATTAAAGCAACGTGTGCAAGATGCATTAGATGCAGGTGTGCGTGCAGAAAACATTATGATTGATCCGGGTTTTGGTTTTGCTAAAAATGCGCAGCAAAACTTAAAGCTTTTACAGCAATTCTATCAATTGAATGACATGGGCTATCCGATCCTGTCGGCATTATCTCGTAAGCGTTTTATCGGTGAAGCACTTGGCGGTGCAGATGCACAAAATCGCGCTGTAGGCTCGGTTGCAGCGCATCTACTCAGCATTCAACAAGGTGCATGTATGGTTCGCGCACATGACGTCAAAGCGACGATAGATGCGATACGTGTTTGGCAAGCCATGCAGAACGCGGTGTGATTTGATAATACTGAATCCCAATAAATTTGGTGAATTGTAGTATTTGTGTTATATAAGCGCCCTGAATGTTTTGTGATAGAGTTTCGTATGTTTGCAGATTTACTGCTACCCATGTTTGATGATGAATATTACCCAGATGTGTTGGTTGCAGAGGTGAAGTTATTGGTTGTTCAATTTGCGAAGAAAATTGCAAAAGCAGATCTAAGTTCAACTGATATCTACCATTTTGCCAATGAAACGGTTGCACAGCTCAATAAGATGAAACCTCAATTTGAAGATTTAGATTCGTCTTTGGATGATACGGCTGCAGATTATATTGCAGAAGCCATGATGATGGTGCTGCAAGATGAAGGCTATATGGATATTGAAATGGAAGAGTTGGTTGCTAACCGAGAATGGTAATTAAACTTTAAAAAAGCCCTGTAGTGACAGGGCTTTTTTGTGTCTAGGGATTTAAAAAATTATTTAGCTTTGTCTATAAAATCTTTAAACGATGATTTGATCGATGCTGATAGTTTCTGTTCTTCTTGCATGGCTTGTAAGTGTAGGGCGTAGAAATACGATTGATGTTCTTTTTGTTTTAAAGATTGTTGATAAGACCAAAATGCCAGTTGGCGAAGCTTTTGTAGTTTTACTCTTTCAATGGCGCTGCTTTCAGGTTTATAAAATAATTCAGTAAATACACATAAAAACAGACTGAAAAAAAAGTCCACAGAGACTGATGAGGTTTAATACATCTGTTTGTAGATACTTAAAGTTTATAGTAAGGAGAAGTGTGAATCCCCCAAGGAGATACAGCTGTATTTGCAGACGTTGAACTGCAAACTTACTGCTAAAACGTGCTTGATAATGTGCATACCAGACATAGCAATAGATTAAAGGAAGAATAATCAATACACCAAGATTGAACGCCATTTTTGGGGCGTGAATTGAAAGTGCCGTTGAAAGTATATGCCCAAGTGCTGCGCTGCCAAGTGAGATAAAAAGTATCAGGCAAAAGCTAAAGATTAAAATAGGTGCAGTGGGCGTTAGATTGATGATTTTAAAATGCGCAAACAGCAACCGTTGATAAAAAGCATCGGGATGCTTAAGTTGTAGTGCAGGGAGATCAAAATCTGAAGGTATTGGCATTGAATAATAATAAGTTTTTAAATTTTAGGCATAAAAAAACCAGCAAATTGCTGGATCTTTTATTGCACCAATCTTAGAAGTATAAGAATGGTGCCCGAGGCCAGACTCGAACTGGCACGCTTTGTGGGCGGGGGATTTTAAATCCCCTGTGTCTACCGATTTCACCACTCGGGCATGTGCGCAATAATAGAGGACGAAATGGAGCTTGGCAAGTGTATTTGATGGTGTTTGTTTTAAAATCAATCAATTCATGCATATAAGTTGAAAATATTCAAAACTAGTGATGCATTGAATGACTTTTTAAGCAGTGATTGAAAGATCATTGCACTTCATTAACGCCGACTTATTTCATTAACTCATCAAGATAATGTTCAACATTTTGGTGCTTTAGCTTTTTACACAGCTGATTTTCCTGGTGCAGCATTTGTATGTGTAAATTTTGGAAATGGGTAAAGCGCTCAGATAACTGTTTATGATTTGCTTGATTTGGATTACTGAGTGTCAAACGTAATTTTGCTTTAAGCATTTGTTTATACGACCAATAAGCAATACGACGTGTCTCTTGTAGAAAATAGTATTCTTGCGTGTTACTTCCACCTTTGAATAGATTTTCTTTATAAAAACGCACAAAGCCGAAACTCATGGCGAAAAAGAACAATACAGATTGAACGAAGGGGCTTTGTAAAAAGGCGATATTGAGTAATTGTAATAAAATCACGATCGCAAGTCTGAACGGCGTATTTTTCAAACTTTGATACAGGGACATTGAACTGTGCTTGATTTGCTTGATGACTAAGGGCACAACCAGCATGAAAAACAGCATAATACTCAGTACAGCAATACCATGAGCGCGAAACTCACTCATTTCTGGAAAATACAGTTGCACTGCATGTCCAATACTCATGCTCAAAGAAATAAAAATCATCGCCGCCAAAACCCAAGGAATAAGCTCTTTGAGTTCGTCTAAAATGCCTTGAGTTTTCAGTTGGCTATAAAATAAATAATTATGTTTAAAGGCTGCTGGATATTGCTGTTTCAGTTGTTGAAGGTAAAGTGCAGCCTGTTTCTTTTGAGCCATATTGTGACGTTAGTATTAAAGCGTGAAAGTAATATAGTTGATTTCGATATTTTTGACATAATTTTTTTCTAAATCATGTTGTATATCTGAACATTATAAGAGAAAACGCAATTTCTATAGCGAAGGTCGCAGTTTTCACGCTGCTTTTATGCGAAAATACATACTTATTGAATATTAAGTTTTTATAGGCAGTTTATGACTGATCACTCTCCTGAAACATTAAGCGATATCGAAATTCTAGACATTCTTCAGTCGATGAAATCAGATGTTTTAAATACTGAAGCAAATGAAGTGATTCGTAGCGGGGGAAAAGCTGGTCGTCAAGAGGCTCATAAACAAGCTTTGGTGAAATTAAATCAAGCATTTGAAGATAAATTTGTTGAAGCTGCGACTTTGGCTTTAGGCTTAAATGAAGGCCAAAGTAAAAAAATCCGCTACAAAAAAGATCGTATCCGTATTTTGAAAGTTCGTGGTATCGATTATTTAGCGATTGATGGTGCTGAAACTGCACAAGTATTGTCGCAAGTTGCACAAGCGATTGTACGTGAAGACGCAACGGTGACTCATGACCTGCATAACATTTTCCCATTTTGGAAAGAAGGCTGGCCAATGGTGCAATTCGACAATGTTTATAAAATTTTAGAAGATGACATTCGCATACATTATGAAGCAGTTCTAGAAGCATTAATTTCAAAGCATTAACCACTACAAATGAACCTGTGAGTGTAAAGCACTGGCTAGTTCTGTATTGTTAAGCATAAAAAAAGCACCTGATGGTGCTTTTTTTATCTTTAACTTTTTAAGTTAAGCTCGAATAAAACGGAAACATTCCAAAGATCAAACCTGCTGCTAACATGACAAAACACGTGATTACAGCCCAGATAATGGTAAATTTCTGATGTTGTCCAAACTCGATACCCGCAAGTCCACAGAGTAAATAGGTCGAAGGGACAAGTGGAGAGAGTAGGTGTACAGGTTGCCCTACGATGGAGGCACGTGCCATTTCTACAGGTGCAATTCCATAATGAGCGGCAGCATCGGAAAGAATTGGCAAAACCCCAAAATAGAAAGCATCATTCGACATAAAGAAAGTCATCGGCATACTAATGACAGCGGTAATCGGTGCTAAATAGGGACCCATACTTTCAGGGATAATTGCCACGAGTTCTTTGGACATGGCTTCTACCATGCCTGTTCCGGCTAAAATACCGGTAAAAATACCTGCAGCAAAAATGATACCGACCACGTTTAAAGCACTACCTGCATGATGTGCGATTAACTTTTTCTGCAAGTCGACATTTTTGTAGTTGACGACTAGCGCAATACACAAAGCCACCATGAATAAAATAGGCATAGGTAAAATACTAAAAACCAGACAAATCATCAGAACGACGGTTAACAGTGCATTAAACCAACGTAGATCTGCGCGGTTGGCATCTGGATTATCTGAGATTTGAATGTTTTCACCATGGCTGATATCCAATTGGACAATTCCTAGACGCTTTCTTTCCATGCGACCATACATCGTTCCTAAGAAGTACAACCAGCCGATGGCAAATAACATCGGTAAAATCATCGGAACAAATACATCACTTGGGTCGACATGAAGCGCGCTGGCGGCGCGGGCAGTAGGCCCACCCCAAGGTGTAAGATTCATAATTCCACTAGAGAGCATAATCAAACATGCCATAATCAATGGGCTCATACCTAAGCGCTTATAGAGTGGCAGCATGGCCGCAACACAGATCATATAGGTTGTAGAACCATCTCCATCCAAAGAGACAATTAACGTCAGGGTAATGGTTCCAAGGACAACTTTTAAGGGATCACCTTTGACCATTTTTAAAATAAATTTCACCGAAGGGTCGAACAAACCTGTATCAATCATGATGGCAAAATACAGAATCGCAAAAAGCAGCATGATGCCAGTCGGTGCAAGTTTTTTTACACCTTCAATCATCATGTCGCCAATTTCATTTATTTGTATGTGTGACAAGCTGTCAAAATAAAAACCAAGTAACCACGCAATCAAGGCAAAAAGTAGGGGAATTAAAGTCAGTGCGACAAGTGGGCTTAAGCGTTTCGACATGATCAAATACATAAAGCACAAGATCATGCCCAAACTGAGTACGGTTAACATGGTTCATTCCTTTGAAATATAAAGCTGTTTTTAAATCCAAGGGCAGAGCATAAAGAGAAATTTCATCAGTCAAAACAAAGGTGAGAAAATGTGAAATACATCACTATTTTGATGAAAAATAGTCATTAATAATGAAGGTATTAAGGAGGGGTAGTTTTTCGATTTATTTTAATTTTTATTCAAAAAAAGTGGTCTGTTTACATATATTCAACATCTGTAGAGAACTGTAAGTGTGTGTAGATCCAGTTTGATCACAATAAGTGCGCTTAAGCAAAAATAGACAGTAGCGTCCGAATCGGCCAACTAAAAAATCGGAACCAAAAAATTAAGGGATTATAAAAAAACAGACCAAAACGCATAGTTTCGTCAAAATGTTGTCTGCCGCGTTCATAAGGATAAGGCGTTAAAAACCAAGCAGTGACGATCAGTGCAACACCGAGCAATAGAAATAAAGGTTGTGGATGAGCTTTGAAAAAATAATAGATTAGATAAGCCCCAGTATAAAAACTAAAGCAAGTCAAAATAGCTTTAAGTGAAAAAGACATCTTCGTATTCCATCGTATTTTTATTTTATTGTTTTAGAAAAAAGAAGAATCGAATTAATCCGATTCTTCTGGTATATCAAGTTCAGTCTCAGCCGGCTTTAAGCGAGTCACTAATAATTGGTCAATTTTAAAGTGGTCTACATCCACAACTTCAAATTTGTAGCCATGATAGGTGACAAAGTCCGCTGGACGTGGAATTTTACGCAGTTTAAACATCATAAAGCCCGCAAGGGTTTCATAGTTTTCTTCATCGGGCATTTCATCTAAAGCGAGTGCATGTTTTAAATCTTCGATTGGTGTACTGCCATCGATAAGCCAAGAATCTGCATCACGTTTAATAATTTGTTGTTCTGCTTCAATCGGTGTTACCCAGTCGCCCATCACGGTAATCATAATGTCGGAGAGGGTAATAACGCCGACAACCAACGCGTATTCGTTAATTACTACGGCAAATTTTTCTTTGGTTGAACGAAAGCGATCGAGTAATTCAGACAATGTTAATGTATCTGGAATCGTGAGGACATTACGAATAGTATTTTCATTGAGCTGTAGAAGTGACTGATTGTTGAGGATACGAACCAAAATATCTTTGGCATCCACATAGCCAATCACGTCATCAATATTTTCACTACAGACCAAAAACTTCGAATATGGAAATTCAGCGAGTTTTTGACGAATACTGGCTTCTGATTCTTTGAGGGTAAAGTACACCACGTTTTCACGTGTAGTCATACTTGAAGGGACGTTACGTTCTTCCAGCTCAAATACGTTTTCAATAAAGTGGTGTTCTTGCTTTTGTAGTACACCAGCTTGAGCACCGGCATCCATCACGGCTGAAATGTCGTCAAAGGTAATATTGTCATCACGTGTTGTATTCACTTTGAATAAACGAAACAACAAATTGGCAATGGCATTAATCACCCACGCCATTGGCTTACACACTTTAATAAAGATTTGAATCGGGTCAACAACAGCAACGGCAATTTTTTCAGGTGCGATCATCGCCAAACGTTTTGGCATCAAATCAGCAAATAGAATGAATAAGGATGTGACTAAAGTAAACGACAGGGTGAAACCGATAGTTTCAGTCCACGGGCCCTGATAAAAACGAGTGACTAAGCTAATGAAATAAGGACGAAATGCACCCTCACCCAAAATACCGCCAAGAATTGCCACGGCATTTAAGCCAATTTGCGATGCAGCGAAAAAGTCTGCTGAGTTGGCTTGTAAGTCAAGCACACGTTGTGCACGTGAATCTCCAGATTCAGCCAAAATTTTAAGTTTTACTTTTCGTGCACCCGCAAGGGCAATTTCTGTTAGTGAAAGAAAACCCGCACCGACGATCAGGAGAATAATAATGACAATATTTTGGAAAAGGCTCACGAATACACCTGTTTGTGATTCATTCTATTTTTCTGTATTTCTAACACAAAAATGGGCAAGGTAGTAGTCTTAACTACTACCTATATAGTGACAGTATACGTTTGAATTAATAAGGAATTAAAGAATTAATTACTGATACTGTGAAAACTGAGAGTTATTCATTAAGTATTCGCGGTTTTCTTCTTCAATCATTTGACGTGCAACATACAAGATAAGTTGACGTAACCAGCGATGAGCGGGGTGATGATGAAGTAATGGACACCAAGCCATTTTTAATTCAAATTCAGGAATATAGAATGGTGGATCACGAAGTAACAGGTTTTGACTTTTGGCTTGAAGTCGAGCAATGCGGCTTGGCAGAGTTGCAACCAAGTCAACATTCGATGCCAATAAGCCCGGCATTTGATAATGACGGGTGAAAACTGAAATTTTACGTTTTTGGCCAATACGTTCTAAGGCTTGATCAATCCAACCTAGACCCGCTTGTTTTTCTGGGTTGACACCAAAACCGACACCCATACCTGTTTTAGACACCCAAATGTGTTGTGCATCCAGATAGCTTTTCAGGTTTAAATTATTTGCAGCAGGATGCTTGGCATTTAAAAGGCATGAAAAACTGTCACGCCAGACCAAAACTTGGTGGAAACTTTGCGGAATTTCATTAAAGCGGTTAATCGCCAAGTCGACTTTACCTTGTTCCATATCTCGATAAGACACATCACTAGGCGTTAAAAAATCGAGAACCACATTGGGTGCTTCTGAGCGCAAAGCTTTTACTAGGCGCGGCACCAGTGTTGCTTCAGCATAATCTGAAGTCATGATGCGGAAGACACGATTTGAGGTGTAAGGGCGGAACTCGGTACGGGGTTCCAAAATCATCGAAAGGTCAGAAAGTGCATCACGGATACGTGGCTGTAATTCAAGCGCACGTTCTGTAGGTGTCATACCTTCTGAAGAACGAATAAGAAGTGGATCATTAAATAAGTTGCGTAGACGACGTAAAATATTACTCATCGCGGGCTGAGTTACACCCAGTTGCTCGGCAGCACGAGTCACATTTTTTTCACGAAGAAGTACATCAAGATAAATTAATAGATTGAGATCGACCCGCTCCAGATTCATAAAATAAATACCGACAATAAAATCATGAAATTTATCTGATTATGCCATAACTACTAAGGCTTGTGTAAAAAATGGATGAAAAAATGACGTGTACTATTGTACTAAAATTCGGCAGTTTTAAGACAAATTTGCTGAAGCGACAGCACATATTTCTTAAACACTTATTACCCGTTTAGAACGATATTTTTAAATAAATATAATAAAAATACGGAGCAATTTTGTTTATGTGATGCGATGTTCATAAAACAAAAAAATTAGATGAAATATCTCATTTACATGATCATTTGAGGACGGAATAACCATGCATTTAGTTTGGTAAGTTTGGGCAAAAATGGCGTAAAAAATGCTGTTTTTTTTAAAAGTGAATGCTCAGTCGACTTAAGTCTAATGAAGAATAATTCATCAAAATGTTTGAAAAATAGACAAAAAAATTAGCAAAATATATTAATAAAAGTATTTAAATACAAATACTTACAAATATTGGTTAATTATTATAATACGACTTTAATCTACATATTTTTTAAATAAATACTGAAAATTAATGCAGAATATTGGATTAATTTTTTTAGTCAATCTACTCTGTGTCTATCGCAACGAAGTGTTCTAAATCTGAACAATCATTCGAGGGTATGATTTTAGCCTTACGTTGCAGAAAAATCCTAATATTATTACAGGAACATATCATGTCTACATACTTAACAGCGATTGATGCAATCCGTGAATTAAAAGCAAAATTCGGAAGCACTTGGCGCGATATTAGCCCAGAAGATGCTGCACGTATGCAAATGCAAAACCGTTTCAAAACTGGTTTAGACATTGCGAAATATACAGCTGCTATTATGCGTCGTGATATGGCTGCTTATGATGCTGATTCTAGCAAATACACTCAATCATTAGGTTGCTGGCACGGTTTCATCGCACAACAAAAAATGATTGCGAACAAAAAATACTTCGGTACAACTGAACGTCGCTATATCTACCTTTCAGGTTGGATGGTTGCAGCTCTTCGTTCAGAATTCGGTCCACTTCCTGACCAATCTATGCACGAAAAAACTTCAGTACCTGCATTGATCGAAGAAATCTACACTTTCCTACGTCAAGCTGACGCGAAAGAATTAAACGACTTGTTCCGTGCGCTTAAAAAAGCAAACGAAGCTGGTGATACTGCTAAAGCTGCTGAAATCACTGCTCAAATCGACGGTTTCCAAACTCACGTTGTGCCAATTATTGCTGACATCGACGCTGGTTTCGGTAACGAAGAAGCGACTTACTTACTAGCTAAGAAAATGATCGAAGCGGGTGCTTGTGCACTTCAAATCGAAAACCAAGTATCTGACGCTAAACAATGTGGTCATCAAGCTGGTAAAGTTACAGTTCCACACGAAGACTTCATCGCGAAAATCCACGCTCTTCGCTATGCATTCTTAGAAATGGGTCTTGATGACGGTATCATCGTTGCTCGTACTGACTCTGAAGGCGCTGACTTGACTCAAAAAATCCCAGTGGTTAAAGAGCCAGGCGACATCGCTTCTCAATACATCAGCTACTTAGACACAACTGAAATTGACATTTCAGAAGCTCAAGAAGACGAAATCCTAATCAAGCGTAACGGTAAACTTCACCGTCCAAAACGTCTTGCTTCTGGCTTGTACCAGTTCCGTCCAGACACGCAAATCGACCGCGTTGTACTTGACTGTGTATCTAGCCTTCAAAATGGTGCTGACCTTCTTTGGATCGAAACTGCGACTCCAAACGTTGAAGAAATCGCTCACATGGTTAACCGTGTTAAAGAAACAGTTCCAAATGCGAAACTTGTTTATAACAACTCGCCTTCATTCAACTGGACTTTAAACTTCCGTCAACAAGCTTACGACCGTTGGGTTGCTGAAGGTAAAGACGTTTCTGCTTACGACCGTGCTAAACTAATGAGCGCTGAATACGATAACTCTGAATTAGCTGCTGAAGCTGACGAAAAAGTTCGTACGTTCCAAGCTGATGCTTCTCGTGAAGCGGGCGTGTTCCATCACTTGATCACACTTCCGACTTACCATACAGCTGCTCTTTCTACTCACGAGCTTGCTCAAGGTTACTTCGGCGACCAAGGTATGCTTGCTTATGTAGCTGGCGTTCAACGTAAAGAAATCCGCGGTACGATTTCTTGTGTTAAACACCAAGCAATGGCTGGTTCTGACATCGGTGACGACCACAAAGAAATCTTCGCTGGTGACAACGCGCTTAAAGCGGGTGACGATGCGAAAAACACAATGAACCAATTCGCTGCTCACTAAGCATTGAACTGATTCGAAAAAAAGCCCAGCGAAAGCTGGGTTTTTTTATGGCTTTAAAATCTTCTTAAATCCATTTATTAAAGTGTGTCGATATAAAAAAGCAGGGCATAACCCTGCAAATAGAGTGAGACAGCCTTTATTTAAGGCAAAAGGATAATTAACCAAGTAAAAAAAATAATTGCTAAAGCGACAAATTGAGCTGCACTTCCCATATCTTTGGCAATTTTAGAAAGTGGATGCTTGTCTAAAGATACCCGGTCGACAACGGCTTCAATGGCAGAATTGAATAACTCAACAATCAAGGCAAATAAACACACCACCACCATAAGCGCATGTTCAGCACGACTGACATCGAGAAAACAACTGGTGGGAATAAGCACCATATTCATCCAGACAATTTGTCGAAATGCAGCTTCATTTTGATAAGCAGCTTTGAATCCATCGAGGGAATATTGCGTTGCATTTAAAATTCGTTTAAGTCCAGATTTACCTTTAAACGGGGAAATTTCACTCATAGTACTGTACAGACGTATAGATTTAAAAACTGGCGAAAATATAGCATGCCAAGCTTAAAGTTTTCTTGCATTCAGTTTTTATTTTATTGGGCATTAAAGTTTAGGATGATTTACATAAGCCTATATCAAGTTAGTGCTATGTTTATCCAGTATTGGACTTAAAATTTGCCTGAATTTCAGGCACAATACAGGCGTTTAAAATTTTTAATTTTGAAGCCTTTGCTTCATTGCATGAAATAATAAAAGTGATATAGGTCAACAATGAAAAACTTTAGTTTTGCTGTGCTTGCAGCAACACTTTTAACCAGCCAGTTTGTCAGTGCAGAGCCGGCAGTTATTCAAACGGAAATCAAATCGAATGTGACACAGCCCATGGGATTTTATCCTTTCCAAGTGGGTGCATATAAAGTCATCGCTTTAAAAGATGGGACACTCGAATTAAGTCCTGATTTGTTTAAACAAAATTTAACTCCAGAAGAAGTTAGTGCTTTATTCCAAAAGCTTGCAGTTGATCAGAGCAAAGGCATACAAACCAGTGTCAATGCCTATCTGATTGATGATGGACAAGGCGGTATCAGTCTTGTTGATAGTGGTGCAGCCAGTTGTTTTGGTCCGAACTTAGGTTCTATTGCACAAAATATTGAAGCGGCCGGCTATAAGCTTAATCGTGTACGCAGTGTTTTCTTAACCCATTTACATCCTGATCATGCATGTGGCATTGCGAAACAAGGTAAGGCCGTATTTCCAAATGCAACGATCTACGTCAATGAGCAAGAAAGTCAGTATTGGTTAAGTGAAAGCACCGTCGACACTTTAGCTGCTGAAAAGCGTGAAGGTTATATAGCAACTGTTGCGAAAATTAAAGCTGCGATTGCACCTTATCAAACCATGCGGAGTTTTAAGACTTTTAGCGTTGGTTCAGTGATTAATGGATTAGAAGTACTACCGAGTATTGGACATACACCGGGGCATTATTCTTTTATCTTAAAATCGCAAGCTAAAAGTTTTGCCATCCTCGGTGATGTGGTTCATTCCTATCATTTACAGTTTGAACAACCCAAATTATCTGTCGATTTTGATGTCGATCCGGTCAAAGCCAGTGAAACTCGTTTAGCAATTTTTAAACGTTTTGCTCAAGAGCAAACTTTTGTCGCATTTGCACATTTACCATTTCCCGGTATTGGTAAAATAAGTGAAATGAATGATGGTCAGTTCCGTTGGAACCCGCTAAATTTAGCTCCGACAGCTCCGACAGCTCCGACAGCTCCGACAGCTCCGACAGCTCCGACAGCTCCGACAGCTCCGACAGCTCCGACAGCTCCGACAGCTCCGACAGCTCCGACAGCTCCGACAGCTCCGACAGCTCCGACAGCT